>CBIFVW010000140.1:0-9701 GCA_966186155.1 uncultured Sphingomonas sp.
CCCCCACCCCTGGCGGACCCGTGCCGCGCACCAGCCGCCATCCCGCCCGCTCGCGTCGCCTGCCCGGCGCGCCGCGGCCGCGTCTTCGGCGCGTGGCAGGCGCGTCGATGGCGCGCCGCTGTCGCGTGCCTGTCGCGCAGGCGGCGCATAGGTGTCGCGTGGCAGGCGCGTCGCGGGCGCTTTCCCAGCGCAATCGGCCGGAAACCCCGTACGCGTGTCAACTTCGTCAACTTCTCCGCCAGTGCGGGCGCGGGCTAGCCGTCGCCGACCCGCTCGATGTCCGCCCCCACCGCCGACAATTTCTCCTCGAGCCGCTCATAGCCGCGGTCGAGGTGATAGACGCGGTTGACCTGCGTCTCCCCCTCGGCGGCGAGGCCGGCCAGGATCAGGCTCATCGAGGCGCGCAGGTCCGTCGCCATCACTTGCGCCCCGACCAGCCGCGCCGGGCCGCGCACCACCGCGGTGCGGCCGCGCACCTGGATGTCGGCGCCCATCCGCGCCAGCTCGGGCACGTGCATGTAGCGGTTCTCGAAGATCGTCTCGGTGAACACGCTCGCGCCTTCGGCCATGCACTGCATCGCCATGAACTGCGCCTGCATGTCGGTGGCGAAGCCCGGAAAGGGCGCGGTCGAGAGCGTCAGCGGCTTGAGCGGTCCCTCGGCGGCGATGCGGATCGCGCCCTTCTTCTCCTCGACCGTCACTCCGGCATCGCGCAGCGCATCGAGCGTCGCGCGCATGTCGTCGGGCGCGGCGCCGACCAGCTCGACGTCGCCGCCCGTGATCGCCGCGGCGCAGGCATAGCTCCCCGCCTCGATCCGGTCGGGCATCACGGCATAGGTCGCGCCGTGGAGCCGCTCGACGCCTTCGATCTCGAGCCGCTCGGTGCCGATGCCGTGGATGTGCGCGCCCATCGCGACGAGCAGGTTGCAGAGATCGACGATCTCCGGCTCGCGCGCCGCATTGTCGAGCACCGTGGTGCCGCGCGCCGTCGCCGCCGCCATCAGCGCGTTCTCGGTCGCGCCGACCGATACCACCGGGAAGCTGTAGCGCCCGCCGGGCAGCCGGCCAACGCCGTCCGTCTTTGGCGCGGTCGCCTTCACATAGCCCGCGGCGAGCTCGATCTCGGCCCCCATCGCCTCGAGCGCCTTCAGGTGCAGGTCGATCGGCCGGTTGCCGATCGCGCAGCCGCCGGGGAGCGACACCGTCGCCTCGCCCGCCCTGCCGAGCAGCGGGCCGAGCACCAGGATCGAGGCGCGCATCTTGCGGACGATGTCGTAGGGCGCGACGGTCGAGGTCAGCTTGCCCGCGCGCACCGTCATCACTCGGCCGAAATCGGTCGGTCGCGTCCCCTCGATCGCGGTCGACGCGCCGAGCTCGTTGAGCAGGTGGCCGAAGCTGTCCACGTCCGCCAGGCGCGGCAAGTTCCTCAGCGTCAGCGGCTCGTCGGTGAGCAGCGCGCACGGCATCAAGGTCAGCGCCGCGTTCTTCGCGCCCGAGATGGGGATTTTACCGAATAGGCGATTGCCGCCGCGAATGAGAATACGGTCCATGCCGGGCTTCTAGACTTTGTCGTGCCGGGCGCAAGGCCGCGCGTTTTTGTGCCCCTTGATCGATTTTAATGCATTGATTCCACGGCACTGCTTTGCATCGCCCGTGGGGGGAAGCGGAAGCGTGTCGGGTAGTTGTTTCGCCGAAGTGCTGAGTGAGCTGGTCGATCTCAGCGAGATCGAGAGGGTTGCGCTCGAAAGGCTCGAGGAGCGCCAGCGGCACGTGCGCCGCGGGGCGGTGCTGCAGCGCGAGAACGAACCGTGCGGCGAGCTCTTCATCCTGCGCAAGGGCCTGATGATGAGCTATGTGCTGCTCGACGACGGCAGCCGGCAGATCCTGCGCTTCCTGTTCCCCGGCGACATGCTCGGCATCTCGAGCGCGATCTATCACGAGGCGCCCGAGACGCTCGCCGCGCTTTCGGACTGCGTCGTCTGCCCGTTCGACCGCTCCGCGCTGGCGGAGCTGATGCTCGCGCATCCCCGGCTCGCCGCGATGGTGCTGGTCTATTCGCAGATCGAGCGGGTCGCGCTGACCGATCGGCTCGCCGCGCTCGGCCGCACCAGCGCCAAGGCGCGCGTCGCCGCGCTGCTGCTCGAGCTGCGCAACCGTCTGCGCGCCACCGACAAGAGCGTCGCCAACGTCTTCGCGCTGGGGCTTACCCAGGAGGAGGTGGGCGACGCCACCGGGCTCACGGCGGTCCATGTCAACCGGATGCTGCGCCAGCTCGAGGAAGAGGGGCTGATCGCGCGCGAGGCCGGCCGCGTGACGCTGCTCGACGAGCGCGCCCTCGCGCGGGCGGCCAACTACGTCAATCGCTTCGAAGGGCTCGACCTTTCCTGGCTCCCCAAGCCCGGCTGATCCCGCTCGCTTTCCGTTGAAGCTAGGGGGCCGGACGTCAGCGGTGACAAATCGCGCCGTCCGGCCCGTTCCCGCCCAACCCCCCGGTTCCAGGAACTGCGCTGCTTCTAGCGGCTTTCGCGATTCCCGTGATTTCGGGAATTGTGCGTACGCGGCGGCGTAATGACCGGACGCGGATTGCCGGGATGCCGGGACCATCCGTCGGCGCATGTCCGGCGATCGCAGGGATTAAATCCCGGCCGGCTCTCGTTCTCGTGCGAAAGCATCGAGGATGGAGAGTGCAATGCGCGAACTTCCGGCCGCCATGACCCTGCTGGCCCTGGCCGCTCCCGCAGCGGCGCAACAAGTTGCGGAGCCGGCTGCTCGCATTCACAGCGAGCTCAGTGCCGGAGTTGAATATGAGACCGGCGACTATGGCATCGGCGAGCGGACGGAGACCAAATCGGTCGTCGCCGGAGCGCGCGTGGTCGCCGGTCGGGTGATCTTGTCGGCGTCCCTGCCCTATTCTCGCATCGACGGACCCGCGAACGTGGTGACCGGAGGCGGCGGCCTGCTCGGCCTCCCCATCATCGTCGATCCGAGCCGGCCCTCCACGCGCGTGCGCCGCCAGGGACTGGGCGACCTCAGATTGGGCGCGGCCTGGGTGCTGCCGATCAAGGCCCTGGACATTGCCGCCTATGGCCAGGCGAAACTCCCTACCGCCCGAACCGGGCTCGGCACCGGCAAGCCGGACTATGCCGTGGGAGCCGAGATGTCCAAAGCCCTGGGGAGCGTGACGCCGTTCGCCAACCTCACCTATACGATGCCGGGAGATCCGGAAGGCTATCGCCTGCGCGACACCTGGGCGGGTCAGGCCGGCCTCAATGCAGCGCTTGGCGCGGGGCTGTCAGGGCAAGTCGCCTATGGCTATGCGCAAAGCCCGAGCGCGAACCTGTCCGACGACCAGTCGCTCTCGATGCGGATCAGGGCGGGCATCTCGCCCAGGCTGTCGCTGTCGGTCTATGGCAGTGCGGGCCTGTCCAAGAATGCTCCCGACTCGGCGGCGGGCGCGCAACTCGGCGTGCGGCTGTTCTGACCGAATGCGCTGACGAAGCGCGGCGCTCCGGCAGGCCCGGATATCCGGGGAGCCGCGCTACGCCTTCTCCAGCGTGCACTGGAGCGGGTGCTGGTTCTGGCGCGCGAAGTCGATCACCTGCGACACCTTGGTCTCGGCGACTTCGTAGCTGAACACGCCGCACACGCCGACGCCGCGCTGGTGGACGTGGAGCATCACGCGCGTCGCCTCCTCCATGTTCATCCGGAAGAAGCGCTGGAGGACGAGCACGACGAACTCCATCGGCGTATAATCGTCGTTGAGCATCAGCACGCGATAGGGCGTAGGCTGCTTGGTCCGCGTGCGGGTGCGCGTCGCGAGGCCGACCGACGGATCGCGCCCGCCATTGTCGTCGTCATCGCCTTCGCCGGCCATGCGAATGTCGAATTTCCTGAAATCTGTCACGGCGCGAAAAATATGGATTCGTACGAGCGAGGGCAAGGCCGCGCGAGGCGCGTAAACCCTGATCTTGCCCCGGCGAAAGCAAAAGGGGCGGCCCGTCCGCGGAGGAAGGGCCGCCCCATATTGTCCCGGCGTCCGGGCGAACGGCTTACGCCGCGGTCTTCACCTTCTCGGCGGCGACCGCGATGCGGTTCGAGATCGGCTGCGCGGCGTCGCCGGCGAGCTTGATCATCGCCTCGGTGTTCTTCGACGCCTCGGCGACGTACGAGTCGAACGAGGTGCGGAAGAAGTCGCTCTGGAGCTTGAAGAACTCGGTCGGCGACTTGACGGCGGCGAGGCTCTTGAGCGCGGCGGTCGCGTTCTCGAACGACTTGCGGCCGTACTCGGCGGCTTCCTGACCCAGGGTCTCGAAGCCCTTGGCGGCGATGCGACCCGACTCGACGAGCGCCTCGACATTGCCCTTGGCGAAGTCATTGGCGTCCTCGACCAGCTTGGTCGACTTCTCGACCGCCGCCTTGGTGCGGTCGTTCCACTCGGCGAACAGCGCCTGGGCCTTGGCGGCCCCGTTCTCGATCGTGTTTTCCATCTTCACAATTTCCTCGGTGGCCGGCGCAGCGACCGTCTCCTCGACGGCAGCGGCGGCGGTGGTTGCGGGTTCCGCGGCGGCCTCGACGACAGGCTCGGCCACGGCTTCAGCGGTTTCGGTCACTTGCTGCGGTGCTGCCTCGATCGCCGGGACCGGCTCGGGAGCGGCAGCCGCGACGATCGTCTCGGCAGCCTTCACCGGCGCGGGCTTCTCAGCCTCGGGCGCAGCAACCTTCCCCTTGGGCGCGGCCTTGGCGCGCGCCGCGGGCTTCGGAGCGGCGGGCTTTGCCGTGCCGGTCTTCGGTCCCTTGGTGGCCATGTCTATGCCTTCCCCTAAAGCTATTGCTGCGATGCAGCATGTAGGAGTTCTTGCACGACGATGCAAGTGGATTTTTGTGCACTGCACAAAATTGATGTGACGCTACGGAACGCGCGTTTTCTCAGCGCATCCTGACATAGGTTCCCGGGGCATCCTCGAGCGGCTCGAGCTTGCCCTTGCCGGGCACGCGCGCGCCTTTCGCGGGGACTTTCGCGGCATCGATCGAGTCGATCCAGCCGATCCAGTCGGGCCACCAACTCCCTTTCGTCTCTTTTGCTCCCGCAAAAAATTCGGCGAGCGTCTCGACCTTCGAATCATTGGTCCAATATTGATATTTTTGCGCTGCGGGAGGGTTCACCACGCCTGCGATGTGACCGGATCCGGCGAGGACGAACTTGAGCGGCCCGCGGAAATAATGGGTGAGCTTCCAGACGCTCTGCGCCGGCGCGATATGGTCTTCGCGGCCGGCCTGCACATAGGTGGGCGTCGCGACCTTGGTAAGGTCGATCGGCGTGCCGCCGATGGCGAGCGCGCCGGGCTGGACCAGCTTGTTGTCGCGATAGAGGTCGGTCAGGTAGCTGAGGTGCCAGCCCGCGGGCAGGTTGGTGACGTCCGAGTTCCAGTGGAGCAGGTCGAACGGGGCATAGTCCTTGCCCATCAGATAGTTGTTGGTGACATAATTCCAGATGAGGTCGCGGCCGCGCAGCAGGTTGAAGGTCGCCGCCATGTAGCGTCCGTCGAGGAAGCCTTCGCCGCCCAGGCTGCGGATCAGCGCGAGCTGGTCGTCGTCGACGAACATCGAGAGGTCGCCGGCCTCGGAGAAGTCGACCTGCGCAGTGAAGAAGGTCGCGCTCCGGACCTTCTCGGCTTCGCCGCGCGCATGGAGCACCGCGAGCGTCGCCGCCAGCGTAGTCCCCGCGACGCAATAGCCAATCGCGTGCACCGCCTCGACGCCGAGCAGCTCGCGCACCGTGTCGATGGCGTCGATCTGGCCGCGCTCGACATAATCGTCCCAGCGCACGTCCTTCATGCCGGCGTCGGCCGACTTCCACGAGACGACGAACACGGTGAGCCCCTGCTCGACCGCCCAGCGGATGAAACTCTTCTCGGGCGTGAGGTCGAGGATATAGAAACGGTTGATCCAGGGCGGGAAGATGATCAGCGGAGTCGCATAGACCTGCTCGGTCGCCGGTGCGTATTGGATCAGCTCGTAGAGCGGCGTGCGCTTGACCACCTTGCCCGGCGTCGTCGCGAGATCGCGGCCGACCTCGAACGCGCCCTCGGCGGTCTGGGTCATCTGACCCTTGCCGAGATCGTTGAGCATGTTGGAGAGACCCTTGAGCAGGCTCTCGCCCTTGGTCTCGACGATCTTCTCGAGCACCTCCGGGTTAGTCGCGGGGAAGTTGGTCGGGCTCACCGCGTCGATGAAGCCCTTGGTGGCGAAGCGGATCTGCTCCTTCTGCTTGGGATCGACGCCCTCGAGCGCGTCGACGCCCTTCAGCATGTGGTCGGCGATGACGAAATAGCTCTGGCGGAGAAAGTCGAACACCGGCTCCTCGCGCCATTGCGGCGCCTTGAAGCGCTTGTCCCGCGCCTGCTCGGGCGTCTCCTCGAACGGTTCGGCATGCTCAGGATCGAGGAAGCGCTGCCAGAGCCGCATCGTGTCCGCCCAGAAGCCTGCGCTCGCGCGTACCGCGGCGGTAGGATCGAGCAGCGCGCCGAAGGGGGACGCAGCCGGAGCATGCTCGAGCAGGTCGAAGCCGTGCTCGAGCATCATCTGCTGCGCGCGGCCGAGCACCCAGGTCCAGTGCTGCAGGTCCTCGAGGCTGGGAACGGGCGGGGTCGTCGTCTCGGCCATGCGATACTCTCCAAGCGTCGCTTTAGCGCGGGATATGCAACTCGTCATTCCCGCGACGGAACATATGCCCTATCAACGGGCTTACGGCACATCCGGGTGCCGCCCTCCAACCCTTGAGAGATGAGGAAAATGTCCGACGAGTTCTACCGCATCAAGCGCCTGCCCCCCTATGTCATCGCCGAAGTGAACGCGATGCGGGCAGCGGCGCGCGCGGCAGGCGAGGACATCATCGATCTCGGCATGGGCAATCCCGACCTGCCGCCGCCGGCGCACGTGATCGAGAAATTGTGCGAGGTCGCGCAGAAGCCGAGCGCGCACGGCTATTCGCAGTCCAAGGGCATTCCGGGCCTGAGGCGCGCCCAGGCGAACTATTATGCTCGCCGCTTCGGCGTCGATCTCGATCCCGAGACCGAAGTGGTGGTGACGATGGGATCGAAGGAGGGGCTCGCCAGCCTCGCCACCGCGATCACCGCGCCGGGCGACGTGATCCTCGCCCCCAATCCGAGCTATCCGATCCACACCTTCGGCTTCATCATCGCGGGCGCGACGATCCGCGCGGTGCCGACCACACCCGACGAGGCCTATTTCGAGAGCCTCGAGCGCGCGATGAACTTCACCGTGCCGCGGCCCTCGGTGCTGGTGGTCAACTATCCCTCCAATCCCACCGCCGAGACGGTCGACCTCGCCTTCTACGAACGGCTCGTCGCCTGGGCACGCGAGAACCAGGTCTGGATCCTTTCCGACCTCGCTTATTCGGAGCTCTATTACGACGGCAAGCCGACGCCCTCGATCCTGCAGGTCAAGGGCGCCAAGGAGGTCGCGGTCGAGTTCACGTCGCTCAGCAAGACCTATTCGATGGCGGGCTGGCGCATCGGCTTCGCGGTCGGCAACAAGAAGCTGATCGCGGCGATGACGCGCGTGAAGTCGTACCTGGACTATGGCGCCTTCACGCCGATCCAGGCCGCCGCCTGCGCCGCGCTCAACGGACCGCAGGACATCGTCGCGAAGAACCGCGAGCTCTACCACAAGCGCCGCGACGTGCTGGTCGAGAGCTTCGGCCGGGCGGGCTGGGAGATTCCCTCGCCGCCCGCGAGCATGTTCGCCTGGGCGCCGCTGCCGCCCGCGCTCGCGCATCTGGGATCGCTCGAATTCTCCAAGCAGCTCCTGACGCACGCCAAGGTCGCGGTCGCGCCCGGCGTCGGATACGGCGAGAATGGCGAGGGTTTCGTCCGCATCGCGATGGTCGAGAACGAGCAGCGCCTGCGCCAGGCGGCGCGCAACGTGAAGAAGTACCTCCAGTCGATGGGGGTCAACACGGCCGCCAAGACGGGGTAGTCGACCTCGACACGCGCAAGTCGAAGCCGATCCCGGAGGCGTGTGTTCCGGCGCCCCCCGGTCTGGCGAGACTGGGCCCCGGTCTTCGCCGGGGAACAGCCCAACTCAGCTCGCGTGTCGCTACTCCGCGGCCTTCGCCTCGGGCTCCTCGTCGGTCACCACGTCCTCGGGAAGCGCCCAGAGCAAGTCTCCCTTGCCCAGCACGCGGCCGTCGTGGCTCAGCACCTGCACCGGGCGGATCGGCCTATGGTCGCGGGCATCGACGAGCACCGGGAAGGCGGGCATGCAGGTCTCCCAGCGCTCCCCCCATTGGCGCAGCGAGATCATCACCGGCAGCAGCGCATAACCCTTGTCGGTTAGGCGATATTCGACCTTGCGGCGATCGTCGGCGCAGGGCTGGCGGACGAGGATGCCCTTGTCGACCAACCGCGCCAGCCGGTTGGCGAGGATGTTGCGCGCGATGCCGAGCTCGGACTGGAATTCCTCGAAATGATGGAGCCCGTTGAACGAGCCGCGCAGGATCAGGAACGACCAGCGCTCGCCCATCGCTTCCAGCGCTGCCGGCAGGCTGCAGTCCTTGGCCAGCTGCGCCAGCGACTCTCGAATGGCACCACCCATGACTTGTCACCTTACTGCAATTTTGCGGCGCGCGGAATGGCGTAACATCTTGCGCCGCAGCAAAAGTTTCTGCTTGCAACTTATACTGATGTCAATTAGTTTGCGACTCCCAACCCGATCGAAGGTTCAGACCCCAGGAGGACCCGACATGATCCGCTTTACCGCCGTCGCGGCTGCCGCCGCGGCCATGCTCGCTCTCGCCCCCGCCACTGCCGCCCAGAGCGGTCCGCGCGGCTATTATTCCGCAACCCCGGTGACCGCTCCGACCAAGGCGAGCCTCGTCACGCGCTCGACCATCTGGAAGTGCGGCAGCGGCGTCTGCACCGCCTCCAAGGCGAATGCCCGCGACACGATCGTCTGCGAGCTCGTCGTCCGCGAGGTGGGCCAGATCTCGGCTTTCCGCGCCAACGGCACCGAGTTCGACGCGGACGCGCTGGCGAAGTGCAACGCGAAGGCGAAGAAGTAACGCCGGCGCCGGAAAATCATTGCATTGCAGCAGCACGGGGCCCCATTTAGGTCCCGTGCTGCGCCAATATGAACTGGTCGACCGGGTCCTGAGCTACGACCCCGATGCCGATGAAGCGATGCTCAATCGGGCATATGTCTTCTCGGTCAACGCGCACGGCACCCAGAAGCGCGCCAGCGGCGACCCCTATTTCAGCCACCCGATCGAAGTGGCCGGCATCCTCACCGACCTGCATCTCGACGACGAGACGATCGCCACCGCGATCCTCCACGACACGATCGAGGACACGGTCGCGACCCCCGACGAGATCCAGCGGCTGTTCGGCGACAACATCGCCCGCATGGTCGACGGCGTCACCAAGCTCTCCAAGATCGAGGCGCAGACCGAGAGCGAGCGCGCCGCCGAGAACCTGCGCAAGTTCCTGCTCGCCATGTCGGACGACATCCGCGTGCTCCTGGTCAAGCTCGCCGACCGGCTCCACAACATGCGCACGCTCCACCACATCAAGTCGGAGGAGAAGCGCCGCCGGATCGCACGCGAGACGATGGACATCTACGCCCCGCTCGCCGAGCGGATCGGCATGTACGAGTTCATGAAGGAGATGCAGACGCTCGCCTTC
>CBIFVW010000141.1:0-9693 GCA_966186155.1 uncultured Sphingomonas sp.
CTGCGCTACGAGCATGTCGACCAGGACGGACTGCCGCGCGACGCCGACGCGGTGACGTTGCGGGTGCGGCCCGGCGTGACGGCGCGCTGGCGGGGCTGGTCGGCGCTGATCGAGGGCGAGGGGGTGGTCGCGCTCGCCGGCGGCTATAATGACGGGACCAACGGCAAAACCCAGTATCCGCTGGTCGTCGATCCCGAGAATCTCGAGCTCAACCGGGCCCAGCTCCGCTATGACGGCAAGGATTTCACCGCCACTGCCGGGCGCCAGCGGATCGCCTTGGCCGACGAGCGCTTCGTCGGGCCGGCGGCGTGGCGGCAGAGCGAGCAGACCTTCGACGCGGTTCGCTTCCAGCTCGGCAAGCCCCGAGGGCTGAGCGCGGACGTGACGTACAGCTGGGACGTGCGGACCGTGAACGGCCGCAACGGCACCGGCGCGCGGCCGCGGGCGATCGGCGGGGACAATGTGTTCGCGCTGGTCAGCTATGGTGCGAAAGCGGGAACGCTGACCGGCTTCGCCTATCTGATCGACCAGGACATCGCTGCCGTGCAGGGCTTCCGCCTCTCGAGCCAGACCTGGGGCGTGCGCTTTGCAGGCTCGGCCCCGATCGGCAGGGAGGTCAGGCTCAGCTATGTCGCCAGCTGGGCGCGGCAGAGCGATTGGCACCGCAACCCCAACGATTATTCGGCCGACTATCGGCTGAGCGAGGCGAGCCTGACCGCACGGGGGCTGACCGCGACGGCAGGCTATGAGGTGCTCGGTGCGGACAAGGGCGTCGGGCTGACCAGCGTGCAGACGCCGCTCGCCTCTTATTTCCGGTTCAACGGCTGGGCGGGCAAGTTCGGTACCACGCCGCCCAATGGCCTCAAGGATCTCTACGGCACGCTGGGCTATGGCTGGAAGAAGGCGGGGCCGTTCGACGCGGTCAGCCTTGGCGCCACCTGGCACCGCTTCGACAGCGACCGGCTCGGCCAGCATTATGGCGACGAGCTCGACCTGCTGGCGAGCGTGAAGCGGGGACACTATACCGTCGCGGCCCGCTATGCGCGCTACAAGGCGGATGCCTTCGCCTCCGATACGGACAAGTTCTGGCTGCAGCTCGACTGGGCGCTCTGACCCAACCGGTCAAAGCGCCGCGACCAGCCCCTCGTTGATCTGGCGGATCAGCGCGCGGTGGGTGGGCAGGTCCTCGGTCGCGCGTTCGCTGAAGGTACGGATGCGCGCGAAGAGCTTCTCGGCCGCCTCGACATTGGGGAAATCGCCGCGTCCCGAGGAGAGGTCAGTGCGGAACTCCATCCCGTAGAGGATGTACTGGTAGTTGAAGAAGGCGAAGCTCTCGAGATCGAGGATGAAGTCGAAGCGATTGGGCGGGCGGTAGCGCCATTGCGCGAGCAGCTCCTGCAGCCGATCGGGGATCGAGGCGGGATCGACATTGTCGCGCCAGAAGGGCTCGTCGCGCCGGCTGAGGCAATAATGGAGCTTCAGGAAATTGATGATGTTGTCGTAGCGCGCGGTGATCAGTTCGTTGAAGCGCTTCGCCGGCGCGTCGATCGGGCCGTTGTGCGGGAAGAGCTCGGCGATCATCCCGACCGCGGCTTCGATCAGCACCACGCCGGTCGATTCGAGCGGCTCGAGGAAGCCGCCCGACAAGCCGACGGCGACGCAGTTCTTCACCCATTGCGCCTCGCGATAGCCCGGCTCGAACGGGATGACGCGTGCCGAATAATCGTCATGGCCGACATAGGCGCGGAGCGTCTCGGCGGCCTGGTCGTCGGTCATGTGCGCGGAGGAATAGACGCAGCCGATGCCGCGCGTGCCTTCGAGGCCGATGTCCCAGGTCCAGCCGGCGGCGTGCGCGGCGGCGATGGTGAAGCTCTCGATCGGCGCGTCGGGCCGCGCATAGGGGATCTTGCAGGCCAGCGCGCGATCGGTGGAGAGGAGGTGCTTCACCGGCTTGAAGCGGGCGCCGAGCGCGTTGCCGATCAGCACGGCGCGGAAGCCCGAGCAATCGATGTAGAGATCGGCTTCGAGCGCGCCCTGCTCGCGCGTGAAGACGCGGGCGATGCCGCCATCGTCGGCCATCTCGAATCCGGTGATCGTGCCCTGGATATGGGTGACGCCCAGCTCGACCGCGCGCTCTTCGAGCACATGGGCGAGCTTCGCGGCGTCGAAGTGATAGGCATAGTTGAGCGGGCCGGAGAAGTCGCCCTCGCCGGGCCGCTTGGGCGCGCGGCGGCTCTCGGCGACGCGGTTCTGGATCGTCACCGCCTCGGCGAAGGGGGGGCGCCGCGCCTCGTCCTGGAGCAGCCAATAGGGGACGAGGCTGGTGCCTTCGGTATAGAAGGGCGCCTCGAACGGGTGGAGATAATGGTGATGTCGGCCGTCGGGCAGCGGCGCGTGCAGCCAGTCGTTGAAGCGGATGCCCTGCTTGAAGGTCGCCGAGGTCTCGCGGATGAAGCGCGTCTCGTCGATGCCCAGGAACTTCAGGGTCGAGCGGATCGTGGGGAAGGTGCCTTCGCCCACGCCGATGATGCCGAGCTCGGGCGATTCGAGCAGCGTGATCTCGATCTCGGCATTGTCCGCGACGTCGAGGAATCGTGCGAGATAGCCCGCGGTCAGCCATCCCGCGGTGCCCCCGCCGACGATCAGGATGGTTCGCTTGCCCATGCGGAGGCGAGCTTAGCGCCGGGGGCGGGGGACTTCCACGCCTAGTCTCCGAACACGCGCGCGAAGATCGTGTCGACGTGCTTCAGATGGTAGCCGAGGTCGAACTTGGCTTCGATCTCCTCGGGCGGGAGCGCGGCGGTCACTTCCGGATCGGCCTTGAGCAGATCGAGCAGCGAGAGCGCGCCGTCCGATTCCCACACCCGCATCGCGTTGCGCTGGACGAGGCGATAGGCATCCTCGCGGCTGACGCCGGCCTGGGTGAGTGCGAGCAGCACGCGCTGCGAATGGACCAGGCCGCCCATCCGGTCGAGATTCTTCTGCATCCGCTCGGGATAGACGAGCAGCTTGTCCATCACGCTGGTGAGGCGGGCGAGCGCGAAGTCGAGCGTGATCGTCGCGTCGGGCCCGACATAGCGCTCGACCGAGCTGTGCGAGATGTCGCGCTCGTGCCACAGCGCGACATTCTCGAGCGCGGGCGTGACATAGCCGCGGACCATGCGGGCGAGGCCGGTGAGGTTCTCGGTGAGCACCGGGTTGCGCTTGTGCGGCATCGCCGACGAGCCCTTCTGGCCGGGCGAGAAATACTCCTCGGCTTCGAGAACCTCGGTGCGCTGCAAGTGGCGGACCTCGACGGCGAGGCGCTCGATCGAGCTCGCGATCACGCCCAGGGTCGCGAAGAACATCGCATGGCGGTCGCGCGGGATCACCTGGGTCGAGACCGGCTCGACCGAGAGGCCGAGCTTCCCGGCGACGTGCTGCTCCACGCGCGGATCGATGTTGGCGAAGGTTCCGACCGCGCCCGAGATCGCGCAGGTGGCGATGTCGGCGCGCGCAGCGAGCAGGCGTGTCCTGGCGCGGCTGAACTCGGCATAGGCCTCGGCCATCTTGAGCCCGAAGGTGACCGGTTCGGCATGGATGCCGTGGCTGCGGCCGATCGTGGGGGTGAGCTTGTGCTCATGGGCGCGGCGCTCGAGCACCTCGAGCAGCTGGTCGAGATCGGTGAGCAGAATGTCGCTCGCGCGGGCGAGCTGGACCGCGAGGCAGGTGTCGAGCACGTCCGAGCTGGTCATGCCCTGGTGCATGAAGCGGGCTTCCTCGCCGACCTGCTCGGCGACCCAGGTCAGGAAGGCGATCACGTCGTGCTTGGTGACCGCCTCGATCGTATCGATGGCGGCGACGTCGATCGCCGGGTTGGTCGCCCACCAGTCCCACAGCGCCTTGGCGGCGCTCTTCGGCACCACGCCGAGCTCGGCCAGGGCCTCGGTAGCGTGCGCCTCGATCTCGAACCAGATGCGCAAGCGCGTCTCGGGCGACCAGATCGCAGTCATCTCGGCACGCGCGTAACGGGGGACCATTTCAAGCCTTTCGCGAGGGAACGGCGCGCCGATAGCAAGCAGGAGCGGGCGCGGCTAGACTCGCCAGCGGAAGCGGCCGGTGATCGGCCAGTCGAGCAGGGCATCCTCCTCGCGCGCGCCCCAGCCGATATTGTGAAGGATCATCGGGGCATGGGCGCCGGGCAGGTCCGACACCAATCCGATATGCGTCGCGGTTCCGCCCAGCCCGTTCGAGGGCGCCGAAGTGAAGATGTCGCCCGGCAGCCAGCCCGAGCCGTCGCGCGGGACCGGCAGTTCCGCGCCCTGGCGGGCTAGAAAGCGCGCGAGATTGGGCACGCGGCGGTGGTCGATGCTCGGGTCGGGGCGCGCCAGCCCCCATTTTCGCGGATAGGCGGCGAAGTTCCGGCGCATGTCGGCGTTGACCAGCGCTTGAAGATCCAGCCCGAATGCGTCGCGATAGGCGCGGATCACCACGTCGGTGCATACGCCCTTCTCACGCGGGACATCGCCACCGGGAAAGCGGAGGGTGGTATAGGCGCCGTCATAGTGGCGCGTGATTCCAACCTGCGCGCGTGCCGCTGCGACGAGCTCGCCGGAGCGGCCGGCCGACTGGCTGCGCGTGTGGCCGGAGGCCTTGGGCGCCTGCGCGGCGCCGCAACCGGCGAGGCCCGCGGTCATTCCCAGCAACAATGTTCTGCGGTCGATCACTTCTGCCGGTCCCGATATCGCATGTCGAATATGCCCGGCGCGTTGCAGGCACGCCACAGGGCAAATGAAATGCGACGAAATGTCTCGTGATGGGGGCGAACTGAGATCGTGACGGCTGAAATGCGGAACAATATCCTCATATCAAAGGTTGAGGGGTTGAACAATTCAGAGAATTGTCGCCGGGGCAGATAGTATCTCCTCGGTAGGTATAGAGGAGATATCGAAGTGTTGAAGTCAGTACTTCTTGCTACTTCTGTGATATTTGCGGTGCCGTCTCTTGCGCAGGAGAAGCCGGCGCGGGACGTTACTCAGGAGCAGCAGGCGACGCCGGCGCAAGACCAAGCCGCAACTCCGGCCGCCGACGCCACCTCGCCGGGTCAGCAGGACCCCGCGACCACCGCGCAGGCGAATCCGCAGTCGACCCCCGCTCCCGCCGCCCAGACAGCGCAGCCCACGCCGTCGCAGCCCGCCCAATCGGCCGCGCAGCAGCCCGCGGCGACGCAGGAGCAGGTCGCCCAGGTGGTGGGTCGCGACTTCGGCACCTATGACAAGAATGCCGACGACAAGCTCGACCAGACCGAGTTCGCGAACTGGATGGGCACGCTGCGCAAGGCCTCCGAGCCGAGCTTCAATCCGGGTTCGCCCGAGGCGGCGACCTGGGCCGGTCAGGCCTTCGCCGCGGCCGATACCGACAAGAACGCGTCGGTCAACAAGCAGGAGCTGACGGCGTTCCTGACGCCGAAGCGGCCATCGTAATCGTCGCGCGCGCCTTACGCATGGCGCACTCCCGAGCGGCCGCCGGACTTGCCTCCGGCGGCCGTTTCGGCGTCATGCGGGGCACTTGCCTTCGCGCAGGAGCGGGAGCGCGGCGCGCGCCCAGGCGATGCCGCGATTGCGCTCCGAAGTGATGTCGCGCCGCGGCACCGGGATCCGGGCGACCTCGGCGCCGTTCTGCGCGAGCATGATCCAGCGCTCGCCGGACTCGAAGGCGAGCACCAGCTCGCCCAGCGCTTTCGGCGCAAGCTCGAGGTCATACGGGTTTTCCGAGCCGGCGGGGCCGATCTCGCCGCCGACCAGTGCGATATTGTAATAGGCCTCGTTGAGCGTGATCGGCGGCGTGGTGACGGTGCCCGCGCGCAGCTGGAGAACAAGGGACTCCAGCGGTTCGAGCCGTTGTCCGGCAAAGCGGCCGGTGCTCACGGAAACCCGGACGGGGCGGGGGCGATCACGCGGCGTGCCGTCGCCGCCGAGGTGGAATTCATAGTTGATCGAGACAAAGGGCCCGAGCTCCGCTCCCGGCGCGAACAGGCGGGCGCTTCCAGTGGGATAGACAGCGGCGGCAGCGTCGCCCTTGTGCTCGAAGGCCAGATCGACCTTGTAACCGCCGTCTCCCGTCTCGCGCAGGTCGACGCCGTTGCCGCTGTTGCAATAGAAGTGGCCGGCGGTATCGCGCTCCGCCGCCTTTTGAGCATGCGCACCGGGCGCGAGCGCGAGAATGGCCGGCAAGGCCCCCAGAATGAAACTCCGCATGCTTCCCCCTGTGTTCCGCCACGGACTAGCGCCGCATCGATCCCCGGCGCAGTGAAAAATGCTGTTAGATCAGCAGCCGGATCAGCCAGGCCGCTGCGCCGACGACGAGCACGCCGCCCAGCCAGAGCAGGGCGAACCATCCCCATTGGCGGCGGGTCGGCATCAGATCAGTCCCTGGGCGCGCAGCGAGGCGTGGCCGTCGCCGCCCATGATGATGTGGTCGTGCACCGCGATGCCGAGCCTTTTGCCCGCCTCGGCGATCTGGCGGGTGATCTCGATGTCGGCGCGGCTCGGCGAGGGATCGCCCGAGGGATGGTTGTGGACGAGGATCAGCGCGGCCGAGCCCAGGTCGATCGCCCGGCGGATCACCTCGCGGACATAGACCGCGGCTTCGTCGATAGAGCCTTCGGACATCAGCTCGTCGCGGATCAGCAGGTTGCGCGAGTTCAGGTGGAGGACGCGGAAGCGCTCGATCGCATGGTGCGCCATGTCGGCGCGGAGATAGTCGAGCAGCGCCTGCCAGTTGGCGAGCACAGGCCGTTCGGCGACCTGGGCGCGGAGCAGGCGCAGCGCCGCGGCATGGGCGGCCTTGAGCGCGGCTGCGGAGGTCTCGCCCATGCCGGGAACGCGGGCGAGCGCCTCCGCGTCGGCGGTGAGCAGCCCGGCGATCCCGCCGAACTCGTGGAGCAGCGCCTTGGCGAGCGGCTTGGTGTCACGGCGCGGGATGGCCAGGGCGAGGAGATATTCGACCAGCTCATGGTCGAGCAGCGCATCGGGTCCGCCCTCGAACAACCGCTTGCGCAGACGCGCGCGATGGCCGCTATTGTCGGGGAGATCGGACATGGGAGTGATATGCAGGGGCGGACAGCGGCTGAAAAGCCCGGATCGGACAGCGGTGTTGACTCACCCCGCCACCCTTCCTAAAGCGCCCCTGCCTTGGCGGGCTCGCCCTTGGCACATGCGTCTGGCCGCGCCGGCAACGGCTTGAGGAGAGGCGAAAATGGCCGAGAAAGAGCCCGGACTGGAACCCCTTCAGGAGGATGCCCGCATCTCCTCGCTCGACGAGCGATTGGCGCGGGCAAAGGCCGAAGAGGCGAGCCGATCCGGCGCCGCGGACACGAAGGGCGAAGCAAGCTATCGCCTGGGCAACCGCGTGCTGGCCGAGTTGATCGGTGGCATGGTTGGAGGAGCGGTGGTCGGCTATACGCTCGACTGGCTGCTGGGCACCTCCCCGTGGCTCCTGCTCGCGCTCCTTTTCCTCGGAATCGTGAGTGCGTTCAGGAACATCATCAGGATTTCGAACCAGCGCTCGAAGTGACCTTCGGGCGCTTTGGCTAATGAGGCGGACGAACAGGCGTGGCGGCTGAATCAGGCAAGATCGACCCGATGCACCAGTTCCAGGTGCAGACGCTGTGGGACGGCTTCAACGTCGCCGGCCACCAGATCGCCTTTACCAATTCGGCGCTGTGGATGATCATCGCCGCGGTGGCGCTCTGGGCGTTCATGCTGATGGGCATGAAGCGCCAGCTGGTGCCGAGCCGCGGCCAGATGCTGGTCGAGAACTTCGTCAAGTTCATCGATTCGATGCTGGCGGCGAACATCGGCTCGGCGGGGCGCAAATACCTGCCCTACATCTTCTCGCTGTTCATGTTCATCCTGTTCGCGAACCTGCTCGGCATGCTGCCGCTGGGGATCGTGGGCATCCACCCGTTCACCTTCACCAGCCACTTCACGATCACCGGCGTGCTGGCGATCATGAGCTTCTCGATCGTGCTGATCGTCGGCTTCTGGAAGCACGGGCTGCACTTCTTCAGCCTGTTCGTGCCGCACGGCACCCCGGTCTACATGATCCCGCTGATCTTCGTGATCGAGCTGATCTCGTTCCTCTTCCGCCCCTTCTCGCTGGGCCTGCGACTGTTCGTCGCGATGACCGCGGGGCACATCCTCTTGAAGGTGCTCGCGGGCTTCGTGATCAATTCGTCCAACGCCGGCGTGCAATGGGGGGCGCTCGTGGGCGTGCCGAGCTTCGCGCTGATGATCGGCATCTCGGCGCTCGAAGTGCTCGTCGCCGGCATCCAGGCCTATGTCTTTGCGCTGCTGACGTCGCTGTACATCAACGACGCCGAGCATCTGCACTGAGTTTCTCGTACCCAACCAAAAGTTCGAACCAGGAGTTTTAGAATGGAACCGACCAGCATGATCAGCCCCGACGCCGCGAAGCTCATCGGCGCGGGCCTCGCCGCCATCGGCGCCGGCATGGCCGCCATCGGCGTGGGCAACGTGTTCGGCAGCTTCCTTGAGGGCGCGCTGCGCAATCCGGGTGCGGCCGACGGTCAGCAGGGCCGCCTGTTCATCGGCTTCGCGGCCGCCGAGCTTCTCGGCCTGCTCGCGTTCGTCGTGGCGATGATCCTCATCTTCGTCGCCTAACTCTTCCCGGTTCGGGCGGGGTCCGCCCCGCCCGCATCAGGACAGGATAGCAATGCCTCAGATCTCCCAGCTCGCCGAGACTTTCGCGTCGCAGCTCTTCTGGCTGCTCGTGACGTTCGGCTTCGTCTTCTTCGTGGTCGGCAAGCTGATGCTGCCCAAGGTGATCTCGACGATCGACCAGCGCGACCAGTCGGTCGCCGACGATCTCGCGAGCGCCGAGGCGGCGCGTGCCGCGGCCGACCAGGCCGAGGAGAAGTGGCGCGCCGAGGAGAATGCGGCGCGCGAGGCGGCGCAGAAGCGAATCACCGACGCGCGCGCGAAGGGGGCCGCCAAGGCCGAGAAGACGCTCGCCGCCGCCAACGCCAAGATCGAGGCGAAGATCGCCGAGGCCGAGGCGCGCATCGCCGAGGCGAGCGAGGCGGCTTCGAGCGAGATCGAGGCCGTGGCGGCCGAGGCGGCGGCGGACATCGTCGCGCGCGTCTCGGGCGCCAAGGTGACGGCCGCCGAGGCCGGCAAGGCAGTGAAGGTGGCGCTCAATGGCTGAGGCTCATCCCCAGGTTCCCGCCGAGAGCCACACCGCGACCACCGAGGCGCATGGCGGCGCAGTGGAGCATCATGCCGAGCCGGCGGTGTTCGGCGTGCTCGACGCCACCGTGTGGGTCTCGATCGCGATGGCGACGTTCATCGCGCTGCTGCTCTGGAAGAAGGTTCCGGGGCTGATCGCCCGGGGGCTCGACAACCAGATCGCGGCGATCCGCACCCGGCTCGAGGAAGCCAAGCAGCTCCGCGCCGAGGCGGAGGCGCTGCGCGACGAATATGCGCGGAAGATCGCCGGCGCCGAGAAGGAAGCCGAGGCGATGCTCGCGCATGCGGACGAGGAGGCCAAGGCCGTGCTCGCCAAGGCCGATGCCGATGCCAAGGAATTGACCAAGCGCCGCCAGAAGATGGCCGAGGACAAGATCGCCGCCGCCGAACGCGCCGCGGTCCAGGCGATCCGCGCCAAGGCCGCCGAGGCTGCGACCAAGGCCGC
>CBIFVW010000142.1:0-9658 GCA_966186155.1 uncultured Sphingomonas sp.
TGAAGGCGCTGATGAAGACCACCAAGTCGGCCAAGCCGGCCGAGGTGGAGAAGAAGTGGCACATCGTCGATGCCGACGGCCTGGTGGTCGGTCGCGCGGCGGTGGTGATCGCCAATGTGCTTCGCGGCAAGCACAAGACCAGCTTCACCCCGCACGTCGACTGCGGTGACAATGTCATCGTGATCAACGCGGACAAGATCCGCTTCACGGGCAAGAAGCTCACCCAGAAGCTGTACTACAAGCACACCGGCTATGCGGGCGGCATCAAGGAAGTCCGCGCCGACAAGGTGCTCGAGGGCCGCTTCCCCGAGCGCGTGCTCGAAAAGGCCGTGGAGCGCATGATCCCGCGCGGACCGCTCGGCCGCCAGCAGATGCGCAACCTTCGCATCTATGCGGGCTCGGCGCATCCGCACGAGGCCCAGAACCCCGAAGTCCTCGACATCGCGGCGATGAGCCGCAAGAACAAGGTGGGCGCATAATGTCCGACAACCGCCAGTCCCTTTCCGATCTCGGCAGCATCGCCGCGGGCGCCGAAGCGGCCGCTCCGGTCAGCGCCGAGGAGTATCTGAACGCCCCGGCGGCGCCCCAGGCCCCCGCCGCGCCGCTGCGCCAGCAGGAGCTCGACAAGTTCGGCCGCGCCTATGCGACCGGCCGCCGCAAGGACGCCGTCGCCCGCGTCTGGCTCAAGCCCGGCACCGGCAAGATCACGATCAACGGCCGCGACCAGGAAGTCTATTTCGCGCGTCCGACGCTGCGCCTCGTCATCAACCAGGTGTTCGGCATCACCGAGCGCGTGGGCCAGTATGACGTCGTCGCGACCGTCAAGGGCGGCGGGCTTTCGGGCCAGGCCGGCGCGGTCAAGCACGGCATCAGCCAGGCGCTGACCAAGTACGAACCGATCCTGCGCACCCCGGTGAAGCAGGCCGGCTTCCTGACCCGCGACAGCCGCACGGTCGAGCGCAAGAAGTACGGCAAGGCCAAGGCCCGCCGCAGCTTCCAGTTCTCGAAGCGCTAAGCGTCAGGCTCTGCCAAATCGAAGGGGCGGTCCGGCAACGGGCCGCCCTTTTGCTATCTGCGCTCCAGCCACCCCGCATAGTGCACGACCGCGCCGAGCAACGGCATCGAAACGCCTACCTCGAAGCGGAAGCGGCCGTCCTCCTGCCATTCGCGCGCCGCGATGCGCGGGCCGAGGAAGCGCGGCATCGGGATGCCGAAGACGGTCCAGCGCCGCAGCACCATCCGAAGCCCCTCCCCGTCCGACGGCAGGTCGAAGGCGAAGCGCAGCGGGCCGAAACGCTCGGCGACGCCTTCTCCCGCCGTGCTCAATTCGCTCGAAAAAACGTGGCCCCCGAAGTCGCGGGTCCAGCGCTCGCGTCCTTCCTCCTCGGTGAAGGCGACGCGCAGCGGATGCGTGCCCGTGGGTGGAAAGCCCATCGCGCGACCGAGCAGCCAGGCCAGCCCCCCGCCGCGGTGGACCATCCCCTCGCCCTCCGCGCCGGCGTCGCCGTACAGCGCATGCATCTCCCGCACCCGCTGCGGCAGCGCGTCGAAACGCGGGCCCATCGCACGGGCATAGAGTGGGACGCGTGGGCGCTCCGCAGTCTCGTGACGGATCGCCAGCCCGGCGAAAAGCGGCTCGAACCGGTCGAGGCCGAGCAATCCGCTCGCATCATAGGCGCCCGCCGGCAGGCGCCCGGCCAGCAGGTCCTCGGCGAGGAGTTGCGCGGCGAGCGTGGGGATCTCCGGGCCGTCGCCCTTCTCCGCCATCAGGGTCCAGCATCGCTCGACGCAGGGCGCCCGGAGCGTCACCGCCATCGCCGACCGGTCGCTTCCCGCCCCCGCGGTCAGCCGCTGGAGCCGATGCAGCCACGGCGCCGCGCCGCGCAGCGAACCGATCCAGCCCCAGCGCACCGGCCAGCTCAGCAGCCACAGCGCGAGCATCTGGAAGCCGAGCTCGGTGCCGGCGCGGAACGTCACCGCAGGGTGACCTGCTATTCTCTCCGGCATCAGCTCGAGATCGGGCACTTCGGCGAGCGCTACCCAGCGGCGGAGCGGCTTCGCGCCCGCGACGGCGAAAAGCTCGCGTCGCAGTTCCTGCCAGCCCCGGCCCAGGGTCCAGCGCCGCGCCCGCCACAGCCGCACCGGCTGGCCGACATAGGACAGGATCGCCTCTGCCACCGCGGGACCGCGCACTGCCCGGTTGGAGGCGCTCAGCGCAATGTCGATCCGGTCGACCCGCGGCAGCCCGCGCGCCAGTTCCCGCACCACCGCCCCCGACAGCGCCGGCACGCTCGACGCGCCGCCGACGATCGCGACACCGGCTTCCGCGGCGCGCTTGTCGAGCCCGGCGATCCCGGTCACGAACCCCCGCGCATCGGCGAGGTCGAGATAGGGGATGCGCATCGCGATACAGGCCTCGGGCACCGTGTAGCCGCTCTCCTGGAACGGGCCCGCCGCGTCGATCACCAGATCGGGCCGATGCCGCGCCATTGCCATGCCGATGCCGTTGGTGCGGTCCGCCGCCACCGGCTCGGTGCCGGCAAGATCCGCGCAGAAGGCGGCCGCCTTGTCGGCGCTCCGCCCCGCAACGAGGACCTGGTGCCCCGCCGCCAGCAGCCGCCGCGTCAGCCGCGCCCCGAAGCCGCCATAGCCGCCGATGACGAGGATGCGGCTCATTCGGGTTCCTCGCATGATCCCGAGCCATGGACTGCACGGAACGTCAGCCCTCCAATCAGCCCCGAGCCGCCCAGCCATGCCACCCAGAGCAGCCCATTCCCGAAGCGCGTTCCATCCCAAGGACCCGCCGGGCCGAGGGAGATCAGCAGCGGCAGCGGCACGCCACCGACCAGGAAGCCGGCGAACGCAGCATTTGCCCAGCTCACCCGCCCCTGCGCGTCCTGATAGAGGTAGAGTGGCAATCCGAGTATGAGGAGATGCGCCGCCGCGAACATCGCGGCGAAAGGCAGCAACAAGAGCAGGAAGCGTATGTCCGGGACGCCAACACCTAGGGCCAGGCCGATCGATCCGGCCAGCGCGGCCGCTGCGATCGCCGCGCAACTCACGGCCGAGATGGTTGCGAAGTCCCTCATTCCGCCGAATCCGCGAACACGCAGAGCTGGTGGACCAGCTCGCCCAGCCATGGATGAATGAGATCGAGGCTGAACACGAACCGCCCGCTGCCGATGTCGAGATGGCCGACGGTGAGCGCCCCCGGCTCCAGCCAGTGCGGAATCCGCAGCCGCAGCCCCGCCAGCTTGACGAAATAATGATCGCTGACGAAGAGCAGCGCCCCGCCCGCTTCTTCGAGCCGCAGCGCGATCCCCAGGCCCAGCCCGAGATACTCCTCGATCCCGGTCGGGCCGGCGAAGCGCTTCATGCTGTGGATAACCTGTGGAAAACTCCGGCGGCGGCCATATTGCCGGGTCCAGAACTGGCCCCGCCCGTCCGCATCCGCGGTGACGCTCACGCTCGCGGAGAGGCCGGTGTCAGTGCCGAGCGGCAGCGGCGCGCCGGCCAGCCGTGCCGCCTGGGCGAGCAGCCAGCCTGCGACGCGCATCCGGCATTCGGTCACTTCGCCGATATAGGTCACGCAGGCGCCCGCCGCGATCTTGCGCAGGAAGCGGCGGCGCGTCGCGGGCGGCAGGAACAGCCAGCGCTCGCCGAGCAGCCGCGCGAACGGGCTGTCGCCGTCGGCCTCACCGGTGCCGCGGCGCGGTGCCAACCCGCATAGCGAGCCAGCGCGCCCGGCTCGAAACCGATTGCCATGCCCATGCCCGTCCTTTCCGCGGCGCCCTGCGCGCCGCTAGTCGGCCTTGCCTTTTGGAAGGAAGCTCAGCACCCGCTTGCCGAGCTTGATCAGCATCATCAGCCGGCTGGCGGGGATGCCGATCATCTGCTGGTACCAGTCGTCGATGGTGACGACGAAGTCGTGCATCGCCTCGATCCGCGCGCGCGCGGTCTTCGAGATGCGCGGATCGGCCCTGGCCTCCTCGCTGCAGATGCGCAGCGCCGCGACCGCCGGATCGATCTCGCGCTCCTTGCGGCCCTGCGCGATGCGCGTGAGCATCTGCATCAGGTCGACCTCGGCCTCGTAATGATCGCGGCGGTCTCCCATCACCGGCGCCCGCCGGATCAGCTTCCAGGCGAGCAGCTCCTTGAGGCTGTTCGAGGTGTTGCTCCGCGCGATGCGCAGCGTGTCGCTGATCTCCTCGGCATGGAGCGGGCGGTCGCTCAGATAGAGCAGCGCGTGGATCTGGGCGACCGAGCGGTTCACGCCCCATTGCCCGCCCATCTCGCCCCAATGCAGCACGAACTGCTGGACCGCGATGGGAAGCGATGCATTGTTGTCGGTAGTTTCTGTCATGACAGAAATCTATGACAAAGCCATGCAGGAGTCAAGGCGCCGGTCGCGCCGCTAATCGAGATGAAGATTTCCTTAGGTATTTCCGCAGGTTGTTCGTTTTCCCCGCATCCTCTATGCATAAGGGTGCAGGTTGCGTGTTCGCAGCGGGCGGGGGATTGGGGTGTTTCTTCAGCGACGGAAATCGGCCGTGCTCGGCACGGCCCTTGGGCTGCTCGCGCTCGCGGGTTGCGATGGCGGCGGTGGCGGGAGCGGCGGCGGGAGCGCCGGCGCGGGCGGCATCGTCTCGCCGGCGCCGACGCCCGCGGCGGTCTTCACCGAAGGCGATGCCGCGCGGCTCGCCAAGCAGGCGAGCTTCGGTCCCACCCAGGCGCTCGTCGCGCACATCAAGGGGCTCGGCGCCGCCGGCTGGGTCGACGAGCAGCTCGCCGCTTCGGGCAGCAGCTATGCCGACATCGCCGCAACCGAGGTCCGCCGCGACTTCTGCACCAGCGGCGACACGATCTGCGCGCGCGCGCATTTCAGCCGCACGCCGGTGGCGATGCGCTTCTACGCCAATGCGATCGCCGGATCGGACCAGCTGCGCCAGCGCGTCGCCTTCGCGCTCGGCCAGATGATCGTCGCTTCCGAGCAGGAAGTGAATTCGACCGCGGGCATCGCCGCGTTCAATCAGATCTTCCTCGTCAACGCCTTCGGCAGTTTCCGCGACATCCTCCAGCAGGTCACGCTCAGCGGCTATATGGGCGACTATCTCGACATGGCCGACAGCAACAAGTCGGGCCCATCGGAGAATTATGCCCGCGAGCTGCTCCAGCTCTTCTCGATGGGCCCCGACCAGCTCAACATGGACGGCACGCCCAAGCTCGATTCGACCGGCGGGCGCATCCCCAATTACGGCCCCGACGACATCCGCGGCATCGCCCGCGCGCTGACCGGCTGGACCTATGCGCGCCTCGGCAGCGCCGCGATCAGCGACGGCAACGCCCGCGACTATTCGAAGCCGATGATCCAGGTCGCGAACCGCTACGACACGACGCAGAAGAGTTTCCTGGGCACGACCGTGGCAGCCGGCGCCTCGCAGGACGCCAGCGTCGCGGCGGTGGTGGACGCGGCGTTCAACAACCCCTCGACGGCGCCCTTCGTCGCCCGGCACCTGATCGTCCATCTCGTCACCGCCAATCCGAGCCCGGCCTATGTCGGCCGCGTCGCGCAGGTCTTCGCCGACAATGGCAGCGGCGTGCGCGGCGACTTGAAGGCCGTGGTCCGTGCGATCCTGCTCGACGCCGAGGCGCGCGGCGCTCCCACTGCGAGCAGCGGCAAGCTCAAGGAGCCGGTGCTGCTGATGACCGGCCTCGCCCGCGCGATCGGCTTTGCGACCGACGGCTATGTCTTCGTCAATCGCGACACCGCTCTTGCCCAGCCGGTGATGCGCGCGCCGTCGGTCTTCAATTTCTATCCGATCGATTATCCCCTGCCCGGCTCGACCACGCGCAAGAGCCCGGCCGCGAAGCTGCTCAACACCTCCAACGCGCTGCGCTGGCACAATTTCGTCTATGACTGGACCGTCAATGGCGACGCGACCCGCGGCGAGTTCGCGCTCGATTCGGGACTGCCGATGTCGTCGCTCACCCAGCCGCTCTGGTCGAGCTGGGAAGCCTATGGCGCCGATCTCGACGCGATGGTCGCGCGGATCGACCTCACGCTCTTCGCCAACACGCTGAGCCAGGCGCAGAAGGACGCGCTCGAGGCCGCGGCCACGCCGATCACCAATGCCGATCCCGTCATCCAGGCGCGGCGGCGGGCACAGATGATGCTCTATGTCGCGGCTTCGAGCCCGATGTTCCTGGTCGACCGGTAAGGAGCCGGACGCATGACACTCTCCCGACGCGATTTCCTCCGGCTCACCGCAGGCACCGGCGCGCTCGCCGCGATCGGCCAGCTCGGCCGCACCACTGCAATGGCGGCGCCGAGCGGCTCGTACCGTGCGATGGTCGGCATCTTCCTGTTCGGCGGCAATGACGGCTGGAACATGGTGATCCCCACCGACGCCCGGCACCCCGCCTATCTCGCCGCACGCGGCTCGGTCGGCATCCGCGCGAGCGCGCTCACCGCGCTCACCAATGCGAGCTATGCGCTGCACCCGTCGATGGCGGCGCTGCGCCCGCTCTGGGACGAGGGCAGCCTCGCGCTCGTGCTCAATGCGGGCACGCTCTACGCGCCGCTCACCAAATCGACCTATCAGAGCCGCGCCGACCTCAGGCCCACCAACCTGATGAGCCATTCGGACGAGCAGGCGCACTGGCAGGGCCTGCGCGCGCGCGACTTCAATACCGACGGCTTCATGGGCCGCATCGCCGATCGGATGGGCGCGGGGGCCACGCCCGCGCTGATCTCGCTCGGCGGATCGAATCTCGCGGTGATCGGCAAGACCAGCTCGGCGCTGGTCCTCCCCTCCACCGGCACGCTCTCGCGCTCGGGTTATTCGACCGGCACGAGCGCGGCGAACATCGCCAAGAACAATGCGCTCACTGCCTTCGCGAGCGCCGCCGGCATGGGCGACGTGGCGGAGGCGACCGCGCGCGACGTCAATGCGAGCTACGCCCAGGCGACCACTGCCAACGGCATCATCTCGGCCACCAGCGCGCTCGACGGCTATTTCGTCAATCCCGACAATGGCCAGGCCCTGACCAGCGACGTCGCGCGCCAGCTGATGCGCGTCGCCCGCATGATCGACGCGCGCAATGGCCTGGGCCATGCCCGCCAGACCTTCTTCGTGAGCCAGGGCGGCTACGACAATCATTCGGGCCAGACCAATGGCGGCGCCAACGACACTGGCACCCACGCCAATCTGCTGCGCGACCTCGCCATGGCGATGGCGGGCTTCCATCGCGCGATGCAGTCGATCGGCATGGCCGAGAACGTCACTGCCTTCACGATGAGCGACTTCGGCCGCACCTATCGCGGCAACGCGCAGAACGGCACCGACCATGCCTGGGGCAGCAATCATCTCGTGGTCGGCGGCAATGTCGCGCCCGGCGGCATCTTCGGCGCCTATCCCGATCCGGTGCTGGGCGGCGCGAGCGACATCGGCGGCGAAGGCCGCTTCGTGCCCGCGGTGGCGCAGGAGGAATATCTGGGCGCGATCGCCCGCTGGCACGGCGTGAGCGACGCCGACATGCCCTATGTCTTCCCCAATTGGTCGACATGGAGCGGCGGCGAGCGCGGGCCGATAGGGTTGTTTCGCGCTTAACCCCGTATCGGGATTGCCCTATCGTTACGCCCCTGTATTGGAGCGCGCCTTTTGGGAGGGCGAGGGATGGCCAATCTCTATCGAATCACACCGTTCATGCACGTGCCGGACATCGAGAAGGCCGTGTGGTTCTTCACCGAGGTGCTGGGCTTCACGCTGCGCTTCCGCACGGTCAACTACGCCTATGTCCAGCGCGAGGCGGCGGCGTTCCGGCTGCTCGAGAATATGGGCGAGGACGGCGCTCCTCCGGGCAACCGCCGCTTCTGCTACTATATCGACGTCGCGGACATCGACGCGGTCGAGGCGGAATTGAAGCCCAAGGCGGCGCTGCTCAACGACGGCGACATTCACGGCCCGGTGGACCAGCTCTACGGTCAGCGCGAGCTGATGGTGGTGGCGCCCGACGGCAATCTCATCGTGTTCGGACAGGACATCGCGGTCAAGCGCGATTGACGTGGTTCCCGAACCTCAGAGCGCCACGCTCCCCTCGCCCATGAAGCGCGCGCGGGTGTGAAAGCTCGCGCCGTCGATGGTGATCTCGTTGAACGAGGGCGGCTTCTCGCGCACGCGCTCCGAAAGCGTGCCCGCGCCGATCAGCCGCACGATGCGGTCGCCGATGCGGTGCTCGACGTCGAAGGGGTCGTGGACATGGCCGGTCAGCACCGCGTGCGCTCCCGCGACGGCGAGCGCCTCCAGCGCCTCGCCGCCGCGGCGCGTCTCCGAGCGCATCCGCGTGCCGCCTTCCACCAGCGGGTGATGGCAGGCGACGAAAACCAGGTCGCCCGGCGGCACCGCCTCGACCAGCGCGAGCGAGCGCTGGAGGGCGCGGGTGCTCACATAGCCCTTCGACCAGTTGAGCCGCCACTGGAAGCGCGCCGTGGTCTTCAACGGCACGATCGCCACGCCGCGCACGTCGAGCGGCTTCTCGATCATCCGCTCGAGCGCGGTGTAGCGCTTGTAGGGCGTCACGAACCGCGCCCAGGGGTTGAAATAGGGAAGGTCGTGGTTGCCGACCTCCACCGTCACCGGCCGCCCGAGCCCTTCGAGCCATTTCGCGGCGGCCGCGAATTCGCCGTGCCGTGCGCGCATCGTGAGGTCGCCGGTCATCACGATCGCGTCGGGCGCCTCCTCCCGCACGCGCGCGCCGAACCAGTCGATCGCGGCGCGATCCTCGCGGCCGAAATGGACGTCGCTGACATGGAACAGCCGAGTCATGCGCGCGCCTCTCGCGTCGCGATGAAGGCGGGCAGGCTCATGCCCGGCTCGATGGGGGTACCCGGCGCGAGCGTCACCGGCTCGCCGTCGAACAATGCCAGGAGCGGCTTGTGCCCCAGGGGCCGCAGGCTGGGCGCGCGGCTCTCCGAGACCGCGTGCGCCGCGACCCAGTCCCCGGTCAGCCAGTCCCAGCCGAGCTGGAGGATCGACCTCCAGTCGCGCGCATCGACCGCAGCCACGTGGAGCTCGTCCGCGGCGGGCGTGACGAACACCGCCTGATAGCGTCCGCCGAGTTCGGGCACGCCCGCGATGCGGATGCCACCGCCGCCGAAGGTGCGGCTCCACGCCGCGCGCGTCGCCTGCACCAGCCGGCCGATCCGGCCGCGCCGCGCGGCCTCGCGCGCGCGGACCCAGCTGGTGGCGGGGCCGAGGATGAGGCCGACGAACGCCCGATGCGGCCCGGCTTCGAGATAGGGCAGCGCGGTCCGGCGCGGCTCCCGGTGCGCGGCATGGATGATCTTCTGCGGGTCGGTCTCGACATGCAGCGCCTTGGCGAGCAGGTTCATCGTGCCGCCCGGCAGGATCAGGAAGCTCCCCTGCCACTCGGCCAGCGCGCACAGCGCCGCGTTGATCGTCCCGTCGCCTGCGAACAGCACGACCGTGTCGACCCGCTCGCGGTCGAGCGCCGCACCTTCGGGGATCGCCTCGTCCGGAAAATGCGTGCGGCCGGCAAGCACGAGGCCGCGCTCCTCGAACACGGCTTCGAGCGCGTCGCATTTCGCCTGGGTGGTCGAGCCCGATCCGGGATTGGTGATGAACCAGAGTCGCTCCAT
>CBIFVW010000143.1:0-9548 GCA_966186155.1 uncultured Sphingomonas sp.
GGCCGGTCGCGCGCCCAGAGCCGCCGGAGCGTCTCCAGGTCCATATGGACGTAATGGTCGTGGCTGACGAGCACGAGGTCGATCTTCGGCAGGTCCTCGAAGCGAATGCCGGGCGCCGCGACGCGTTTCGGCCCCAGGCCGAACGGTCCCACCCGCTCGCTCCACACCGGATCGGTCAGGATGTTGACCCCATCGGCTTGCACCAGCAGCGTCGCATGCCCCACCCAGGTCGCGCGCATCGCGCCGCCCATGACGCGCGCGGGCGGCTTGTCCGCGCGCACGGCCACGCGCTCCGGCCATTCCGGGCGCGTCGGATCGCCGGCCAGCTGCCGTGCGACCAGCCGGTTGCGCGTCGCGGCCGAGAACTCGGCATCGCCGCCGTCCGGATTGAAAAAGCGCCGCCCGTCGAAATGGCCGCTCGCCGGCCCGCGATAATAGGTGCGGTCGAGGAAGAAGGGCACCACCGTCGCAGCCACGCAAAAGGCCACGACCGTCCAGAGCAGCACGGCGAGGGCCAGCCTGACGAAGCGCATCGCCGCCTTGTCGCGGGACCGGCGCGCGCGATCAAGCTTGATCGCGGCGGCCCGCCTCCCCTAACCCGGCGCACATGACGTCCGAGTTGCCCCGCACGCCGGAAGAGGCCGCCGCCGAGCTCGAAAGGCTCGCGGCCGAGATCGCGCACCACAACCGGCTCTACCACACCGACGACGCGCCCGAGATCAGCGACGCCGCCTTCGACGCGCTGATGCGGCGCAACGCGGCGATCGAGGCGGCCTTTCCCGAGCTCGTGCGCGCCGATTCGCCCTCGCGCGTCGTCGGCGCCGCGCCCGCCGGCCACCTCTCCAAGGTGGCGCACGCGCGGCCGATGTTCAGCCTCGACAATGCATTCGGCGAGGAGGACGTCGCCGATTTCCTCGGCCGCGTCCGCCGCTTCCTCAACCTCGGCGAGGGCACGGCCGTGGCGCTCACCGCCGAGCCCAAGATCGACGGCCTGTCTTGCTCGATCCGCTACGAGAGGGGCCGCCTCGTCCAGGCGCTCACCCGCGGCGACGGCCGGGTCGGCGAGGACGTGACCGCCAATGTCCGCACCATCGCCGACGTTCCCGCCGAGATCGCCGGCGCCCCCGATATCTTCGAGGTGCGCGGCGAGGTCTATATGGCGAAGACCGATTTCGCGGCGTTGAACGCCCGCCTCCTCGCCGAGGCCGAGGATCCCGAGAAGGCGCGCCAGTTCGCCAATCCGCGCAACGCCGCCGCCGGATCGCTCCGCCAGAAGGACGCGAGCGTCACCGCCGCGCGTCCGCTGCGCTTCCTCGCCTGGGGCTGGGGCGAAGCGAGCGCGCTGCCGGGGGAGACCCAGGCCGAGACGATCGCCGCGATCCGCGCGATGGGCTTTCCCGTCTCCGACCTGTTCGTCGGCCCGGTCGCTCTCGACGCCGCGCTCGCCCAGTATCGCCGCATCGAAGCGGCCCGCGCCGACCTTCCCTTCGACATCGACGGCGTGGTCTACAAGGTCGACCGGCTCGACTGGCAGGCCCGGCTCGGCTTTGTCGGCCGGGCGCCGCGCTGGGGAGTCGCGCACAAATTCCCCGCCGAGCGCGCCCAGACCACGCTCGAGCGGATCGACATCCAGGTCGGCCGCACCGGCAAGCTCACGCCGGTCGCGCGGCTCGAGCCGGTGACGGTGGGCGGCGTCGTGGTCACCAACGCGACGCTCCACAATGCCGACGAGATCGCGCGCCTCGGCGTCCGCCCGGGCGACCGCGTCGTGCTCCAGCGCGCCGGCGACGTGATCCCGCAGATCGTCGAGAACCTGACCCGCGACGCCGAGCGCGAGCCCTGGGCCTTCCCGACGCACTGCCCGATCTGCGATTCCGAGGCGGTGGCCGAGGAGGGCGAGGTCGACGTGCGCTGCACCGGCGGGCTGATCTGCCCGGCGCAGCGGCTCGAGCGGCTGAAGCATTTCGTCAGCCGCGGAGCGCTCGACATCGAGGGGCTGGGCGAGAAGACGCTGGCCGAATTTCTCGACCTGGGCTGGATCGCGGAGCCGGCCGACATCTTCCGCCTCGCCGCGCATCGCGAGGAACTGCTCGGGCGCGAGGGCTGGCAGGAGAAGTCGGTCGACGCGCTGCTCGCCGCGGTCGAGGCCAAGCGTGCGCCCGACGCGGCGCGGCTGCTCTTCGGGCTCGGCATCCGGCACATCGGCGCGATCACTGCGCGCGACCTGCTCAAGCGCTACGCGACGCTCGCCGCGGTCCGGTCGCTCGCCGACGAGATCATCGCGCTCCGCGACGCCACTCCGCCCGCGCTGGGCGAGAGCCCGCAGAAGCACCGGGCCCGGCTCGACAAGGCGATCACCGAGCATATCGGCGTCGAGAATGTCGGCGGCGCGGTCGGCCAGGCGCTCGCCGATTTCTTCCACGAGCCGCACAATCGCGCCGCCTGGGACGATTTGCTCGGCGAGGTGTCGCCGCCGCCCTTCGTCGTCGAGACGCGCGCTTCGGAGGTCACGGGCAAGACCCTGGTCTTCACCGGCAGCCTCGAATCGCTGAGTCGCGACGAAGCCAAGGCGCAGGCCGAATCGCTGGGCGCGCGAGTCGCCGGATCGGTGTCCGCGAAGACCGATCTGGTGATCGCCGGGCCGGGCGCCGGATCGAAGCTCAAAAAGGCCGCGGAGCTCGGAATCCGCGTGATTTCCGAGGCCGAATGGGCGGAGATCGTCACCGCCGCGCAGTGACTTTTTTGCAACGCAAAAAGGCTGAATTGCACGTTAACGATCGGCTCCCACAGGAGTCCGATTGACTGTCATCTTTCGTACATATTTGAATCGCATGGGCGGCCGCGACGGTGAACCGCACCGCGTGACGAGTGCATTTCAAAAGCACACCGAAAGGGAACAATTCAAAATGCGCACCAAGCTTTTTGCTGGCGTGGCCTTTGCCGCGCTGATGATCCCGGGGGCTGCCTTCGCGCAGTCGACCGGCACGGTGGACTTCGAAGAGACCGAGATCGTCGTGACCGGCAGCCGGGTCAACGACGGCGTCAACGGCATCGTGGTGCCGGACACGTCGAAGGCGAAGGGCGTGCTCACGCAGGAATTCATCCAGCGCCAGGCGCCTGGCGCCAGCGTCAACGACATCATCAATCAGATCCCGGGCGTCAGCTTCCAGAACAACGATCCCTATGGCTCGTCGGGCGGCTCGATGAACATCCGCGGCTTCGACTCGTCGCGCATCAGCCAGACCTTCGACGGCGTTCCGCTGAATGACTCGGGCAACTACGCGATCTACTCGAACCAGCAGATGGATCCCGAGCTGATCGAGCAGGTCAACGTCAACCTCGGCACCACCGACGTCGACAGCCCGACCGCGGGCGCGACCGGTTCGACCGTCAACTACCGCACCCGCCTCCCGGGCCAGGACTTCGGCGTCAAGCTGGTCGGCTCGGTCGGCCAGTGGGGCTTCTTCCGCACCTTCGGCATGGTCGACACCGGCGAGTTCACCAAGGCCGGCACGCGCGCCTTCTTCGCCGCCAGCCACGCCGAGAACTATGCGCCGTGGAACCGCAACGCGGTGATCGACAAGCAGCAGTACAATGCGCGCATCTACCAGCCGCTCGGCGGCAATGGCGACTTCATCTCGATCGCCGGCCACTACAACGAGAACCGCAACAACTTCCAGGGCTCGGTCCCGCTGCGCTGGGACACCGTGCAGCGCTCGGTCGGATGCGCCGTGGCCGTCACGCCGTGCCCGGCGGGGAACCAGGTGATCGTCACCACGCCGCGCGTCGTCGGCCCCAATTCGAGCGACCGCTTCCCGCTCAACCGCGGCGAGGACAGCTATTTCGTCGCGCCGTGCACGATCAACTCGGCCGCGACGCCGGGCGCCGCCGACGTGGCCAATAGCTGCGGCTCGATCTTCGACCAGCGCTTCAATCCGTCGAACACCGGCAACATCCGCGGTTCGTCGCGCTTCACGCTGTCGGACGGCCTCGTCCTCACGGTCGACCCGAGCTACCAATATGTGAAGGCGAACGGCGGCGGCACCGTGATCGGTCAGGAGGCACGCCGCGACGTGTTCCCGGCCGGCGGCGCGGCCAACTGCAACACCACGCCCAACAGCGCGACGGTGAGCTGCCAGGCCGGCTATATCGGCGGCACGCCCTATTTCGGCCGTGACCTCAACGGCGACGGCGACCTGCTCGACACGATCCGCGTCCTGGCGCCGAGCCAGACGCAGACGCACCGCATCGGCGTCACGGCGTCGCTGCGCTACGATCTGAGCCCCGACCAGAGCGTCCGCTTCGCCTATACCTATGACCGCGCGCGGCACCGCCAGACCGGCGAGACCGGGTTCCTGCAGGCCAATGGCAAGCCCTATGACGTCTTCCCGGTCAACGACCCGATCCTCGACGTCAACGGCCGCGCCCTCCAGAAGCGCGACCGCCTCTCGTTCGCGATCCTGCACCAGTTTGCCGGTGAGTATCGCGGCGAGTTCTTCGACGGCGCGTTCAAGGTGAATGCCGGCCTGGCGATGAAGTTCCTGCGCCGCAACCTGAGCAACTATTGCGCGACGTCGAGCGCGGCGGGCTTTGTCGAGTGCTTCGGCAGCGACACGTCTGCGCTCGCTGCCTATCTCGCGACCAATCCGTCGCAGTACGTAATCCAGTCGGCTGCGGCCGCTGCCGGCGCGACCTGCACTACCGCCACCCCGCCGATCTGCTCGTTCCCGACCCAGGGACCGCAGCAGCGTATCCTCGACTATAAGAAGCTGGTTCCCAACATCGGCTACACCTGGTCGCTGACCCCGCAGGTCGACGTGTTCGGCAACTACTCGCAGGGCATCCAGGTCCCGGGCACGGACAACTTGTACAACTCCTTCTACTTCCCGGCGACTTCGGATCGGGCCCAGCCCAAGCCGGAGACGACGGACAATTTCGACCTCGGCCTGCGCTACCGTTCGTCGAAGCTGCAGGCGCAGATCGGCGCCTGGTTCACCAACTACAAGAACCGCCTGGCCTCGTCCTACGATCCCGATCTCGATCGCACGACCTATCGCAACCTGGGCCGCGTGAAGAAGTACGGTTTCGACGGCACGATCGCCTATCAGCCGATCCGCGAAGTGAGCCTCTATGCCTTCGGTTCCTATCTCCACTCGGAGATTCAGGACGATGTCGAGGTGTTCCGCACCACCAGCGGCACGGTCATCTACGCTCCGACCGCGGGCAAGCGCGAGTCGAACGCGCCGGTCTACACCTTCGGTGGCGGCGGCACGGTCGACCTCTCGCCGGTCTCGTTCGGCGTGGACGTCAAGCGCACCGGTCCGCGCTATCTCTACGACACCAACGAGCCGGCCCGTCAGCTGCTCACGGTGAACGGCCTTCCGCAGACCTTCGTGATCTTCCCGAACAAGGCGCCGGCCTACACGCTGGTCGACCTCAACGCGCGGGTCGACCTCACCTGGGCGGGCCTCAACGACAAGACCTATTTCCAGGTCAACGTGCGCAACCTGTTCAACGAGTTCTGGGTGGGCTCGATCAACAGCGGCAACGGCGCCCTCAACCAGGGTCCGAGCTTCAACAGCACGACCGGCGCGATCACCGGGTACGGCACGCCGCCGAACACCCAGATCGGCTATCCGCGTACCGTCATGGGCACGCTGGTGGTGGGCTTCTAAGCCCCGGCCTTCCCGATCGGGACCACGAAGCCGCCGCTCCGGAAACGGAGCGGCGGTTTTCGTTTGGGACGAGCGGGATGCGCCCGCCTCTTTGCCCGACCCGGTGAGCGGTGTTAGAGGCAAGGCGTGGCCACACTGGACCCCAGCACCCAGCTCCTCGCGCAGCCGATCAAGCAGCCGGCGCTCTTCTCGCGCCCGTTCTTCGAGGACAAGAACCGCGCCTTCTGGATGCTCCAGGCCGGCGGCTGGACCGGCTATCTGCTGCTGCGCACCGTCTCCTCGGTGTCGAACTCGCAGCCGATCGAGGGAATCATCGCCGCGGTCATCGAATCGATCGTCGGCTATTGCCTGACGCTGCTGCTCTCGACGCTCTACGGCGCCTATCGCCGGCTGCCGCGCATCTCGGGCATCCTGCTCACCCTAGCCACCCTGGGCGTCGCGACCGCGATCTACGCGGTGCTCGACGCCTTCGTCTATTCGTTCGTCAAGATGAACGAGCCGGGCATCACGCTGAGCCTGGTGATGGGCACGGTGTTCATCAACTTCACCGTGCTCGCCGGCTGGTCGGCGCTCTATTTCGCGATCAACTTCTACCTGATCGTCGAGCATCAGATCGATCAGATGCAGGCGCTCGAGATGCAGGCGAGCCACGCCCAGCTCGCGATGCTGCGCTACCAGCTCAATCCGCATTTCCTGTTCAACACGCTCAACTCGATCTCGACCCTGGTGCTCCTGAAGCAGACCGAGCGCGCCAACGTGATGCTCAGCCGCCTCTCCTCGTTCCTGCGCTACACGCTCGCCAACGAGCCGACCGCGCACGTCACGCTCGCGCAGGAGGTCGAGACGCTGAAGCTCTATCTCGAGATCGAGAAGATGCGTTTCGACGAGCGGCTGCGGCCCCATTTCCACATCGACGAGCGCGTCGCGCGGGGCCGGCTGCCTTCGCTGCTGCTCCAGCCGCTGGTCGAGAACGCCATCAAATATGCCGTCACGCCCCAGGAAGAGGGCGCCGACATCACCGTCTCCGCTCGGCTCGCCGGAGAACGAGTGCAGATCGCCGTATCCGACACGGGTCCGGGATTGATCGAGGCCAAGCAGCGGCCGACCCTTTCAACCGGCGTGGGGCTCGCCAATATCAGGGAGCGGCTGGCCCAGGCATATGGGCCGGATCATCGTTTCGAGACGCGTTCGGACCCGGGGAAAGGTTTCAGCGTTGAGATCGAGATACCGTTCCAGATCGAGGAACCAAATCGAGAGGCCGCATGACCATCCGTACAATCCTGGTAGACGACGAACCTCTGGCCATCCAGGGGCTCGAACTGAGGCTCCAGGAGCATGAGGATGTCGAGATCATCGACAAATGTTCGAACGGGCGCGAGGCGATCCGGTCGATCAAGACCCACAAGCCCGACCTCGTCTTCCTCGACATCCAGATGCCCGGCTTCGACGGCTTCTCGGTCGTCCAGGGGCTGATGGAGGTCGAGCCGCCGCTGTTCGTATTCGTGACCGCCTATAGCGACCACGCGATCCGCGCCTTCGAGGCGCAGGCGGTCGACTATCTGCTCAAGCCCGTCGAGCCCGCCCGGCTCGCCGACACGCTCGACCGGGTGCGCCAGCGCCTTTCGGAGAAGCGCGGCGTCGAGGAAGTCGAGAAGCTGAAGGAAGTCCTCGCCGAGGTCGCGCCCGAGGCGGTCGACGAGATCGCCGCCTCGGCCGAGAGCGGCGAGATGGCGTCGAGCCGCTTCGAGAAGCTGATCAACATCAAGGACCGCGGCCAGATCTTCCGCGTCGACGTCGACACGATCGAGCGCATCGACGCGGCCGGCGATTACATGTGCATCTACACCGGCGACAACACGCTGATCCTCAGGGAGACGATGAAGGACCTCGAGAAGCGGCTCGACCCGCGCCGCTTCCAGCGCGTCCATCGCTCGACGATCGTCAATCTGGACCTCGTCCGCCAGGTCAAGCCGCACACCAACGGCGAATGCTTCCTCGTGCTCGATTCGGGCGCGCAGGTGAAGGTGAGCCGCTCCTATCGCGACGTGGTGGCGCGATTCGTCCACTGATGCGCTACGGGCCGGTTTCGGCCGGCCCGTCGCATTGTTGCCAAAATACGTCCCACCCCGGTTGACGTTCAAGAACAAATCGGCAACATCCCTCCAAAATGGAGGGAGTTGTCATGTCCGCCCAGTACGAGGCCTTCGCCGCGCTCCACGTGCCCGGCGATCCGGTGGTCCTGTTCAACGTGTGGGACGCGGGCTCGGCGCGCGTCGCCGAGAAGGCGGGGGCGAAGGCCGTCGCGACCGGCAGCGCCTCGGTCTCGACCGCGCACGGCTATGACGACGCCGAGGCGCTGCCGCTCGAGCTCGCGCTCGCCAATGCGCGGCGGACGGTGGCGGCGGTGTCGGTGCCGGTGACGATCGATTTCGAAGGCGGCTATGCCGTCGATCCCGACGGAGTCGCCGCCAATGTCGAGAAGCTCGCGGCGACCGGCGCGGTCGGCTGCAACTTCGAGGACCAGATCGTCGCGACGCACGGCACCGGCGCCCGGACGATGCACGCGATCGAGGACCAGGCCGCGCGGATCGCGGCGATCCGCTGGACCGTCGGCCCCAATTTCTTCCTCAACGCGCGCACCGACCTCTTCCTGATCGCCAAGGCCGATGCGCATGACGAAGCCATGGCCGACGCGGCGATCGAGCGCGGCAAGGCCTATGCCGATGCGGGCGCGAGCGGCTTCTTCGTCCCCGGCCTCGCCGATCTGCGCCTGCTGGAACGCGTGGCGAAGAACGTGCCCTTGCCGGTGAACTTCATGGCCTTCCCCGGCGCGCCCGACGCGAAGCAGGTGGCGGCGACCGGCGTCGCCCGGATCAGCCACGGCCCCTTCCCGCACATGGCCGCGCTCAAGGCCTTCGAGGACGCGGCGCGCGCGGCCTTCGCCTGAGCCTCATTCGCCGGCGGGGGCTTCCTCGCCTTCCGCCGGCCGCTCGAACCACGCCTCGACCGGCCCGCTGAGCTTGATCGTCAGCGGCTGGCCCTTGCGGTCGACCTTGTTGCCGAGCGCGACGCGGATCCAGCCTTCGGAGATGCAATATTCCTCGACGTCGCGGCGCTCGACGCCCTTGAAGCGGATGCCGATCCCGCGCTCGAGCAGCTCGCGCCGGAAATAGGGGCTGTTCTGGTTGACCGAGAGGCGGTCGGGAGGAGTGTCGCTCATGGCGCACGCCTTTGCCGCAAAGCGCGCCCGCGGGGCAAGCCGCTATTCGAACCGCGTCAGGTAGCGGTGGATCGCCGAGACCACCACCGATCCCTCGCCCACGCCCGATGCGACGCGCTTGACCGAGCCCGAGCGGACGTCCCCCACCGCGAAGATGCCGGGCTTGGACGCGCAGAAGAAGGTCTCGCCGCTGCCGGTCTTCACGAAACCCGCCGCGTCGAGCTCGAGGCAGCCGTCGAGCCAGTCGGTCGACGGCACCGCGCCGATCATCACGAACAGCGCACCCACCGCACGCCGCTCGGTCTCCCCGGTCTCGCGGTGCGTCCAGCTGAGCGCCTCGAGCTGCCGCTCGCCCTCGAGCCCGGTGACTTCGGTGAAGGGGTGGAGCGTGATCCGATCCGACGCCTCGATCCGCTCGATCAGATAGCGCGACATGGTCGCCGCCAACCCCGGCCCGCGCACCAGCATGTGGACGTGCCCCGCGGTGCGCGCGAGATAGATCGCGGCCTGCCCCGCCGAATTGCCGCCGCCCACCACCACTGCCTCCCGGCTGGCGCAGAGCCCCGCCTCCATCGCAGTCGCGGCGTAATAGATGCCGTTGCCCTCGAGCTCGGCATAGCGCTCCAGGTCGAGCTTGCGGTAGCGCGCACCCG
>CBIFVW010000144.1:0-9536 GCA_966186155.1 uncultured Sphingomonas sp.
AACCATGCCGAAAGTCCTGCTGCCCGCCCTTGCCGCGCTGATGCTGGTGGCGGCGCCTCCGCCCGTCCTCGCCCAGACCCGGCCCGCCGCCACCTCCGCGATCCGCATCGACAAGGCGCGGATCGACCGCGCGCTCGCCGACATGGTGGCGAGCGGCCGCGCCACCGGCGCCTCGGCCCTGGTGTGGAAGGACGGGCGCGAAGCCTATTTCGGAGCCACCGGCCTCGCCGACCGCGAGGCGGCCCGGCCGATGCGCCGCGACACGCTGGTCCAGATCTATTCGATGACCAAGCCGGTCACCGGGGTCGCGCTGATGCAGCTGTGGGAGCAGGGCAAGTTCGGACTCGACGACCCGCTCTCGCGCTACCTCCCCGAGTTCGCGACGATGCTCGTCCAGGAGGGCACCGGCGCGGACGGCCAGCCGCTCTGGCGCCCCGCCGCGCGGCCGGTGACGATCCGCGACGTCCTTCGCCATACCGCGGGCTTCGCCTATGGCGACGGCCCGAGCCCGGCCGAAAAGGCCTTCGCCGCCGCCGATCCGCTCGGCCTCGACCACGACCTCGCCGAGTTCGGCCACCGCATCGCGCATGTCCCGCTGCTCTTCGATCCGGGAACCCAATGGCGGTACAGCGCCGCGGTCGACGTCCAAGCGCTGCTGGTCGAGCGATTGTCGGGGCAGAAGTTCGAGGATTATGTCCGCGCGCGCATCCTCGATCCGCTCGGCATGAAGGAGACCGGCTGGACCCAGCCGATGGCACGGCTCGACCGCTTCGCCGCCACCTATCTGCTCGGCGCCGACGGCAAGCTGGCCCGCGAGCCCGACGCGGTGACTCGCGCCCGCAACTTCCCCAAGCCGGCGATGACGATGGGCGGCGCCGGTCTCGTCGCCACGATCGACGATTACATGCGCTTCGCCCGCATGCTGCTCGGCGACGGCGCGCTCGACGGCGTGCGGGTCCTCCGCCCCTCGACCGTGCGGCTGATGGCGACCGACCAGCTCGACCGCCGCGTCACCGAGCGCTCCTGGCTGCCGGGCAAGGGCAATGTCGGCTTCGGCTTCGATTTCGCGGTGCGGATCGGCCAGCCGAAGAACGCCGAGGAGAATCGCGGCGCGGTCGGCGAGTTCTTCTGGGACGGCGCGGCCTCGACCTTGTTCTGGGTCGATCCGGCGAACAAGCTCACCGCGGTGCTGTTCGTCCAGACCAAGCCCTTCCAGGGCACGCTCCACCGCGACTTCCGCCGCGCGGTCTATGGCGAGGGTTATTTGGGTCCGGCGGGGGATTGAGCCTCGGCCATCGGCATCGCATCCAGCCCGAACAGCGTCCGCATCGCCTCGCGCTTGGCCAGCATGTCGGCGAGCGTGTAGCGGTCGAGCACCCCCAGAAAGGCGCGCACCGCCTCGTTGAGCACGCCCTGCATGCCGCATGCGGGCGCGACGAGGCAGCTGCCGCAATCGGCGAGCTGGAACCCGTCCTCGGTATGGCGCACCACCGCGCCGATCCCGATGGCGTCGGGCGCGGCGCCCAGCCTGATGCCGCCCGCCCGCCCCCGCACGCTCGCGACATAGCCGGCACGCGCGAGATCGTTCACCACCTTCATCAGATGGTTCTGCGAGATGCCATAGGCGCCCGAGATCTCGGCGATCGAGCATAGCCGCTCAGGCCGCGCGCCGAGGTAGAGCAGCACGCGCAGGGCATAGTCGGTGTAGCGCGTCAGGCGCATCGCGGTCTCTCAATCGGTATCGAAAAATATATGTATTCTGGTTGCATGTTTTTCCGGATCATTATAGATGTATCTTGAAAGCATGATTTTGGAGTCGCGGCGATGCCCGAGCTTTCTGAGATCGACGAGGCCGGCCTGCGCCGGGTGGTGGACTTGTTCTATTCGCGCGTCCGCGCCGATCCGCTGATCGGACCGGTGTTCGACGACGCGGTCCACGACTGGCCCGCGCATCTGGCGCTGCTCGGCGATTTCTGGTCGTCGGTGATGCTGACCTCGGGCCGCTACAAGGGCCAGCCGGTGCCCGCCCACCGCAAGCATCTCGGCCGCCTGACGCCCGCGATGTTCGAGCGTTGGCTCGCGCTCTGGGCCGAGACCAGCTCGGAGCTGATGGCTCCCCCGGCGGCCGCGGCGCTGCAGGCCAGGGCGGCGCGCATCGCCGAGAGCCTGCAGCTCGCCCTCTTCTTCAAGCTTCCGCCCGCTCCCGCGGGCCGGGAAGCCGCGTGATCTCAGGAAGGAGCAGTCCCATGTCCAACGCACCGCTCGTCGACCTTTCGGTCCACCACAAGCCCGTCGACTTCTCGGACCGCATCGCGCTCGGCTTCACCAAGGTGCTGCGCTTCTGCGCCGACACCTTCTTTGCGAAGCGCTACGGCCATCGCGCGATCGTGCTCGAAACGGTGGCGGCGGTGCCCGGCATGGTGGGTGCCACGATCAATCATCTCAAATGCCTGCGCCGCATGTGCGACGACAGGGGCTGGATCCGCACGCTGATGGAAGAGGCGGAGAACGAGCGGATGCACCTGATGACCTTCATCGAGGTGGCCAAGCCCACGCTGTTCGAACGCTTCATGATCCTCGCGGTGCAATGGGTGTTCTATCTCGCCTTCTTCGCGCTCTATCTGATCAGCGCCAAGACCGCCCACCGCGTCGTCGGCTATTTCGAGGAGGAGGCGGTGATCAGCTACACCCATTATCTCGCCGAGATCGACGAGGGCCGCTCGCCCAACGTCCCCGCGCCGGCGATCGCGCGCCATTATTGGAAGCTTCCCGACGACGCGCGGCTGCGCGACGTGGTGCTCGTCGTCCGCGCCGACGAGGCGCATCACCGCGACGTCAACCACGGCTTCGCGAGCGAGCTGGCCGGTCTCGAGGTGGATAGCGCGAAGATCGCCCCCTACCCCGCTCATGCCGCCGAGCTGGAGGCGGCTTGACCGGGATCTGATGGGGTTCCTAAACCACCCGCCGGCCCGAGAAGAGCTGGATCAGCCCGACGACGAGCGCGATCACCAGCAGGATGTGGATGAGCCCGCCGGCGACGTGGAACGAAAAGCCCAGCAGCCACAGGATCAGCAAGATGACGACGATGGTCCACAACATGGCGACGCACTCCGAATAAGATTGCATCTCCAACGGGTTGCGGGGGTGGAACGTTCCGTCAGTCCGCTTCGAACGCGATGGGTTCGAATCCATGCGGTCCTGCGCGCCAGGCCCGGATTTCCCGCCCGACGATCAACCAGACCCTCCCGTCCGGCGCCGCCATCGCCGCGTCGGTGGCGGAGGGGGTCGCGTCGCCGCTCGGATGCGAGTGCCAATAACCTGCGAGCCTGGGTCCGCCCACGCGCTCCGCCCTGAGCACCGCGATCAGCGCGGCGGGGTCGATCTCGAACCGGCGATCGGGTGTTTCGGCAACATTCTCAGCGGCTTGAAATGCAGTGATCTCTTCGCCCGAGCCGAACAGCAATCCGCACGCCTCCAGCGGCGCCGCAGCCGCGGATTCGCGCCGGATCGCGTCGAGCACGGACCTTGAAATTCGGATCCCCATCCCCATCTACGGTAAAACATGAATCCGGGGGTTTCCATCATCGAAGCGCGCATCGCGGAGGCGGCCGACGGCTGGCGCCTCGATCGCGCGTTGGCCGACGCGGTGCCGACCCTCTCGCGCGAACGCCTGAAGGCGCTGATCTCCTCGGGCGCGGTGACCGGCCCGCAGGGCCCGGTCCGCGATCCCGCCAGGAAGGCGCCCGGCGGCGCCCTGTTCAGCGTCGCGGTGCCCGATCCGACCCCCGCGCACAACGAAGCGCAGGCGATCCCGCTCCACGTGGTGTTCGAGGACGAGCACCTGATCGTGATCGACAAGCAGGCCGGGCTCGTCGTCCATCCCGCCGCGGGCAATCTCGACGGCACCTTGGTCAACGCGCTGCTACACCATTGCGCCGGCCAGCTCTCCGGCATCGGCGGCGTCGCGCGGCCGGGGATCGTCCATCGGATCGACAAGGACACCTCGGGGCTGATGGTCGCCGCCAAGACCGATCGCGCGCACGAGGGGCTCGCCCGCCAGTTCAAGGCGCACAGCATCGACCGGCGCTATCGGGCGATCGTGTCGGGACTTTTGCGACTTTCCGAAGGCACGGTCGACGCCCCGCTCGCCCGCTCGCCGGCCAATCGCAAGAAGGTCGCGATCGTCCGGAACGGCAAGCGCGCGGTGACGCATTGGCGCAAGCTGCGTGAACTTTCGGGCGCGACGCTGGTTGAATGCAGGCTGGAGACGGGCCGGACCCACCAGGTGCGCGTCCACATGGCCTCGATCGGCCACCCGCTGGTCGGCGATCCGGTCTATGGCCGCGTGGGCAAGCTTCGCGATGTTTTGGAAACCTTGAATTTCCGGCGCCAGGCCTTGCACGCGGCACATCTGGGGTTCATTCACCCCATCAATAGTCACGCTTTGGCGTTCGAAAGCGAAATCCCTGCCGACATGCAGGAACTGTTCAATAAACTCATCGTATGAAATTTTGCGGCGCTTCGGCCCCAGCGGAAGCGCCCTGTGAAAGGGAGAAATGATCATGGCTAGCGGAAGCAACGTCCCTGCGACGATCCCCGCGCTCGGCGGTGAGGCGAGCCTCAATCGCTATCTGGCCGAGATCAAGAAGTTTCCGATCCTGAGCCCCGAGCAGGAATATATGCTCGCCAAGCGCTTCCAGGAGCATGGCGATCCCGACGCGGCGGCCCAGCTGGTCACCTCGCACCTTCGTCTCGTGGCGAAGATCGCCATGGGCTATCGCGGCTATGGCCTGCCCGTCTCCGAGCTCATCTCGGAGGGCAATATCGGCCTGATGCAGGGCGTGAAGAAGTTCGAGCCCGATCGCGGCTTCCGCCTGGCGACCTATGCCATGTGGTGGATCCGCGCCTCGATCCAGGAATTCATCCTGCGCAGCTGGTCGCTCGTGAAGATGGGCACCACTGCGGCGCAGAAGAAGCTGTTCTTCAACCTCAGGCGGATGAAGGCCAAGCTCGACGCGTTCGAGGACGGCGATCTCTCGCCCGAGCATGTCGCCAAGATCGCCACCGATCTCGGCGTCACCGAGGAAGAGGTCACCTCGATGAACCGCCGCATGGCGATGGGCGGCGACACGTCGCTCAACGTGCCGATGCGCGAGGACAGCGAGGGCCAGTGGCAGGACTGGCTCGCCGACGAGGATCCGCTCCAGGACGAGCGCGTCGCCGAGGCGCAGGAAGCCGATGTGCGCCACGAGATGCTCGTGTCGGCGATGGAGGACCTCAACGAGCGCGAGAAGCACATCCTCACCGAGCGGCGCCTCACCGACGATCCCAAGACCCTCGAGGAGCTCTCGCAGGTCTATGGCGTGTCGCGCGAACGCGTCCGCCAGATCGAAGTGCGCGCGTTCGAGAAGCTCCAGAAGGCGATGATGCGCCTTGCCGGCGAGAAGCGGCTGCTGACCGCCTGACGGAAGTCGTGGGGGGCGATTTCGACGACGCGAAGGACGAGCCGGCGCGCGACTTGCCGCCGGCGCCGTCCGAGCACGTACCCGCCCCGCGCGACTGGACTCCGCCGCGGGCGACGACGGTGCAGCCCGAACTGGGCGAGCCGCCGATGCCGGACCTCCGCCCGCTCGGCGAGGAGCCCGCCGAAGCGCCGCGCCGCCCCCGCAAGCCGCTCTGGCGCCGCGCGCTCTTCCTGCTCCTCAAGGCGATCCTCGCCTTCCTGCTGATCTCGGTCGGCATGACGACGGTCTACCGCTTCGTGCCCCCGCCCATCACTTGGACGATGATCGGCGACATCGTCGGCGGCCACGGCGTCACCAAGAGCTGGATGCCGCTGGGCCGCATCGATCCGGACATGGCCCGCGCCGCGATCGCCGCCGAGGATTCGCGCTTCTGCACCCATCACGGCTTCGATTTCACCGCCATCGAGCAGGCCTATGCGCGCAACCAGAAGGGCGGGCGGATCCGCGGTGGCTCGACGATCAGCCAGCAGACCGCGAAGAACGTCTTCCTCTGGCAGGGCGGCGGCTATTTCCGCAAAGGGCTCGAAGCCTATTTCACTGTCCTCATCGAGAATATCTGGGGCAAGCGCCGGATCATGGAGGTGTATCTCAACGTCGCCGAGACCGGGATCGGCACCTATGGCGTCAATGCCGGGGCGATGCGCTATTTCAGGCACGACGCGTCGCAGCTCAGCCCCCGCGAGGCCGCGCAGATCGCCGCGGTGCTGCCGCTTCCCAAGAAGCGCGCCGGGATCGATCCCAGGGGCTTCACCCGGCGCTACGGCAATTCGATCAGCGCGCGCATCGGCGTGGTGCGCGGCGATGCGCTGGATGCGTGCCTCAGGTGATCACTGCACCTTGTTGGCCGCGGTTTTCGCCGCGTCGCCGACGTCCTGCGCCGCATCGCCGACCTTGTCCGCCGCCTGCGTCACTGCGTCGGTCTTGAGGTTCTCGCGGTTGTTCCGGTTGAACAGATAGACGGCCCCGACCACCACCGCGATCAGCAGCACCAGCCCGATCAGCAGGCCGAAGCCTCCGCCGCCCCGCTCGACCACCACGGTTCCCCCGCCCCCGGTTTCGGTGACGCGCTCGGCGGTCACGCCGTCGGTACGCTCGGTTACGCGTTGTTCGACCATCACGCTCCTCCTCAGAACTGATGCGTCAGCAACCGAGAAGTGCTTGTGATGGTTCCTTTTGTCAGAAGGGCAGCTTGAAGCCGGGGGGCAGCGGCAGGCCCGAGGTCATCTTCGACATCTCGGCCTGCGAGGCGGCGTCCGCCTTGGCGCGCGCGTCGTTGAACGCCGCCGCCAGCAGGTCCTCGAGCATGCCCTTCTCCGACGGATTCAGTAATGAATCGTCGATATGGATGCCGACGATACGTCCCTTGGCCGAGGCGGTGATCTTCACCAGCCCGCCGCCCGACACGCCCTCCACCTCGATCGTGTCCAGATTGGCCTGCGCCTTGTTGAGTTCGGCCTGGACGTTCTGCGCCATGGCCATCATCTTTTCGAGATCCATCTCAATCGCTTCCTGTCTTGGTCCAGCCGATCAGCTCGGCTTCGGGAAAGGCTTCCATCGCCGCCGCGACCACGGGCGAGCGCAGCACCGCCTCGCGCTCGGCGGCCTCGCTGGCGGCCTGCTGCTCGCGCAAGGTCATCGCGTCCGACGCGCCTTCAACGCATTTGAGGCGCCAATTGACTCCGGTCGTGTCCTTGAGCGCCGCGCCCAGGTCGCGGACGAAGTCGTGCGGCAGCGGCCGCGCGGCGGTGAACTCGATCTCGGAGCCCCCGAACCGGACGGGCCGGAGATAATCGCGCACCTGCGTCGCGAGCTGGAGGCGGCGGTGATGCTCGAGATGATCGGCGAGCGCGGCCATGCTGGCGGGCAGGGCGGGCCCGGCCGCCGCGGCGGCCGCAGGCGTCGACGGCACCGTCACGCCTCCGCTCGCGATCTGGCGCGCCAGCTCGCCCGGGTCGGGGAGCTGCGAGGCGTGGACCACGCGGAGCAGCGCCATCTCGGCCGCCTCGATCGGCAGCGCGGCCCTCGCCACTTCGTCATGCCCGCGCAACAGCAACTGCCACAGTCGGTGGAGCGCCGGAAAACTCAGCCCCGCTGCCCAGCGCTCGAGCGCCTTCAGCTCCTCGGCCGACTGGCCGGCATTGGGATTGGTGCCGAGCTTGGTGAGCGTCACGGCGTGCACGGTCTCGAGCAGGGTGCGCAGCACCGCCTGCGGATCGACGCCGAGGTCATATTGGCCGCGGAGCGCCGCCAGCGCGCCCGGCGCATCACCCTCGAGCAGCAGCCCGAACAGGGCCCGGATCGCACCCCGGTCCGAGAGCCCCAGCATCTGGCGCACCGCCTCGGCCCTCACGCCCTCGCCCTCGAGACCCGCATGCGCGATCGCCTGGTCGAGGATGGAAAGACCGTCGCGCGCCGAGCCCTCCGCCGCGCGCGCGATCAGCGCCAGCGCCTCGGGCTCTGCCTCGACGCCCTCGGCCTCGGCCACCCTGGCGAAATGCTCGGCGAGCAGCTCGGCGGGGATGCGCCGGAGGTCGAAGCGCTGGCAGCGCGACAGCACGGTCACCGGCACCTTGTTCACCTCGGTGGTGGCGAACAGGAACTTCACATGCGCCGGCGGCTCCTCGAGCGTCTTGAGGAGCGCGTTGAACGCGCTCTTCGAGAGCATGTGGACCTCGTCGATGATGTAGATCTTGTAGCGCGCCGAGACCGCGGCGTAGCGCGAGGCCTCGATGATCTCGCGGACGTCGTCGACGCCGGTATGGCTCGCTGCGTCCATCTCGATCACGTCGATGTGCCGCCCCTCGGCGATCGCGCGGCACGGCTCGCAGACGCCGCACGGGTCGATCGTCGGTCCGCCCTGCCCGTCCGGACCGATGCAGTTCAATGCCTTGGCGATGAGCCGCGCGGTCGAGGTCTTGCCCACCCCGCGCACGCCGGTGAGCAGGAAGGCGTGCGCCAGCCGGTCGCGCTTGATCGCGTTGCCGAGCGTGGTGACCATCGCGTCCTGCCCGATCAGCTCGGAGAAGGTCTGCGGCCGGTATTTGCGCGCGAGCACGCGATAGGCGGTGTCGCGCGGCTGCGGGGGTTCTTCGAGGCCAAGCAGGGAATCGGACATCTCGGCCGTTCCTAGCGTGTTCCCGTCGCCGTGTCGAAGCCGATGGACTAGGCTTTGTGCCCGGAGGTGGAACGATGCGTGCAATTATGACGATGATCGGGCTTATGCTGGCCGTGACAATGGCGCTTCCGGCCAGAGCACAGGACAAGCCGATCTACCAGCTGCGTGTCTACGAGCTCAACGAGGCGAGCAAGCCGGTCTTCCATGCCCGCTTCCGCGACCATGCGATGCGGATCATGAAGCGCCATGGCTTCGACATCGTCGCGATCTGGGAAGCGCGGCGCGAAGGGCGGCCCGAATTCGTCTATCTGCTGCGCTGGCCCGACGAAGCGGCGCTCAAGGCTGGTTGGGCCGCATTCCGCGCCGATAAGGAATGGATCCAGGTCAAGGCGGCGACGGTCAGCCCCGACGCGCCGATCATGGGCGGGATCGAGGACCGGACCATGGCCCTGGCCGACTATTCGCCTGCCTTCCGCTGAGGGATTGGGTGGGAGCCGGAACGACCCGGGACGAAATCGTTACGGCTGCTTCCTTCCGGACCTGACCGGGTTGGCGACGGTACCGTCCGCCCGACTCCCGCGGCGCATATGGGGAAAGCCGGGCGCTTAGGCAAGGGCGGAGACGCCTGCCCCGGCGCCTCCACGCCTCAAGTCAATTCAGCGCCAGGTGCGCACGCGGCGGCAGGTGCGCACGCGGTGGCCGTGGCGCCACTTGGTGCGGCAGACGGTACGCCACGTGGCGCGGCGATTATGATGGCGCTGGAACTCGGCCTTGGCGGGCGCGGGCGCCGCCATCGGCGCGGGCGCCGGAGCCGGCGCCGCGCTGGCAGCCGGAATCGCGGGGGGGGGCCCCGCCCCCCCCCCCCCGGGGGGGGGGACGAGAAATGGGTTTTAAAC
>CBIFVW010000145.1:0-9457 GCA_966186155.1 uncultured Sphingomonas sp.
CCGCCTCGTTCGACACCCAATCGGGCTTCGGCCTGCGCGCCGTTTCGGGGGAGACCACCGCCTTCGCGCACGCCAACGAGATCAGCCCGCAGGCGATCCGCCGCGCGGCCGAGACGATGGCGCTGATCGATCCCGCCCGCCGGTGCAAGGCGCCGGCCCCCCAGCGCAGCAACCGTCACCTCTACACCGACGCCGATCCGCTCGACCTCGTTCCCTTCGCCGACAAGGTGAATCTCTGCCAGACGATCGACGCCGCCGCCCGCGCGCGCGATCCGCGGGTGGTGCAGGTCTCGGTAGCGCTCACCGGCTCCTGGTCGGTGGTCGAGATCGTCCGTCCCGACGGCTTCGTCGCGACCGACGTCCGTCCGCTCGTCCGCCTCAACGTCTCGATCGTGGTCGCGGCGAACGGCCGGCGCGAGACCGGCAGCTTCGGCACCGGCGGCCGCACGCTCTACGGCCGTCTGTTCGAGCCCGGCACCTGGAATCGCGCGATCGACGAGGCGCTCGCCCAGGCGCTGGTCAATCTCGACGCCGAGGACGCTCCCGCCGGCGACATGACCGTGCTCTGCGGCCCCGGCTGGCCGGGCGTGCTGCTCCACGAGGCGGTGGGACACGGCCTCGAGGGCGATTTCAACCGCAAGGGCACCTCGGCCTTTTCGGGCCGGATCGGCGAGCGCGTCGCGGCGCCCGGCGTCACCGTGGTCGACGACGGCTCGATCCTCGACCGGCGCGGCTCGCTCTCGATCGACGACGAGGGCACCCCGACGCGCGAGACGATCCTGATCGAAGACGGCATCCTCAAGGGCTATATGCAGGACCGCCTCAACGCCCGGCTGATGGGCGTCGAGCCCACGGGCAACGGGCGGCGCGAGAGCTTCCAGCACGCGCCGATGCCGCGGATGACCAACACCTTCATGAAGGGCGGCAGCGACGACCCCGCCGAGCTGCTCTCGCGCGTCAAGAAGGGCATCTACGCCAAGGCGTTCGGCGGCGGGCAGGTCGACATCGTCTCCGGCAAGTTCGTCTTCTCCTGCACCGAGGCGTACCGGATCGAGAACGGCAGGCTGGGCGCGCCGATCAAGGGCGCGACGCTGATCGGCGACGGGCCCTCGGTGCTCACCAAGGTGACCGGCATCGGCAACGACTTCGCGCTCGACGAAGGCGTCGGCATGTGCGGCAAGGGCGGCCAGTCGGTCCCCGCCGGCGTCGGCCAGCCGACTCTGCTGGTGGAGGGGCTTACGGTGGGAGGCACCGCCGCGTGACGCTGAGCCCGGGGGACCTTTCGGCCTATTTCGCGCGGATCGGCTATGCCGGCATGCCCGCGCCCGATCGCGCGACGCTGGCCGAGCTGGTCCTGCGCCACACGCTTTCGATCCCGTTCGAGAATTTCGACCCGCTGCTCGGGCGGCCGGTGCGGCTCGAGCCCGAGGCGCTCGTCGACAAGCTCGTCCATCGCCGCCGCGGCGGCTATTGCTTCGAGCAGAACGGCCTGTTCTGGCGCGTGCTCGAGGCGATCGGCTTCCAAGTGACGCCGCTCGCCGCGCGGGTGCTGTGGAACATGGACGAGGACGCCGTGACTCCGCGCAGCCACATGCTGCTGCGCGTCGATCTCGAAAGCCCGGCGATCGTCGATGTCGGCTTCGGCGGCGCGGTGCTCACCGGCGTGCTCGACCTCGTCCCCGATGTCGCGCAGGAGACGCCGCACGAGCCCTTCCGGCTGCTCGACCGCGACGGCGAATGGTGGCTCCAGATCCGCATCGGCGAGGATTGGCGGACCTGCTACCGCTTCGATCTCCATCCGCAGCTCGCGATCGACTACGAACCGATCAACTGGTGGACCTCGACGAGTCCCGCCTCGCACTTCACGCGCGGCGTCACCTGCGCGCGCATGCTCCCCGACGGGCGGCTCGCGATCCGCAGCGGCCTGTTCACGCGCTACGGGCTGGATGGAAGCTTCGAGCGGCGGGCAGTGGACGATCCCGCCGATTTCTGCGCGATCCTCGCCGACGAGATGGGCTTCGAGCTCCCCGATCGCGATGCGCTCGTCGCCCGGCTGCGCGAGCTCGCATGACGAGCGCGCTTCCCTCGCTCGACTGGTCTTCCTGGCGCCAGACCGCCCGGCACCTGCACCTTGTCACCCAGATGCTCGGCAAGGTCCGCCTCGCGCGCACGCCCTGGCTCAACCATAGCTGGCACGTCGCGCTCTATCCGACCGTCCAGGGTCTCACCACGGGTCCGATCCCGTGCGACGGTGCGACGCTCCAGCTCGATCTCGACTTGCGCGAGAGCGCGCTTCGGCTCGGCACCGACGCCGGCGGCGAGGCGAGCATCGGGCTCGGGCCCGGCAGCGTCGCCGATTTCCACGCCGAGCTGATGGCGGCGCTCGCCGCGATCGGCACGCCTGTGCGGATCAGCGGGACACCGAGCGAGATCCCCGATGCGATCCCTTTCGCCGAGGATCGGGCCGGGCGGCCATGGGACGCCGATGCGGTGCGCGACTTTCACCGCGCCCTGCTCTGGGCAGACCGGATCTTCCAGCAGTTCCGCACCGGCTTCCTCGGCAAGGCGAGTCCGGTCCATTTCTTCTGGGGCAGCTTCGATCTCGCCGCGACTCGCTTCTCGGGCCGCACCGCGCCCCGGCATCCCGGGGGCATTCCCGGCCTGCCCGACGCCGTGACCTGCGAAGCTTATAGCCATGAGGAAGCCAGCGCCGGCTTCTGGCCGGGGAGCGACGCCTTCCCCAAGCCGGCCTTTTACGCCTATGGCTATCCGGCGCCGCCGGGCTATGCCGCCGCCGAAATCCCGGCACCCGCTTATTACGACGCCGATCTCGGCGAATGGCTGCTCGACTATGACGCCGTTCGCGCCGCCGCCGATCCCGCGCACATGCTGCTCGACTTCCTGCAATCCACCTATGCGGCGGCAGCCGATCTCGGCCATTGGGACCGGGCGTCGCTCGAATGCGTGCCCGGCCTGCCGCGCCGCCCTAGGATCGTCTGATGGCATTGATCGAGCTCGCCCGCTTCGACCGGCAGGAAGCCTATATCGTCCAATCCCGGCTCGAGGACGAAGGCATTGCGAGCTTCGTCTTCGACGCGGGCACCAGCATCGCCGACGGCTCGTACCTGCTGATCCCGGTCCGGGTGATGGTCGACGAAGAGGACCTCGACGCCGCGCGCCGCATCCTCGACGCGGCGCGCTAGCCCAGGATCATCGCGGTCGCCTTCTTGGCGATCGCGATCAGCTCGGCGCGCGGGGTGCCGGCGCGGGCGCGCGTGCTCAGCGAATGGATCACCGACGAGGCGATCTGCGCGTCGCCGTGCGGATCCTTGCTCCCGGCCTGTTCGAGCAGCCGCTCGATCCACGAATCCTGCAACGCCAGGAAGCCGGCCAGCGCCGCGCGGATGTCCGGATCGGTCACCGCCTCGGCCGTCGCGGTGTTGACCGCGACGCAGCCCGACGGCCCCTCCTCGCCGGTCAGGAACCCCTCGATCGTGCCGATGAACAGCGCCTTGAGCATCTTCTCGAGCGGATAATCGGCGGCGTAGAGATCGGCGAAGAGGATGTCGACGCTCGCATGGGTGCGCGCGAGCGTGGCGAGATACAGCGCCTTCTTGTCCCCGAACGCCGCATAGAGGCTCGGCCGGTTGACTCCAGTCGCCTCGGCGAGATCGTCGAGCGTGGTGCTCGAGAGCCCGTGCGTGCGGAAGCGCTGGAGCGCGGCGCGCAGCACCTGGTCCTCATCGAACTTGCGCGGTCGGCCGCGGGGCCGCGGCGATATTTTTGTATCGTTTCGCATTAAAATCCTTGACCCATACAATTTTGTGCGAGATCGTATGAAAATACAAGGGAGACGAGTCATGAAGCTCTATTTCCGCCCGTTCGCCTGTTCGCTCGCCGCGCGCATCGCGCTCGAGGAGGCGGGGCTCGACGCCGAGTTCGTCCAGGTGCCCGATCACGGCCGCCTGCCCGACGGCCGCGCCTTCACCGAGGTCTCGCCGATGGGCTATGTCCCCGCGATCCAGACCGCCGCCGGCTTCACGCTGACCGAGGGCCCCGCGGTGCTCACCTACATCGCCGAGCTCGCACCCGAGGGTTCATTGAGCTTCACCGGCTTCTCCGACGCGCATTACCGGATGCTCGCCTGGCTCAACTTCATCTCGACCGAGCTCCACAAGGCGGTGTTCATCCCGTTGCTCAGCAAGGGCCATGGCGAGGCCGAGCAGGCCGCCGCCCGCGCGCGCCACGCCAAGCCCTTCGCGGTGCTGTCGAAGCATCTCGACGGGCGCGAGTTCCTCGACGACCGCTTCACCGTCGCCGACGCCTATCTGCTCGCGGTGCTCAACTGGTGCGAATATTCGAAGGTGCCGATCGCCGACTGGCCGGTGCTGCTCGCCTATCGCGAGCGGTTGCGCGCCCGCCCCTCGATCGCGCGCGCGATGGCCGAGGAGTGGCCGCTGCTCAAGGCTGCCTGACCTCCAGGGCTCCGGGGGCGAGCCGCATTCCGCCCGCTCCCGCCACACCTGCCCCTTCCGGCTCCGGCCGGAAGGGGCATTTTTGTTGGAATCGCGCGAATCGCTGGGCTAGGCCGTGCGCCATGCCAGCCACGATCAAATGCGATGTCGCAATCGTCGGTGGCGGCCTTGCGGGCGGGCTGATCGCGTTGGCGCTCCGGAAGAAGCGGCCCGATTGCGACGTGCGGTTGATCGAGGCGGGACGGACGGTCGGCGGCAACCATCTCTGGTCCTTCTTCGCGACGGATGTCGCACCCGCGCATCGCTGGCTCACTGCGCCGCTGATCGGCCATGGCTGGCGGAGCTACGACGTCGCTTTCCCGGGGCAGGAACGCATCCTCGACGCCGCCTATTATTCGGTCGAATCCGCGCGGCTCGACCAGGTGGTGCGCGCGGCGCTGCCCGAGGCGGCGCTGATGACTCGGCGCAAGGTGCTCGCCGCCAGCGCCAAGGCCGTGGTGCTCGCCGACGGCGACCGGGTCGAGGCCGGCGGCGTGATCGACTGCCGCGGCCCCGGCGATCTTTCCATGCTCCGATGCGGCTGGCAGAAATTCTACGGGCGCGAGCTCGCGCTGGCGGACGCGCACCGGCTGGAACGCCCGCGCGTGATGGATGCGACGGTCGAGCAGCTCGACGGCTATCGCTTCGTCTATTGCCTGCCGTTCACGCCGACGCGGATCCTGGTCGAGGATACCTATTACAGCGACACGCCGGCGCTCGACGTCGCGACGCTGGATGGCCGGATCCACGCCTATGTCCAGGCGAGAGGCTGGCGAATCGAGCAGGCCCTGCGCGAGGAGGGCGGCGCGCTTCCGGTGGCGATGGGCGGCGATTTCGAGGCCTATTGGCAGTCGGGCGGCAACAAGGTCGCCAAGGCGGGCGGGCGCGGCGGCCTGTTCCACCCGCTCACCGGCTATGCGCTGCCCGACGCGGTGCGCGCCGCCGCGCTCGTCGCCGCCGCGAGCGACCTCGGCGGCGGCGCGCTTCACGATCTTCTCCACGGCTTCGCCCGTGCGACATGGCGCCGGCGCCGCTTCTATCGCATGCTCGCCGCCATGTTGTTCAAGGCCGCCGAACCCGCCGAGCGCTATCGTATCCTCGCGCGCTTCTATCGCCTCGACCCGGCGCTGATCGGGCGCTTCTATGCCGGCCACTCGACCTTGCTCGACCGGTTGCGGATCGTCTCGGGCAAGCCGCCGGTGCCTATCGGCAGGGCCGTCGCGGCGATGCGGGGGGCCTTCAAGTGAAGCGTGCGGTGGTGATCGGCGCCGGGATCGGCGGGCTCGCGCTCGCGATCCGGCTGCAGTCGGCGGGTGTCGACACGGTGGTGCTCGAGGCGCGCGACAAGGCCGGTGGACGCGCCTATTTCTGGGAGCGCGACGGCTTCGTCTTCGACGCCGGCCCCACCGTGATCACCGCGCCCCAGGCGCTGGCCGAGCTGTGGAAGCTCTCGGGCCACGACATCTCCGAGGACGTCAGGCTCCGCCCGGTCAGCCCCTTCTATCGCCTGACCTGGCCCGACGGGACGCGCTTCGACTATGCGAACGACGACGCCCAGCTCGCCGCCGAGATCGCCCGGCTCGAGCCGCAGGACGTGCAGGGCTATCGCAAGTTCCTCGCCTATTCGGCCGACGTCTATCGCGAAGGCTATCAGAAGCTCGGCCAGGTGCCCTTCCTCGATTTCATGTCGATGGTCCGCGCCGCGCCCGCGCTCGCCAAGTACGGCGCCTGGCGCTCGGTCTATGCGAAGGTCGCCGCGTGCATCCGCAACGAGAAGTTGCGCCAGGCCTTCTCGTTCCACACGCTGCTCGTCGGCGGCAATCCGATGACCGCGAGCGCGATCTACGCGCTGATCCACAAGCTCGAACGCGACGGCGGTGTCTGGTGGGCCGAAGGCGGCACCAACCGGCTGGTCGCCGGCATGGTCCGCCATTTCGAGCGGCTCGGCGGCGTGCTTCGGCTCGGCGATCCGGTCGAGGCGATCGACACGCTCGGCGACCGAGTGACGGGAGTGCGCACGCGGGGCGGATACGAGGCGAGCGCCGACGCGGTCGCGTGCAACGCCGATGTGCTCCACAGCTATCGCGACTTGCTCCGCGGCTCGCGCAGCGCCCAGCGCACCGCGCAGCGCCTCGCCCACAAGCGCTGGTCGCCCTCGCTGTTCGTCGTCCATTTCGGCGTGCGCGGCAGCTTCGCCGAGATCCCGCACCATTCGATCCTGTTCGGCCCGCGCTACCAGGGGCTGCTCGCCGACATCTTCGATCATGGCGTGCTGAGCGAGGATCTCGCGCTCTATCTCCACCATCCGAGCGCGAGCGACGCGGCGATGGCGCCCGAGGGTCATTCGACCTTCTACGCGCTCGCGCCGGTGCCGCATCTCGGCAAGTTCCCGGTCGACTGGACGGAGATCGGGCCGGTGCTAGAGGAGCGCATCCTCGGCGAGGTCCAGCGCCGGCTGATTCCCGATCTCAAGGACCGTATCGTGACCAAATTCTCCTACGCGCCCAGTGATTTCCGCGACGATCTCGCCGCGCATCACGGCTCCGCCTTCAGCCTCGAGCCGATCCTGACCCAGAGCGCGTGGCTGCGCGTCCACAATCGCGACGACGCGATCTCGAACCTCTATTTCGTCGGTGCGGGCACGCATCCGGGTGCGGGCATTCCGGGCGTGGTGGGGAGCGCCAAGGCGACCGCCGGGCTGATGCTGGGAGACGGCAAATGAAGCGCCTCGCCATCTATTGCGGCTCGGCCTCGCCCGCCGACCCCGTCTATGTCGAGGCGGCGCGCCATGTCGGCCGCACCCTGGCGGAGCGGGGCATCGGCGTCGTCTATGGCGGCGGCAAGCTCGGGCTGATGGGCGCGGTCGCCGACAGCGCGCTCGCGGCGGGCGGCGAAGTGATCGGCGTGATCCCGCAGGCGCTGGTGAACGCCGAAGTCGCGCATCGCGGCCTCACCGAGCTCCACGTCGTCGACACGATGCACGAGCGCAAGGCCCGCTTCACCGAGCTCGCCGACGGCTTCGTCAACCTGCCGGGCGGCACCGGCACGATGGACGAGCTCTGGGAGGCGCTGAGCTGGGCGCAGCTCGGCTATCACCGGGATCCGGTCGGGCTGCTCAACATCGCCGGCTATTACGACAAGCTGATCGACTTCTGGGAACATATGGGCCGCGTCGGCTTCGTCCGGCCGCAGCACCAGGACATGCTGATCGTCGCCGACACGCTCGAGGCGCTGCTCGACCGGATGGCAGCGCACCGGCCGATCGTCCCGATCATCCACATGAAGCGCGACGATCTGTGAGCCACGCCGCGGTGCCGTCGCGCGCCGCGATCGTCGCGACCGCGCGCGAATCGATCGCGCGCGGCTCGAAGAGCTTCGCCCTGGCGAGCCTGCTCTTCGCGGCGCCCGTCCGCGAGCGCGCCTGGCTGCTCTACGCCTGGTGCCGCGCCTGCGACGACCTCGCCGACGGGCAGGACCATGGCCATGCCGCGGCGCCCGCCGATTCCCAAGCCGGCCTCGCGCGCATCCGGCTGCTCAGCGAGGCGGCGCTGGCGGGGCAGTGGGTGGGGGACCCGGCCTTCGACGCGCTGCGCATCGTCGTTGCCGAAACGGGCATCCCGCATCGCTTCGTCGGGGACGTCATCGCCGGCTTCGCGCTCGACGCCGCGGGCTGGCGGCCGCAGGACGAAGCCGACCTCTATCGCTATTGCTACCATGTCGCCGGTGCCGTCGGGTGCATGATGGCGGTGGTGATGGGCGTGCCGGCGGACGACGAGGAGACGCTCGACCGCGCGGCCGATCTCGGCATCGCCTTCCAGCTCGCCAACATCGCGCGCGACATCCTGCCCGATGCGCGGATGCGGCGCTGCTATCTGCCCGCCGCCTGGCTCGACGAGATCGCTCTGTCGGCCGATGCGCTTCTCGTGCCGGCCGCGCGTCCGCAGCTCGTGACGCTCGCCGCCAGGCTCGCGACACGCGCCGAAGCCTATGCGGCGAGCGCGCGCGGCGGCATCGCCGCGCTGCCCTTCCGTTCCGCCTGGGCCGTGCTCGCGGCCGCCGGCATCTATGGCGACATCGCGCGCAAGGTGGCCGCGCAGGGCGAGGCGGCGCTGGACCGGCGCGTCACCGTTTCGGGACCGGAGAAGCTCGGCCGGATCGTCCAGGCCTATGGCGACGCGCTGCGGCGGCCGCGCGGGCCCTTGCCCCCGCGGCCGCCGGAGCTTTGGACACGGCCGCGTTAACGCCGTTCGGCAACGCCTCGGCAACATCCCGGCCCGCAAGCCTAGGGGCGTGACGATGCTCTCCCTCCGCCTGTCGCGCGCGCTGCAGAAGGGCCGCGCCGGCCCCGCGGCGCCGCCGACCCGCGCCGAGCTGCTCGCGACCTTGCTCCGCAAGCGCGCCGCCGCGCACAATGCCGGCGCGTCCGAGCTCGAGGCGCTGCTGCGCGCGCAGATCCGCTGGTCGCTTCCGATCGAGCGCGATTCGTAATATTGCCATAATGTTTCCAATCCCCGCGCGAGGGCCGAGCCGATGATCACCGGCGCGCACATGATGCTCTATTCCCGCGACGCCGACGCCGATCGTGCCTTCCTGCGCGACGTGCTCGGGCTCGCCCATGTCGATGCGGGCGGCGGCTGGCTGATCTTCGGCCTGCCGCCGGCGGAGCTCGCAGTGCATCCCGCCGAAGCCGACAGCCGCGAAATCTACCTGATCTGCGATTCGATCGACGCGACGGTCGCCGCGATCCGTTCGGCCGGTTTCGCGTGCAGCGATCCGTTCGACGCCGATTGGGGGCGCGCCTCGGGCGTCACGCTTCCTGGCGGCAGCCGCCTCGGCATCTACGAGCCGCGCCACGAGCAGCCCTAGAGTCGTTTTCAGCTTCGCTGAATCTGGTGCCGCCCCTGTTTCAGCCTCGCTGAAACAGACTGGAGCCCCGCAACGCC
>CBIFVW010000146.1:0-9452 GCA_966186155.1 uncultured Sphingomonas sp.
GTTCAGGATCGCCCCAGCATCGCCTCGAGATAGCTCTCGACATCGTCGGGATCGAAGCGGCGGCCGTCGAAGAACCGGTCGGGGCCCAGGATCAGACGGCCGGTGACGCTGCCCGCGCCGGTCGGCACGGCGATGGCGCCCTCGACCTTGGCGCTCGCGCTCGGGATCACCGCGCCGGTCTCCGCGAGCACCGCGCGGTACACGTCGGGGCGGAACACCGCCGCGGCGCGGCCTAGGTCGCGCAGGTCGGCGGGGGCGTGCCCCCAGCGCACCATCTGGGTGTAGAGCCACATCGCCTGGCTGCGCCACGGGAAGTTGGCGGCCTCGCGATGGAGCACCAGGAAGTCGTCGACCGGCTCGGCCGCCGCGCCTTGCGTCAGCACCGGCCTGCCGCCGAGCGCGCGTTCGATCAGCGCCGCGGGCTGGTCGAGATATTCGGGCCGGGCGAGCAGCGCCGCGACCTCGCCGCGCCGCGCCGGATCGGCGGCGATCTCGCCCGCCTTGTGCAGCGCGCGGAGCAGCATTGCGACTTCCTCCGCCCGCTCGCCCAAAGTCGCGGTGCGCATCGCGAGCAGCTTCTCGACGCCGCGGCTCCAGATCCGCGCGGTCGCCGCGACGATCACGCCGACGCCGCGCTCGACCGCGACGCTGTTCCACGGCTCGCCGACGCACGAACCGTCGATCTCGCCCGATTGCAGCGCCTCGGCGACGAAGGGCGGGGGGATCACCACGATCTCGACCTCGCGGTCCGGATCGCAGCCCGAGCCGGCGAGCCAGTAGCGAAGCATGTAGTTGTGGCTCGAATAGCGATGCACCACCGCCAGCCGCAGCTTGCGCCCGGCCTCGGCCCTCTCGCGCGCCACTGCGGCGAGCCGGCGCCCGGTCTCGACGGGATCCGCCACCGGATCCGTCCCCAGCCGCGCCGCGATCCCGGGGCTGACGGTGATCGCATTGCCGTTGAGCCCGAGCATGAACGGCGCGGCGAGCGGCACCGCGGGCCGGTCGAGCCCCAGGCTGGTCGCGATCGCCAGCGGCGCGAGCAGGTGCGCCGCGTCGGTCTGGCCGTAGATCAGCCGGTCGCGCACCGTCGCCCAGCTCGGGTCGCGCACAAGCTCGAGCGTCAGCCCCTCGGCCGCGGCGAGGCCGGCCTCGTGCGCCAGGATCGGCAGCACGGCGTCGACCAGCGGAAGGAAGCCAATCCGGAACACGCTCATGGCTCGCCTCCCAGCAAGGATTCCGCAGTGACGAGCGCCTCGGCGATCTCGGCGATGCGCCGGCCGCCGTCCATCGCCTGCTTGCGGAGCAGCGCATAGGCGGCGGGCTCGTCGATCCCGCGGCGTTTCATCAGGATCGCCTTGGCGCGGTCGACGACCTTGCGCTCGGCCAGCGCCGACCGCGCCTCGGCCAGCTCGGCCTGGAGCCGGGCGAAGGCGTTGAACCGCTTCACCGCCAGCTCGAGCACCGGTTTGATCCGCTCCTTGCGCAGGCCGTCGACGACATAGGCGGAGATGCCCGCGTCGACCGCCTCGGCGATCGAGCGCTCGTCCGACTGGTCGACGAACATCGCGATCGGCCGCGCGATCGCGCGCGACAGTGCGAAGCTCTCCTCGAGCATGTCGCGGCTCGGATTCTCTAGGTTGAGCAGGATCACGTCGGGCGCCGCCTCGGCGATGCGGGCGACCAGCCCGTGCCGCTCGGTGAGCAGCACGATGTCGGCCAGGCCCGCCTCGCGCAGGCCCTCCTCGATCACCGCGGCGCGTGCGGGACTGTCGTCGACGATCGCGATCTTCAGCGCGAGGGCTCCTGTTGCACTGCAGCAAAAATCGCGGATGTGCCGCGACCTGTCAATCGCGGTGATTCCCTATCGCGATCGGCCCGATTCTCTTCTCGTCACCCCGGCCTTGGGCCGTGGTCCACCGGGAGGCGAGTCATGGGCAAGAGGCTCGAGATCCGCCGGTGAGGCGATGCGGACCCCGGCACAAGGCCGGGGTGACGGGTAATGCCGTGGGCCCTTAGTGATTATCCCGCGGCAATCCCTTGGTCTGGGCGATCCGCTGATAGCGCTCGGAGCCCTCGAGGATCGCGCCGGTGTCCATCTGGCCGACCAGCGCGCGCTGGATCTCCTGCCAGGGCGTCTGCGAGGCGGGATAGGCATAGCCGCCCGCGTCCTTGAGCGCCTGGCGCCGCGCCGCGAGCTCGTCGTCCGGGATCAGCACGTCCGCCGTCCCGCGCTTCAGGTCGATCCGCACCCGGTCGCCGGTGCGCAGCAAGGCGAGCCCGCCGAGCGCCGCCGCCTCGGGCGAGGCGTTGAGGATCGAGGGCGATCCCGACGTGCCCGACTGGCGTCCGTCGCCGATGCAGGGCAGGGCGTGCACGCCCTCGTGGAGGAGATAGGCCGGCGGCCGCATGTTCACGACCTCCGCCGCGCCCGGATAGCCGATCGGCCCCGCGCCGCGCATCACCAGCAGCGTGTCGGGGGTGATGCCGAGCGCGGGATCGTCGATCCGGTGGTGATAGTCCTCGGGACCGTCGAACACCACGACCGGCCCCTCGAAGGCGTCGGGATCGGCGGGATTGGAGAGATAGCGCTCGCGGAACTCGGGCCCGATCACGCTGGTCTTCATGATCGCCGCGTCGAACAGATTGCCCTTGAGTACCAGGAAGCCGGCCGCCTCGACCAGCGGGTCCTCGAACCGGCGGATGACGCGCTCGTCCTCGATCTCGGCATTGCGGCAATTCTCGCCGATCGTCCGTCCGTTGACGGTGATCGCGTCCTCGCGGATCAGGCCCTGGCGCATCAGCTCGGCCACCACTGCGGGTACGCTGCCGGCGCGGTAGTAATCCTCGCCCAGATATTCGCCGGCCGGCTGGAGGTTGACCAGCAGCGGAATGTCGTGGCCGTGCGCCTGCCAGTCCGAGATGTCGAGCTCGGCGCCGACATGGCGCGCGATCGCGGCGAGGTGGATCGGCGCGTTGGTCGATCCGCCGATCGCCGAATTGACCGCGATGGCGTTGAGGAAGGCGTCGCGGGTCATGATGTCCGAGGGCTTCAGGTCCTCCGCGACCATCTCGACGATGCGCTTGCCGGTGCGATAGGCCGCTTCCTGCCGGTCGCGATAGGGCGCGGGGATCGCCGCGGTGCCGGGCAGCATCATGCCGAGCGCCTCGGCGAGGCTGTTCATCGTCGACGCCGTGCCCATCGTGTTGCAATAGCCGGTCGAGGGTGCCGAGGAGCTCACCAGGCGGATGAACCCCTCGTCGTCGATCTCGCCCGCCGCGAGCAGCTCGCGCGCCTTCCACACGATCGTGCCCGACCCGGTGCGCTCGCCGCGGTGCCAGCCGTTGAGCATCGGCCCGACCGACAGCGCGATCGCCGGGATGTTCACCGTCGCCGCCGCCATCAGGCACGCCGGAGTCGTCTTGTCGCACCCCGTCGTCAGCACCACGCCGTCGAGCGGATAGCCGTAGAGCAGCTCGACCAGCCCGAGATAGGCGAGGTTGCGGTCGAGCCCCGCGGTGGGGCGCTTGCCGGTCTCCTGGATCGGGTGGACCGGGAATTCGATCGCGATCCCGCCCGCCTCGCGAATGCCCTCGCGGATGCGCTCGGCGAGGACGAGATGGTGGCGGTTGCACGGGCTGAGGTCGGATCCGGTCTGGGCGATCCCGATCACCGGCTTGCCCGAACGCAGCTCCTCGAGGCTCAGGCCATAATTCAGATACCGCTCCAGATAGAGCGCGGTCATGTCGATGTTCGCGGGATTGTCGAACCAGGCACGGCTGCGCAGCTTGGGAGACGGGGCGGAGGAATCGCTCATGAAAAGGGGCCTGCCTGGGTTACTTCGCCGCGGCCGTGGGGGCCGGGGTCGAGAAGCGGTAGATGATGATGTTGCGATAGGTCTGGCCCGGATCGAGCCGCGCCGAACCGAAGCCGGGCTGGTTGGGCGTGTCCGGGAAGACCTGCGGCTCGAGCGCGAGCCCGTCGCCCTGGCGATAGGCGAGCTGCGAGCGGCCGATCGCCGTCCCGTCGAAGAAATTGCCCGTGTAGAGCTGGACGCCGGGCTGGTTCGACAGGATCTCCATCACGCGCCCCGTCGCCGGATCCTCGACCCGGGCGTGGAGCTTCGGCTCGGCGGAGACGGCGCGGCCGATCACGAAATTCTCGTCATAGCCCTGGCCGAACACGATCTGCGGGTCGCGCCCGTCGCGGATGCGCGCGCCGATCGGGGTCGGGCGGCGGAAGTCGAACGGGGTGCCTTCGACCGGGCGCAGGTCGCCGGTGGGGATCAGCGTCGCGTCGACCGGGGTGGTGGCATCGGCCGGGATCGTCAGGACATGGTCGTAGATCGAGCGCTGCGAGGCCTCGCCGCCCAGGTTGAAGAAGCTGTGGTTGGTGATGTTGACGATCGTAGGCTTGGTCGTCGTCGCGCGATATTCGACGCTGAGCTCGTTCGCCTCGTTGAGCGAATAGGTCGCCGTGACGGTGAGCGCGCCCGGATAGCCTTCCTCGCCATCGGCGCTGGTGTAGCTGAGGACGACGCTGGCGGTGGCGCCGTTCGTCACCTTCTCGACCTTCCACAGCCTCTTGTCGAAGCCCTGCACGCCGCCGTGCAGCGCGTTCGGCCCGTTGTTCAGCGCCAGCTTGTACTCGCGCCCGTCGAGCGTGAAGCGCCCGGCCTTGATGCGGTTGGCGTAGCGGCCGACGGTGGCGCCGAAATAATTGGGCGCGACCAGATAGCCCTTGAGATCGGCATAGCCGAGCGTGACCTCCTCCGACTTGCCGGTGCGGTCGGGCACCGACAGCGACTGGAGGATCGCGCCATAGCTGATCACCATCGCGCGCATTCCCTTGCCGTTAGACAGAGTTATCGCTTCGACGGTCCGGCCGTCGGGCAGCGTGCCGAACGTGGCGCGCTGGGTTTCGGCGGCTTCGGCGACGCCCGAGATCGTCGCAGCAAGCGCAAGGCCGGCGACCAGAATGCCTTTCATCGAAACCTCCCCTTTCGGATTTTGTCATGGCTGGCGACGTGCATGGTTGACGCCCGTCTGGACCTTCAATACTCCGACTAGAAAGCGAAGAGCAACCCCGCCGGTGCACTCCGGCGATCGAGGAGAGAGAAGCGATGGCCGTTGTGCCCACGACGTCGGCGCCCCTGGCGGAAGCCGGCGTGCCCCCGCAGCCGACCCGGTACCGCAATGCGCTGAGCCTGCTGGCGACGCTCTTCTTCATGTGGGGCTTCATCACGGTCATCAACAACACGCTGCTGCCGCACCTGCGCAGCGTGTTCGACTTGAACTACACCCAGACGACGCTGATCGAGAGCGTGTGGTTCATCGCCTATTTCGTCGCGTCGATCCCTTCGGCCAAGCTGATCGAGCGAATCGGCTATCAGAAGTCGCTGGTGGTCGGATTGCTGGTGATGGCGGCGGGCGCGCTCGGCATGATCCCCGCCGCGCGGATCCCCTCCTATGAGGTCACGCTGATCTCGCTGTTCGTGATCGCGAGCGGCATCACGCTGCTCCAGGTCGCCGCCAATCCCTATGTCGCGGTGGTCGGCACGCCCGAGACCGCGTCGTCGCGGCTCAACCTCGTCCAGGCGTTCAACTCGCTCGGCACCACGCTCGCGCCGCTGTTCGGGGGCTATCTGATCCTCGCCCGGTCCAAGTCGGGCACGTCCGAGGCGGGCGCGGCGGGCCTGACCGCGGCCGAGCGGCTCGCCGACGCGCAATCGGTGCAGCTGCCCTATCTGATCGTCGCGGCGGTGCTGGTGGTGCTCGCCGTGGTGATCGCGCGCTTCCCGCTGCCGGCGATGGGGCAGGCGACCAGCCGCGTCGCGCGCGAGGAGCGCAAGAAGCATTCGCTCTGGGCCCATCGCAACCTCGTGTTCGGCGTGCCCGCGATCTTCATCTACCTGATCGCCGAGATCGGCGTCTCGAACCTGTTCATCAACTTCATCTCCGCGCCCGAGATCGGCGGCATGACCCATGCGCACGCGTCCAACTATCTCTTCCTGCTCTGGGGCGGGATGATGGTCGGCCGGTTCGCGGGCAGCGCCATCATGCAGAAGGTCGCGCCCGAGCGCGTGCTCGCCTTCGCCGCGACCGCCGCGGCCGTGGTGATGCTGATCGCGACCTTCACCGCCGGCCATGTCGCGATGTGGGCGATCATCTCGGTGGGCCTGTTCCACTCGATCATGTTCCCGACGATCTTCACGCTCGGCATCCGCGGCCTGGGGCCGCTCACCGAGGAAGGGTCGGGCCTGCTCATCATGGCGATCGCCGGCGGCGCGCTGGTGGTGGTGCAGGGGCAGCTCGCGGACGCGTACGGCCTGCAGCTCTCGTTCCTGCTGACGGTCGCCTGCGAGCTCTATGTGCTCTTCTACGCGCTCTGGGGCGCCAAGCCGACCCACGCGCTGCCGGACCGGGCGGTCGACTAGGTGACGGCACTCCGTCATCCCGGCGAGAGCCGGGATGACGAGGCGGTTACTCCACGCCCTCCATCGCCGAGCGCGTGTCGTCGAGCGCCAGGTCGACCAGGCCGCGCATCGCCGCGCTCGCGGCCTCGGCGTCCCCGGCCACGATCGCGTCGAACACGCGGACATGGTCTGGCACCGGATCGCGCGGCAGCGCGCGCGAGCGCTGCTTGAACTGAGTCGTCCAGTTGACGGCCGCGCCGATGCTCGCGCTCAGCGCCATCAGCGCGTTGTTGTGCGTCGCCTGCAGCAGCGCGTCGTGGAAGTCGCGGTCCGCCGCGCGCCCGGCCTCGGTGGCGAGCGTGAAGCGGCGCATCCCGGCGAGCGCGTCCTTCATCGCCTTGATGTCGGACTTTTCGCGGCGCTCGGCCGCCAGCCGCGCCGCCGCCGGCTCGACCACTGCGCGCAGCTCGAAAAGGTCCCGGACGAACCCCATGTCGGGCTCGCCCGAAAAGGCCCAGGCGAGCACGGCGGGGTCGAGCATGTTCCACCGGCTGCGGGGCAGCACGCGGGTCCCGGCCTTGGGACGGCTCTCGACTAGCCCCTTGGCGGTGAGCACCTGCACGGCCTCGCGATAGGCGCTGCGCGAGACGTCCAGCGCCTCGGAATTGGCGACTTCGCCCGTCAGCCGCTCGCCCGGCGCGATCTGGCCGGAGACGATGGCGGTCCCGAGATAATGCGCGACCGCGCCCCGCAGGCGCCGCCCCGAGCCCTTGGGGGAAGGCGTCAGGCGGCCCGCGGGCGTCGGCGCGTCTTCCTTTTGCGACGGCATTTCGGGAGGGTCTCCTGTCAGGTCTCGAACGCGCCTTATCGGCGCAACCCTGCATGCCATGCAAGATTGCGTTTCCCGCGCGTCGATAATATGTCGGACTAATTCCCGCGTCACAGGACGGGGTCGCATCGGGGAGGAGTGGAGTGTCGTTCCGGCTTTTGCAGTATCGCGGGACCAACGGACAGCGGCGCGTGATCGCGGCGCGGGGCGCCGAGGCTGGCTTCGTCGCGGGCGTCACCGACGTCCGCTCGCTCGCCTTGCAGGCGATCGCCTATGAGCGGACGCTGGCGGAGGCGGTCGAGGCGAACGGCGTCGACGGCCGGGTCGATCTCGCCGCCGAGCTCGCGGCGGGGACGCTGATCGCGCCGATCGATCATCCCGATCCCGCGCATCTCGTCCTCACCGGCACCGGTCTCACGCATCTCGGCTCGGCCGAGGGGCGCGACAAGATGCATCGCGAGGCCGCCGCGGCGGCACATCAGACCGATTCGATGCGGATGTTCCTCGAGGGCGTCGAGGGCGGCAAGCCTGGGGCCGGCGAGGTCGGGCAGCAGCCTGAATGGTTCTACAAGGGCAACGGTACGCACCTCGCCGGTCCGGGCGAGCCGCTCGAGATGCCCGGCTTCGCGAAGGACGGCGGGGAGGAGCCGGAGCTCGCCGGCATCTATCTGATCGGGCCCGATGGAACGCCCTGGCGACTGGGTCTCTGCCTCGCCAACGAGTTCAGTGACCATGTGACCGAGCGCCACAACTACCTCTGGCTCGCGCATTCGAAGCTCCGCCAGGCGGCGCTCGGCCCCGAGCTGCTCGTCGGCGCGCCGCCCGAGGACGTGCGCGGCACCAGCCGTATCGTCCGCGGCGGCGCGACCCTGTGGGAGAAGCCCTTCCTCTCGGGCGAGGCGAACATGTCGCACAGCCTCGCCAATCTCGAGCACCACCATTTCAAATACCCGCTGTTCCGCGTGCCCGGCGACGTCCATGTCCATTTCTTCGGCACCGCGACCTTGTCGTTCAGCGACGGCGTCCGTACCGAGCCGGACGATGTGTTCGAGATCGAGGCCGCGCCCTTCACTTTGCCGCTGCGCAATCCGCTCGCGCGCGGCGCCGAAGCCGGGCACGTCTCGGTAAGGAGCCTGTGAGCATGGATCCGATCCGCGTCGCCGTCATCGGCATGGGCAAGATCGCGCGCGACCAGCATCTGCCCGCGATTCACGGCAACCCCGCCTTCGCGCTCGCGGCGACGGTGAGCCCGAACCATGGCGGGTCCGACGGCCTGCCGCATTTCCGCAGCCTCGACGCGCTGCTCGCCGAGGGTCCCGCGATCGACGCGGTCGCGCTCTGCACGCCGCCCCAGATCCGCTACGATCTCGCGGCGACGGCGATCGCACGTGGGGTGCACGTCTTCCTCGAAAAGCCGCCCGGGGCGACGCTGTCCGAGGTCGCGGCGCTCGACCGGCAGGCCCAGGCCGCGGGCGTCACGCTTTTCGCGAGCTGGCATTCGCGTTACGCCGCTGGCGTGGCGCCTGCGCGGGCCTGGCTCGCCGACCGCGAGATACGGCGCGCCGCGATCGTCTGGCGCGAGGACGTGCGCGTCTGGCATCCGGGCCAGGCCTGGATCTGGGAGCCGGGCGGGCTCGGGGTGTTCGATCCGGGGATCAACGCGCTGTCGATCGCGACGTACATCCTGCCGCGGCCCTTCTTCCTGCTCGAGGCGGTGCTCGAGGTCCCCGAGAACCGCGCCGCGCCGATCGCCGCCGATCTCCAGTTCCGCGACACCGCGGGCGCGCCGATCAGCATGGATCTCGACTGGCGCCAGACCGGTCCGCAGAGCTGGGACATCGAAGTGGAGACCGACGCCGGCACGCTCAAGCTGGCGCAGGGCGGGGCGGTGCTGACGCTGCCGGGCGGCACCGAGCGTTCGGAGGATGCCGAATATCCGGGCCTCTACGCCCGCTTCGCCGAGCTGGTCCGCAGCGGCACGAGCGACGTCGACGCCGATCCGCTCCGGCTGGTCGCCGATGCTTTCCTCCGCGGGCACCGGCGCACCGTCGAGCCGTTCCACGATTGAGGAGGCTCTCCGTCAGGATCCAACCTCAATTGGGCTTTCATCAAAACCCCTGATCTGAATGCGATGCTTTAAACCCCTCTCCCTTGATGGGAGAGGGAGGGGCCCGCTCGGCGCAGCCGAGTGGAAGGGTGAGGGCAGCTCA
>CBIFVW010000147.1:0-9372 GCA_966186155.1 uncultured Sphingomonas sp.
GCTCTGCTTGGGCTGAACCGTGAGGTCAAGCGGCTGAATCCGGCTGGCAGGCGCCGCTTCGGGACGATAGGGGCCGGCGGACTCGTTTTCAGCTTTGCTGAAGCGGCACCGGCCCGCTCCCCCACCCGGCCACCCATAAGATACGATGCCGTTGGGTGGCCGGGTGGGGAGCGGGCCGGTGCCGCCCTGCTTCGGCATGGCTGAACGGACTCTAGAGGAGAAGAACATGGCCTTGCCCGACTGGTCCGCGGTCCGATCGCTCGACACGGCGACGCTTCAGCAATTGTTCGCGGCCGATCCGGGCCGCGTCACCGCGCTCTCGGCCGATGTCGCGGGGATCCGCTTCGACTGGTCGAAGACGCACCTCACCGCGGAGGCGGTCGCGCGCTTCGCCGGGATCGCCGCCGCGATGGGGCTCGCCGCCAAGCGCGACGCGCTGTTCGCGGGCGAGGCGATCAACGTGACCGAGGGCCGTGCCGTCGAGCACACGGCGGAGCGCGGCGAAGGCGCGCCCGAGAGCGTGGCGCGGGCGCGGTCGAACCACGCCCGGATGCGCGCGCTGATCGACGCGATCGAGGCCGAGGCGCTCGGCCCGGTCCGTTCGATCCTCCATATCGGCATCGGCGGATCGGCGCTGGGGCCGGACCTGCTCGTCGATGCGCTCGGCCGCGAAGCCGACCAATATGAGGTCGCGATCGTCTCGAACGTCGACGGCGTCGCGCTCGAGGACGCGCTCGACCGGTTCGATCCGCAGACCACGCTGGTGGCGGTCGCCTCCAAGACCTTCACCACCACCGAGACGATGCTCAACGCCGACAGCGCGCTCTCCTGGCTGATGCAGGGCGGCGTCGCCGATCCCTATGGCCGGTTCGTCGCGCTCACCGCCGCGCCCGAGCGGGCGGTCGCCTGGGGGATCGACGAGACGCGCGTGCTGCCCTTCGCCGAATCGGTGGGGGGGCGCTATTCGCTCTGGTCGTCGATCGGCTTCCCCGCGGCGCTCGCGCTCGGCTGGGAAGCGTTCGAGGAGCTGCTCGAAGGCGCGGCCGAGATGGACCGGCATTTCCGCCTGGCGCCGCTCGAGAGGAACGCGCCGGCGCTCGCCGCCTTCGCCGACCTCTTCTACACCCAGGTCCGCGGCTGCGAGACGCGCGCGACCTTCGCCTATGACCAGCGATTGCGGCTGCTGCCGAGCTATCTCCAGCAGCTCGAGATGGAATCGAACGGCAAGCGAGTCACCGCGGAAGGGCGGCCGGTCGAATGGCCCACCGCGCCGATCACCTGGGGCGGCGTCGGCACCGACGCGCAGCACGCGGTGTTCCAGCTGCTTCACCAGGGCACGCGGCTCGTGCCGGTCGAGTTCGTCGGCGCGATCGAGCCCGGCGACGGGCTCGCCGAGGAGCATCACCGCCAGCTGCTGCTCAACATGTTCGCGCAAGGCGCGGCGCTGATGGCGGGCCGCGACCATGACGACCTCGCCCGCGCCTATCCGGGCGATCGGCCGAGCGCGACGCTGCTACTCGACCGGCTCGATCCGCGCACCCTGGGCGCGCTGCTCGCCTTTTACGAGCACCGGACCTTCGTGAACGCGGTGCTGCTCGGGATCAATCCGTTCGACCAGTTCGGCGTCGAGCTCGGCAAGGAGATGGCCAAGGCGGCGGGCAGCGGCGGCGAGGGTTTCGACGCCTCGACCGAGGATCTGATCCGCCGGGCGTTCGGGTAAGGAACGTCATCCCGGCTCGCCGGGATGAAGGAGAGGGGCTAAAGCAATCGGTTACCCTCGCTGGCTAGACTCCGCTTCCGCACGGGCAGGGGGCGGCCGATGGATCGCGAGCGGATGGTACGGGAAAGCGAGCGGGCGGCGGTCGAGCGCTGGTTCCCGGAGAGCCCGCTCGGCCAGCTCTTCGATCCCGGCGACGGCAATTTGCTCCCCATGCCGTCCGATGCCGTGGCCGGCTGGCGCGACGCCGCCTTTGCGCGGATCGACCGGTTCGTCGCCGAATCGCAGACCGGCCCCTGGCTCCACGCGCTGGCGATCCTGCTGTTCGCCGCGGCGGTGGCGGGCTTCGGCCAGCTGTTCGGCGTGCCGACTGGCATCGCGCTGGGCACCGGCGTCGCGGTGGGCACGGTGCTGCTCCATGGCTGGGGGATCTGGCAGCTCTGGCGTTTCCGCCGCGACCTCGCCGCGCTTCGCGGGCGCATCCGCGCCGAGCTCGCCGGACGCTCGCCGCTGCCGCGCGAGCTCGCCGATCGCTTCCGCCGCCGCAATGTCTGGCGCACGGCGCTCCATGTCTGGGTCGGGAGCCTGGCCGCGCTCGCGCTCCTCGGGCAGCATTTCCTGCCGCCCGAGCGCGTGCCGCCGGCGCTGGTCCTCGCCGGCCTCGTAGCGATCGGCATCGGCTGGATCCTGTTCTTCCTCTCGCGCCGAGTCGATCTTGGGTACAGGCGCTAGTCCGGCGTCGCGACAAGCGCTGCGACATAGTCCTCCAGCCGCACGCGGCCACGGACAGGATCCTCGGGTAATTCGAGGTCGTCCACAGTCGCAGCGGTCATTCGGGCGTAGCTCTGCGCCGCGGCTTTCGAGAACCCCATCGCCTCGAACGCGGAGGCCCACCGGTCGCGCGGCGTCGTCTCGACGCGAACCTCCCGCCCCAATGCCGCCGCGAAAGCATCGGCGACGTCCCGCGGCGAATAGCGGCGCGGCCCCTCGACAAAGAAGGTGCCGGCCCGCTCGTCGGTCATGAGCGCCGCCGCATGCCGTCCCAGGTCTTCGGGGGCGACCATGGGAAGCACGAATTCCGCGTCGAACATCGTCCGCAACACGCCCTTCTCGCGCACCTCGGCGAGATTCGCCGCCCAGTTGCTGAAATAATAGGCGCCGCGATTGATCGCGAAGGGGACGGGCTGCGCCGCCAGGCCATGCTCGAGGTCCCACAGGGTATTGAGGTCGCCGCATCTCTCGGCGGGCCGCGCGCCATAGGTCGATTCGGCGACGAGCTTCTCCAGCCCCGCGCCTTGGACCGCGGCGAGAATGGCCGCCACGGTCCGCCGCTCCTCGGCATCGGTGTCGAGGTCGGGCGGGGCGGGCGGATTGAGCAGGAAGGCGCGCCGCCCGGTCCGGAAAATCCGGCGCAGCGCCTCCGCATCATGTATGTCGGCGAGCGCGAACCTCGCGCCGCGCGCTTCCCAAGCCGCAGCCTTGCCAGGGTCGTGGCCGACGACCGTGACCGGCTCGCCCTCTGCCAGAAGCGTCTCCGCCACTGCCGATCCGACATGGCCGGTGCCGCCCAGGACGATGTGCATGGCGTCTCTCCTCGGTGCCCCAACTCCGCGGAGTCCGCTTCCGCTCCGTTGGCATCGCCCGGCCGCGCGCCTATCTGCGGCTCGGGCGCGACGAAGCGGGAGCAGATGCATGGCCGATTATGATTATGACCTGTTCGTCATCGGCGGAGGGTCGGGCGGGGTGCGCGCGTCGCGCGTGTCCGCGGCGCATGGCGCCAGGGTGGCGGTCGCCGAGGAATATCGCGTCGGCGGCACCTGCGTGATCCGCGGCTGCGTGCCCAAGAAGCTGCTCGTCTACGGCGCGCATTTCGCGGAGGATCTGAAGGACGCGCGCCGCTTCGGCTGGAACGTGCCCGATTGCGACTTCGAATGGGCGACGCTGCGCGACAATGTCCTGGCCGATGTCGACCGGCTGAACGGCCTCTACACCCAGACGCTCGACAACAACGGCGTCGAGATCTTCCTCGAGCGCGCGACCGTCACGGGGCCGCACGAAGTCACGCTGGCGAGCGGCCGGAAGATCAGCGCCCGATACATATTGATCGCCACCGGCGCGCATCCGCACGTCCCCAAGTTCCCGGGCAGCGACCTCGGCATCACTTCGAACGAGGTCTTCCACCTCGACGCGCTGCCCAAGCGCGTGCTGATCGCGGGCGGCGGCTATATCGCCAACGAGTTCGCGGGCATCTTCAACGAGTTCGGCAGCCATGTGACCCTGGTCAACCGCACCGACGTGATCCTGCGCGGCTATGACCACTCGATCCGCGACCGGTTGCTCCAGATCTCGCTGATGAAGGGGATCGACTTCCGCTTCCACGCCGAGTTCAAGGCAATCGAGAAGCTCGACAGCGGCGCGTTCAAGGTGACGCTGACCAAGCACGAGCCGATCGAAGTGGATTGCGTGCTCTTCGCCACCGGCCGCGTGCCCAACACCGCCGGGCTGGGGCTCGAGGAAGCGGGCGTCGCGCTCGACGCCAAGGGCGCGGTCAAGGTCGACGCCGACAACAAGTCGTCGGTCGATTCGATCTACGCCGTCGGCGACGTCACCAACCGCGTGCAGCTGACTCCGGTCGCGATCCGCGAGGGCCAGGCCTTTGCCGACACCGTCTTCGGCAACAAGCCGCACCAGGTCGATTATGGCTGCATCCCGAGCGCGGTGTTCAGCCATCCGCCGATGGCGGGGGTGGGCATGACCGAGAGCGAGGCGCGCAACAAATTGGGCTCAGTCGCGATCTACACCGCGGACTTCCGCGCGATGAAGAACGTGCTCGCCGGCCGGCACGAGCGCGCGCTCTACAAGATGGTGTGCGACGGGACGACCGGCCGGATCGTCGGCCTCCACATGATCGGCCCGGACGCGCCCGAGATCCTTCAGGCCGCCGCGGTCGCGGTGAAGGCGGGACTCACCAAGGACGCGTTCGACCAGACCGTCGCGCTCCATCCGACCATGGCGGAGGAGCTGGTGCTGCTGAAATAGGGCATCTATTCGCGCTCGGCGAGCATGGCGTCCGCTTCGTCGAGCGGCACCTTGCCGGTGCGGCGCGACAGCCACGCGGTGGCGGCAACGTCCCAAGTGACGTTGCCTACGGTACGCATGATGTCCGGCAGGGTCTCGACCGCGACGAGCAGGCCCAGTGGTGCCACCGGTGCGCCGAGCGTCGAGGCGACCGGCGCGATCGCGCTGATGTAGCTCACCGTCCCCGGCAGGCTGACCGATCCGAGCGAGGTCAGCATGGCGACGATCGTGCCCAGCGCCAGCGTTGCCGGGGTGAGCGGCACGCCGAACCATTCGGCGATATAGATGGCGACCGCGAAGTTCATTGCTGGCCCGGTCGCGCGCAGGATCGCTACCGCCAAGGGCAGGGTCACGCCCGAGACCGCCACCGGCACGCCGATCTTGCTCGACCCTTCGACCATCACGGGCAGCGTCGCGAGCGACGACTGGGTACTGATCGCAACTGCCTGGCTGGGGAGCGCGGCGCGGGCGAAACGCATGAAGCGCAGCCGGCCGCCGATAACTGCAGCGGGATAGGCGAACAGCGATACCACCAGCCCCACCGCGGACACGATCAGGATATAGTGGATCAGCGCGCCAAACGCGCCGGTACCCGCTTTGGCACCTACGACGAAGGCGAGCGCGAACACGCCCACCGGCCCGACCCATAATACCCAGTCGATCACTACGAGCATCACGTCGCGCAGCGCGATGAAAAAGCCGGTCATCATCCTGCGCCCGGCATCGTCGACGCGGGTGAGCGCAAATGCGAAGATCAGCGCGAAGATTATAAGCGACAGGAACGCATTCTCCGCCGCGGCCTTGACGATGTTGGCCGGGATGATCGCCGCCAGGAACTCGCCCATCGGCGGCATCGGGCCGATCTGACCGGCCCCGGAGAGCGCCGCGCGCAGGTTCGCCGCCGATTCCTGCGGCAATGGAAAAAGCTGTAGCAACAGTGGCGTCAGCAGCGCGGCCGCGGCTGCCGACAGGAACATCAGCACGCTGTAGAGTGCAATCGCGCGGCCCGCGAGACGGCCGGCCTGCGCTGCCTCGGTCGTCGCGGCGACTCCGGTGATCAACAGCGCGACGACCAGCGGCACGATCGTCATCTGCAGGCCGTTGAGCCAGGCCTGGCCGATCGGCTGCGCCCATGCGGCTGCGGTCAGCGCGGCCGCCGGCGCCCAGGCGGCGAGCAGGGCGCCGAAGATCAGCCCGGCGATCAGGGACAAGAGGATACGGGTTGGTTGCGACATGCTCGCCCTTTTCGCTTTTCCGCGCTAATCCGGTCGCGGTTGAGGGCCTGCAAGGTCGCGAGAAAACGGGACATGGCAAGAAAATATTTCGGTACCGACGGAATCCGGGGCGCGACCAACATCGCGCCGATGACCGCGGCGATGGCGATGAAGGTCGGCATGGCGGCCGGCGCGCACTTCGTCCGCGGCGAGCACAAGCACCGCGTCGTGATCGGCAAGGACACCCGGCTCTCGGGCTATATGCTCGAGAACGCGATGGTCGCGGGCTTCACCAGCGTCGGCATGGACGTGGTGCTGGTCGGCCCGATGCCGACCCCCGCGGTCGCGATGCTCACCCAGTCGATGCGGGCCGACATGGGCGTGATGATCTCGGCGAGCCACAATCCCTTCGCCGACAACGGCATCAAGCTGTTCGGCCCCGACGGCTACAAGCTCTCCGACGAGGACGAGCTCGCGATCGAGGCGCTGATCGACGGGGAGGTGCCGCTCGCCGCTTCGGGCGACATCGGCCGGGCGCGCCGAGTCGAGGATGCGCGCGGCCGCTACATCCACTTCGCCAAGTCGACCTTCCCCGAGGACCTGCGCCTCGACGGCCTCAAGGTCGTGGTCGATTGCGCCAACGGCGCGGCGTACCAGGTCGCGCCCTCGGCGCTCTGGGAGCTCGGCGCCGACGTGATCGCGATCGGCGTCACTCCCAACGGCAAGAACATCAACGACGGCGTCGGCTCGACCGCGCCCGACACGCTCTGCGAGACCGTCGTCGCGGCAGGCGCGCAGATCGGCATCGCTTTGGACGGCGACGCCGACCGGCTGATCCTGGTCGACGAGACCGGCACGGTGATCGACGGCGACCAGCTGATGGCGACGATCGCCGGCGGCTGGGCGCGGCAGGGCCGGCTCGCGGGCGGCGGGCTGGTCGCGACGGTGATGTCGAACCTCGGCCTCGAGCGGCACCTGGCCGCGCAGGGTCTCGGGCTCGTCCGCACTGCGGTGGGCGACCGCTACGTGCTCGAGAAGATGCGCAGCTCCGGCTACAATGTCGGCGGCGAGCAGTCGGGCCACATCATCCTCTCGGACTATGCGACCACGGGCGACGGGCTGGTCGCCGCGCTGCAGGTGCTCGCCGAGCTGGTCCGCGCCGGAGCGCCCGCGAGCGAGGTGCTCCACCGCTTCGATCCCTTGCCCCAGCTCCTCAAGAATGTCCGCTTCAAGGGCGGCAAGCCGCTCGAGGACGCGCGGGTCAAGGAAGCGATCGCCGCCGCGGAGGCCGAACTCAACGGCAATGGCCGCCTCGTCATCCGCGCCTCGGGCACCGAGCCGGTGATCCGAGTGATGGCCGAGGGCGACGACAAGCGCCAGGTCGAGGCCGTGGTCGACCGCGTCTGCGACGCCGTGCGCGAGGCGGCGGCCTGATGCTCGAGATGCGGCCCGACTGCGAACGCTGCGGTGCCGACTTGCCCGCCGACCAGGGCGGCGCGTTCATTTGCTCGTTCGAATGCACCTTCTGCGCCGAATGCGCCGAGGCGATGGACGAGCGCTGCCCCAATTGCGGCGGCGAGCTGCTCGACCGGCCGGCACGCGTGGGCAAGGCGCTGAAGGATCATCCGGCGGGTACGGAGCGCAGGTTCGAGGGTTGATATGAACGCGTCCCTGTTCTTGTTCCCCGGCGGAGGCCGGGGCCCAGTTGCAAGCTGGCTCGATGCTGGGCTCCGGCCTCCGCCGGGGAACAGGGAGAGCAAAGGGCTCCGCGCATGACTCCGCGCATCCTGATCATCGCCGGATCGGATTCCGGCGGCGGCGCCGGGATCCAGGCCGACATCAAGACCGTCACCATGCTCGGCGGCCACGCCATGACCGCGATCACCGCGATCACCGCGCAGAACACGCTCGGCGTCTCCGCCGTCCACGCGGTCCCCACCGGCATGGTGCTCGACCAGATCGAGGCGTGCATCGCCGATATCGGCGTCGACGCGGTCAAGATCGGCATGATCGGTTCCGCACGCACCGCGCTGGCGGTGGCCGAGAAGCTCGGCGAGCTGCCGGGCATCCCCGTCGTCTTCGATCCGGTGATGGTCGCGTCGAGTGGCGCGACGCTCGCCGACGACGCGACGGTCGCGGCGTTCGAGCGCCTGATGGCCCGAGCGACCGTCCTTACTCCAAATCTCGCCGAGCTGGAGGCGCTGGGCGGCGATCCCCGCGCGCTGGTGAAGGCGCATGGCTGCGCGGTGCTGGTCAAGGGCGGCCATGCCGAAGGGCCGCTGGTCACCGACCGGCTCTATTCGTCCGATCCCGACGATCCGCCCGAGATCGAATGGACCAGTCCCCGGATCGAGAGCGAGAGCACGCACGGCACCGGCTGCACGCTCGCTTCGGCGATCGCCTGCGGCCTCGCCGAGGAATGGGACCTGCCCGAAGCCGTCAAGCGCGCGCGCCGCTTCGTGCGTATCGCGATGCGCGAAGCGCCGGGGCTGGGGCGCGGCCATGGCCCGATGGGGCAGCAGGCGGTGCGGCTCGACCTCAACATGAGCTTCTTCGAACCGATGCTCAATCAGGTGACCGTCCCCGCCGCCGATCTCGGCGCCAGCGAGCGCTTCTATCGGCTGCTCGGCCTCCGCCAGGTCGTCCGCGCTTCCCCGCGCTACGCCCGGTTCGAGACCGAGGGCGGCGCGACCTTCTCGATCGCGACCGATCCCGGCTACACCGCGCCGGTGGTCTATTTCGAATGCGGCGACCTCGACGTGACGGTCGCCTATCTCCAGCAGCAGGGCGTGGCGTTCGAGCAGGAGCCGAAGGACGAGACCTGGGGCTGGCGCGAGGCGCGGCTCCGGGATCCGGCGGGCAACTCGGTTCGTCTCTACCAGGCTGGCGAGATGCGCCGCTTTCCGCCATGGCGGCTCGACGATGACTAAGCGTGCCGGGCCGAGCCTCAAGTTCGAGCGGAAATATCAGCGCCTCCACAAGGGCCCCGTCGCCGGCGTCGACGAGGCGGGCAGGGGACCGCTCGCCGGCCCGGTGGTGGCGGCCGCGGTGGTGCTCGATCCCAAGTGCATCCCCGAGGGCATCGACGATTCGAAGGTGCTGACCGCCGCCAAGCGCGCCGCGCTCTGTGCCCAGCTGCTGGCGTGCGCGAAGGTCGGCGTCGGCATGGCGAGCGTCGAGGAGATCGACCGGCTCAACATCTTCTGGGCATCGATGCTGGCGATGACGCGCGCGGTCGCGGCGTTGGGCTTCCCGCCCGCCTTCGTGCTGGTCGACGGCAATCGCTGCCCCGATTGGGAGCATTCGAGCCACGCCGTGGTCGGCGGCGACGCGCTCTGCCTGTCGATCGCCGCCGCCTCGATC
>CBIFVW010000148.1:0-9364 GCA_966186155.1 uncultured Sphingomonas sp.
ATTCCCCGCCGCCGCCCCGCCGGGGACTGGGGCAGCCCGGCCGGCTATGCCGTCGCGATCGCCACGATCGCGCTGGTCACGCTGATCGGCGCGACCATTTTCACGCTCGGCAACATCACCAATATCGGGCTGCTTTATCTTGTACCGGTGCTCGTCGCGGCGACGCGCTACGGCCTGCGCACCGGGCTGGTCACCGGGCTCGTCTCCTCGCTCGCCTACAATTACTTCTTCATCCCGCCGCGCTTCACCTTCACGATCCAGGATCCGCAGAACATCATCACCGTGCTGGTGCTGATGGGGGTCGCGGTGGTCGGCAGCCAGCTCGCCGCGCGCGTCCGCGCCCAGGCCGAGCTCGCGCGGCGCAGCGCCGGCCAGAATTCGTCGCTCGCGGGCTTCGCGCGCCTGCTCACGGGGCTCAGCACCCGCGACGAGCTCGGCCAGACGCTCTGCGCCGAGGTCGCGCGGTTGCTCGACGTCTCGACCGTCCTCCTCCTTCCCGGCGGCGGCGAGCTCGCGGTCCGCGCCGCCTGGCCGCCCGACGACCGGCTCGAAGTGATCGAGCAGGCCGCCGCACGCTGGGTGTTCGACCACAACCGGCCCGCCGGGCGCGGCTCGGACACGCTGACCGCCTCCGAATGGCTGTTCCACCCGCTCGCCGCGGGCGGTCATGTTCTCGGCGTGCTCGGCCTCGCGCGGCGCGACGCGGGCGAGCCGATCCGGTCGGACCAGCTGCCGCTGCTGCTCAGCCTGCTCGACCAGGCGGCGCTGGCGCTCGAGCGCATCACGCTCGAGACCGAGATGGCGACCGTCACGCAGCTCAAGGAGCGCGACCGTCTCCGCGCTGCCCTGCTCTCCTCGGTGAGCCACGACCTGCGCACGCCGCTCACCACCATCCTCGCCACGCTGGGCGAGATGCATCCGGGCGAGGCGATCGACGAGGACCGCCTGGCGAGCGTCCAGGCGGAAGCGGAACGGCTCAACCGCTTCGTCGCCAACCTGCTCGACATGGCGCGGATCGAGGCCGGGGCGCTGCGCCTGTCCACCGAGCCGGTCGACCTGACCGACGCCGTCGCCACCGCCGTCCACGACCTGCGCCGCGTGCTCGACGATCATCCGATCCAGCTCGACGTCTCGCCCGAGCTGCCTTTGGTCTCGGTCGATCCGCAGCTCTTCCATCACTGCCTGATCAACCTGCTCGAAAATGCCGGCAAATATGGCGATCCCGGCACGCCGATCACGATCCGCGCGCGCCGCCAGGCCGATGGGATGACGCTCGCCGTGCTAGACGAGGGACCGGGCATCGCCCCGGGCGAGGAGGCGCGGATCTTCGAGACCTTCGCCCGGCTCGAGGGGTCGGACCGCAAGGGCGGCACCGGTCTCGGCCTTGCCATCGTCAAGGGCTTTGCCGAAGCGATGGGGCTCGCCGTCTACGCCGCCAACCGCGAGGAGCGGCTGGGCGCCTGCTTCACCATCCGCTTCCCGGAGGCGATATTGTTCAGGGAAAGGGCCGAATGAGCCAGCAGCCCAAGCTCCTGGTGGTGGACGATGAGCCGGCCATCCGCCGCCTGCTCGCCGCCGCGCTCGCGCGTTCCGCCTATCGGGTGGTCGAGGCGGGGACCGCGCGCGAGGCGCTGAACGCGATGCAGATCGACAAGCCCGACGCGGTACTGCTCGATCTCGGCCTGCCCGACCGAGACGGGCTGGAGCTGGTCTCCCTGATCAAGGCCGCCGGCGCCGCGCTGCTGATCGTCTCCGCGCGTGACGAGACCGGCGAGAAGGTCACCGCTCTCGATCTCGGCGCCGATGATTATGTCACCAAGCCCTTCGACACCGAGGAGGTGCTCGCCCGTGTCCGCACCGCGCTTCGCCATCGCCTTCGCGCCGATGCCGAGTCCGAGCTGGTCCGGGTCGGCGCGGTGGAGATCGACCTGTCCGCGCGTCAGGTCCGCCGCGCGGGTGAGGAAGTGCATCTCACTCCCAAGGAGTTCGGCTTCCTCGCCGAGCTCGCCCGTCATCCCGGCCGCGTCGTCACGCACGCCCAGCTGCTGCGCACCGTCTGGGGGGCGGGACACGAGCACGACGTCGAATATCTCCGCGTCGCCGCCCGCGGCGTGCGCCGCAAGCTCGAGGAGGATCCCGCCAGCCCGTCGATGATCCGCAACGAGCCGGGGGTGGGGTACCGGCTGATCGCCTAGAGCGTGTACGGAAGCGGGGCATCCGGCTTCCGCTCCACCCTTTCCCTTTTCGCAAACCGCGATACGCTGGCGGGCATGAACCTGCGGCACATCGAGATCTTCCACGCGGTCTACGTCAACGGCTCGGTCAGCGGGGCGGCGCGCGCGCTCAACGTGTCGCAGCCTTCGGTCTCGAAGATGCTGCGCCATGCCGAGAGCCTGCTCGGCTTCCAGCTCTTCCACCGCACCAACGGCCGCCTCGTTCCGACCGAGGACGCGCACACGCTGTTCACCGAGGTCTCGGAGATCCAAGACCGCGTCTATGCGCTGCGCGAGGCGGGGCGGAACCTCAAGCGCGGCGCCGGCGGCATGCTCCGCGTCTCGGCGCTGCCGAGCCTCGCGCTCAACGCGCTCCCGACCGCGGTCTCGCGCTTCATGCGCACGCACGAAGGGGTACGCTTCGATCTGCAGACCGTCCATCACGACGATCTGCTCCGCAAGCTCTACGAGCGCGAGACCGACGTCGCCATCGCCTATGAGGTTCCCCACGCCGCTCCGATCGGGCATCGCTGGCTCGGCGAGGGCGAGCTCGTGGTGCTCTATCGCGAGGAGGACATGCCCGACGCGCCGCCGCGCATCGAGCTCGATCGGCTGCGCGGCAGGCCCTTCATCAGCCTTGCGGCGAGCGGCCCGATCGGCCAGCTCTTCAGCCAGGAATGCCAGCGGCTCGAGCTCGAGCTCGACGAAGTGATCTCGGCGCGCACCTTTTACATCGCCACCGCCCTGGTGGCGCAGGGCGTCGGCATGACCGTGGTCGACAGCTTCACCGCCCAGGCGTCGCTGGTTCCCGGCCTGGCGATGCGGCCGTTGAAGCCGCAGCTCACCTTCGACGTCCATGCGATGTTCCTGTTGAACCGCCCGCCCACCGCGCTCGCCACCGATTTCCTCAAGACGCTCGCCAAGGTGATCGACGCGCCATAACGGCTGGCTATGGCGAGCGCCCCACTCGCTATGCGCGGGGCGAAGGGCGGGGCGATAGCGTTATCAGCGCATGACCCCAGCGCCCTATCTCCTCTATCTCGGTCACAGCACCGACTTCGCCGGCATCAAGACCTCACGCGGCCTCGCGCAGTTCCGGCGGCAGGACTGCGTGGGCGAGTTCCGTCACGACGACAGCACGCTCACGCTCGGCCTGCCGCGCATGACGATCGCCGAGGGCGCTGCCGCCGGCGCGCGGACGCTCGTCCTCGGCATCGCCAATTCGGGTGGCCAGCTCAGCGGCGACCTCGTGCGCGACGCGATGGCGGCGCTGAACGCGGGAATGCACGTCGCCGCCGGTCTCCATCAGCGGCTGCGCGACGTGCCCGAGCTGGCAACGCTCGCGAAGGAGAAGGGGCTGCGCCTCATCGACGTCCGCGATCCACCCGCGGACATGAAGGTCGGCACGGGCTATCCGCGCGCCGGTCACCGCCTGCTCACCGTCGGCACCGATTGTTCGGTCGGCAAGATGTACACGACGATCGCGCTCACCGAGGCGCTCCAGGCGCGCGGACTCAAGGCCGATTTCCGGGCCACCGGCCAGACCGGCATCCTGATCGCGGGCGAAGGGGTGCCGATCGACGCCGTCGTCGCCGACTTCATCTCGGGTGGCATCGAGGCGCTCGCGCCCGAGCGCGCCGATGGCGGCTGGGATCTGATCGAGGGTCAGGGATCGCTCTTTCATCCGAGTTTCGCGGGCGTCTCGACCGGCCTGCTTCACGGCGCCCAGCCCGAGGCGATCGTGCTCTGCCACGATCCGAGCCGCAGCCATATGCGCGGCATTCCGGGCCGCGCGCTGCCGGGCCTCAAGGAGTGCCTCGAGGCCAATCTCCAGGTCGCCCGCCTCACCAGCCCCGAGGTCCGCGCGGTCGGCATCTGCCTCAACACCTCGCGCCTTGCCGAGGACGCGGCGCGCGCGCTCTGCCGCGCGACCGAGACCGAGCTGGGCCTGCCTTGTACCGATCCGATCGCCTTCGGCGTCGAGCCGATCATCGACGAGCTGCTATGCGTATCCTCGAAGCACGACACGATCGCTTCGCTCTGACCAAACCCTTCCGCATCTCGCGCGGCGTCAAGACCCAAGCCGATGTGGTGGCGGTCACGATCCGCGAGGGGGCGGTCGAGGGGAAGGGGGAGGGCGTGCCCTATCCGCGTTATGGCGAGAGCGTCGAGAGCGCGCTCGCGGCGATCGAAGGCATCCGCCCGGCGATCGAGGAAGGGGCGACGCGCGAAGAGCTGCTCGACCTGCTTCCCGCCGGCGCCGCGCGCAACGCAGTCGATTGCGCGCTGTGGGACCTCGAGGCGCGGCGTTCGGGCAAGAGCGTCGCGCAGCTGATCGGCGCCCCGGAGCCCCAGCCGCTCGCCAGCGCGCTCACCGTCGTGATCGACACGCCGATCGCGATGGGGCTCGCCGCGCGCCAGCTCGCCCATGCCCCGCTGCTCAAGGTCAAGGTCGACGGCCATCTTCCCGACGCGCAGATCCGGGCAGTCCGCTCCGCCGCGCCCGGCGCGCGGCTGATCGTCGATCCGAACGAGAGCTGGGACCAACGCCTGGTCGAGGCGATGCAGCCGCTGCTGGCCGAACTCCGGGTCGACCTCCTCGAGCAGCCGGTGCCCGCGGGTGCCGACGCATGGCTCGAAGGCTTCACGCCGCGCGTGCCGATCGCCGCGGACGAGGCGGTGCACACTGCCGCCGATCTCGACCAGGTCGCCCGGCGCTACCAGGTCGTCAACGTCAAGCTCGACAAGGCGGGCGGGCTGACCGCCGGCCTCGAGCTCGCCAATGCCGCCCGCGCCAGGGGGCTGGGGTTGATGACCGGCTGCATGGTCAGCTCGTCGCTGTCGATCGCCGCCGCCTTCCATGTCGCCCGCATGTCCGACTTCGTCGACCTTGACGGCCCCATCTGGCTCGCCAAGGATCGTCCGGGCGGGGTCGAGGACCGGGGCGGCACGCTCACGCCACCCGTAACCGGATTTTGGGGAACGCCATGAAGGTCGCGCTGCTGATCGGGATCGCCGCACTCGCACTGGGCGCCGCGCCCGCGCCGGAGAGAGTGGACCTGCTGATCCGCGGCGGCACGATCTACACCGGCTCGGATGCGCCGTTCGTCGGCGACGTCGCGATCAAGGGGGACAAGATCGTCTCGGTGAGCGTGCATGCGCACGTGACCGCCGCGCGGACGATCGATGCCAAGGGGATGATCGTCGCCCCCGGCTTCATCGACGCGCACACGCACATGGGCGGCGACCTCGCCTCCGACGATCCCCAGAAGCGGCTGATCCAGGCCTTCCTGATGCAGGGCGTCACCACGGCCTTCATCGGCAATGACGGCGGCGGCGACCCCGACGTCGCCAGGGTCCTGAGTAGTGCCGCGGTCAAGCCGGTGGGCGTCAACTATGCCGTCTATGTCGGCTTCGGCGCGGTGCGCGAGCAAGTGATCGGCGAGGACGATCGCGCGCCGACCCCCGGGGAAATGGCGAAGATGAAGGCGCTGGTCGCCGATGCGATGTGCAAGGGCGCGCTCGGCCTCTCCACCGGCCTCTTCTACGCGCCGCAGAGCTTCGCCAAGACCGAGGAAGTCATCGAACTCGCCCGGGAGGCAGGGAAGCGCGGCGGCACCTATGACAGCCATATCCGCGACGAATCCTCCTACACGGTCGGCCTCGCCGCGGCGATCGACGAGGCGATCCGGATCGGCCGCGAAGGGGGGCTCCCCGCCCATATCGCGCACATCAAGGCGCTGGGCGTCGACGTGCAGGGCCAGGCCCCCGCGATCATCGCCAGGGTCGAGGCCGCGCGCGCCCGCGGCGAGAAGGTCACCGCCGACCAATATCCCTGGTCCGCCTCGGGCACGAGCCTGGTCGCCTCGCTGATCCCGATCTGGGCGCAGGACGGCGGCCGGCCCGCGCTGCTCAAGCGCTTCGACGATCCCTCGCTGGCCGAGAAGATGCGCGCCGGCATCACCGAGAACCTGCGCAAGCGCGGCGGGCCCGACAAGCTGCTGATCGTCGCCGGACGCTACAAGGGCCAGACGCTGGCGGCGCTCGCCGCCGCAATGAAGCTCGATCCCGTCGCCGCCGCGATCGCCGCGATCCGCGTCGGCGATGCCGGCGTCGTATCGTTCAACCAGAGCGAGGCGGACATCGCCGCCTTCATGAAGCAGCCCTGGGTGATGACCAGCTCGGACGCTTCGGGCGGCCATCCGCGCATCTATGGCAGCTTCGCGCGGAAATACGCGAAGTACGTCGTCGCCGATCACGTCATCAGCCTGCGCGACTTCATCGAGCGCAGCTCGGCGCTGACCGCCGACACCTTCGGGCTGGCGGGCCGCGGCCACCTCAAGTCCGGCGCCTTCGCCGACGTCGTCGTGTTCGATCCCAAAACCTACGCCGCCCGGGCGACCTATGAGCAGCCTACGCTGCTGGCCTCCGGCGTCCGCACCGTGGTGGTGAACGGCGTCCTGGCGCTCGACAAGGGCGCGCTCACCGGCAAGGCGGCCGGCCGCGCGCTGCCGCATACGCCCACCCCGGGCAGCTGCAACTGATGCGCTGGTGGTTCGGCACCGCGCTATGGAAGCGCGTCGTCGGCGCGCTGATCCTCGGCGTGCTCTTCGCCCTCGTCTGGCCCCAGGCGACGCCCTATGTCCAGTTCATCGGCGACCTGTTCGTCCGCGCGATCCGCATGCTGGTGGCGCCGATCGTGCTGGTGACGATCGCCTCGGGCATCACGACGCTCGCCGATCCGAAGCGGCTCGGCAGCCTAGGCGGCCGCACGGTCGGCATGTTCGCGCTCACCACTGCGATCGCGGTATCGGTGGGCATGCTCGTCGCGATACTGCTCCAGCCCGGGCTGAACGCGCCGCTCGGCACCGCCGCCGCGCACGCACTGGGCAAGCCGGTCACGCCCTATGAGCAGCTGATCAACATCGTCCCGACCAACATCTTCGACGCGCTCGCCAAGGGCGACATGCTCGCGCTGATCTTCACTTCGATCCTGATCGGCTGCGGCACGGTGGTGTCGGGCGAGACGGGCAAGCCCTTCGCGGCCTTGCTCCAGTCGACCTCCGCCGTCCTGCTCCGCGTCGTCGGTATCGTGATGGAAGCGACTCCCTTCGGCGTCTTCGCGCTGATCGCCAACGCGGTCGCGGCGAACGGCGCGGCGGTGTTCGTCCATGTCGGCTGGCTCGCGCTCGCGGTGGTGGCGGGCTCGCTGATCCAGATGCTCGTGGTGCACAGCCTGTTGCTGCGCCTGGTGGCGAAGCTGCCGCTGCTGCCCTTCTTCCGCGGCATCGTCGACGCGCTCGCAGTCGCCTTCTCGACGGCGTCAAGCGGCGCGACGCTGCCGGTGGCGATGCGCGTCTCCGAGCAGAATCTCGGCATCGGCCGTCCGGTCTTCTCGACCGTGCTCCCGCTCGGCGCGAGCATCGGCAAGGACGGCACGGCGATGTATGTCGGCCTGTTGAGCATGTTCGCGCTCCAGGCGTTCGGCGTGCCGCTCACGCCGCAGGTCTATGGCATGGTGCTGCTCACCGGCGCGCTGGCGGCGTTCGGCACTGCGCCGGTGCCCTCGGCCTCGCTGTTCATGCTCGCCGCGGTGCTGAGCGCGGTCGGCGTGAGCCCCGAGCAGACGGCGCTGGTCGTCGGCTTCGTCCTGCCCTTCGACCGGTTGCTCGACATGACGCGGACGGTGCCCAGCGCGAGCGCGAACCTCACCGTCGCGACCTTGGTGGCGCGCTGGGAAGGCGAGCTCGACGAGGAGGTCTACCGGGCGCCGGATCGGGCTTGAATCGCCCTCCCTCAGTGGAGCGTGACTTCCTCCCCGGCCACCCACACCCGCCGCACGTCGTACAGGTCCATGATCCGTTCGTCCGGCTTCCCGCCGGTCAGCACCAGGTCCGCGCGCATGCCCCGCTTGACGAGGCCATGGTCGTGCTCCTGGTGCATGATCGCCGCGCTCGTGCCCGTGGCCGCCCGGAGCGCTTCGGCCGGCGTGAAGCCTAGCCTGGTCAGCCAGCGTATCTCGCGAATCGCCGCGAAGCCCGGATAGACGCCGCCGATCCCGGTGTCGGTGCCGATCCCGATCGGAATCCGCGCCTTTTTCAGCCGGCGGATATTCTCCTGCATGATCGCCCAGCGCCGGGATTCATATTCGGGTATCGCCACCGCCGGCCGTGAGCGCCGGAAATTCTCGCGGGCGCGCGCGGTCTCGTCGAGCAGCTTCCACTCCTCCGGCAGGATCTCGCGATCCTCCTGCGGCTCGTACACGACGAGCGTCGGCACATAGGCCATGCCGTGCTTCTTCATCAGCGCGATCAGCTCGTCGTCGACCGGCGCGTCGCCGATGCCGTGCACCACCGCATCGACTCCCGCCCGCGCCGCGGTCTTGGCGCCTTCCAGCGTCACCGTGTGCGTCACCACCGGCACGCGCGCCTGGTGCGCGTCCTCGACGATCGCGGCGAGCGTGTCGAGGTCCATGCTCGGCTTGTCGGGCCGGTCCGGATCGGCATAGCGCCAGCCGTCGGCGAACACCTTGATCACGTCGGGGCGATAGGGAAGGGCCTTGGCCATCGCCGCGTGCGCCTCCGCCGGACTGGTCACCTGCAGCGTGATGCCGTTGGTGAAGCCGGACTCGGTCCCGTGCCCGCCCGGCACGCCGAGGCGGATCGCCAGCGCGAGGTGCGGCACCGGCGCGTCCAGTGCGCGGATGCCCGCGAGCATCTCGCCGCTCACCGAATATTCGTTCACCGAGGTGACGCCGCTGGCGAGATAGGGCCTATAGCCGGCGGCGAGCGCCTCCGCGTTCGCGAACGCCTCGCGCTGCGTGTGGATGTGAAGATCGTGCAATCCGGGCAGCAGCGTGAGGCCGGTCGCGTCGATCACCTTCGCGTCCTTGACGCGCAGCTTCTTGCCGACGCGCAGGATCCGGTCGCCGCGGATCAGTACGTCGCGTACTTCCGCGCGCTTGCCGGTCCCATCGAACACGCGCGCGCCATGGATCAGCGTCTCGGCGGGCTCGGGTTCGCTCGCCGCGATGCCCAGCAGGGCGGCGGCGGCCAGCGTCAGCATTCTGGAGAAGCGCATGGTTTCAGATGCCTGTCGAAGAAGTCGATGGTCGCGCGATAGGCGGTGAGCCAATCGGCGTAGCGGAAGAA
>CBIFVW010000149.1:0-9360 GCA_966186155.1 uncultured Sphingomonas sp.
GTGTATAGCCCCGCCGATCATGAAACCCACCCCCAAGACCTTCCACGTCAAGTCGTTCGGCTGCCAGATGAACGTCTATGACGGCGAGCGCATGGCCGAGCTGATGGCGGCCGAGGGCATGACGCCCGCCGCCGAGGGCGAGGCGGCCGACCTCGTCGTGCTCAACACCTGCCACATCCGCGAAAAGGCGACCGAGAAGGTCTATTCGGACATCGGCCGCCTGAGGAAGACCGCCGCCGAGGCCGAACGCGCCGCGCCGATGATCGCGGTCGCGGGCTGCGTCGCCCAGGCCGAGGGCGAGGAGATCGTCCGCCGCGCGAAGGTCGACGTGGTGGTCGGGCCCCAGGCCTATCACAAGCTGCCCGGGCTGGTGGCGAAGGCCGCCCGGGGCGGGGCGGCGCTCGACACCGACATGCCGGCCGCTACCAAGTTCGGCGCGCTGCCCCGGCGCCGCAAGGTCGGCCCCACGGCCTTTCTCACCGTGCAGGAAGGCTGCGACAAGTTCTGCACCTATTGCGTGGTGCCCTATACCCGCGGCGCCGAAGTGAGCCGGCCCTTCGCCGAGCTGGTCGACGAGGCCAGGGCGCTGGTCGACGCCGGGGCGTGCGAGATCACCTTGCTCGGCCAGAACGTCAACGCCTGGGACGACGAAGAGGGCCGCGGCCTCCACGGGCTGATCCATGCGCTCGACCGGATCGAGGGCCTCGCGCGCATCCGCTACACCACCAGCCACCCCAACGACATGCGCGAGGGGCTGATCCGCGCGCATGCCGAGGTGGAGAAGCTGATGCCGTTCCTGCACCTGCCCGTGCAGGCCGGCAGCGACCGCATCCTCAAGGCGATGAACCGCAGTCACACGCGCGACTCTTATCTGCGCATCCTCGACCGCGTCCGCGCCGCGCGGCCCGACATCGCGCTGTCGGGCGACTTCATCGTCGGTTTCCCGGGCGAGAGCGAGGCCGATTTCGCGGAGACTTTGCGCCTGGTCGACGAAGTCGGCTACGCCCAGTGCTTCAGCTTCAAGTACAGCCCACGCCCGGGCACGCCGGCCGCGGAGATGGCGGACGCCTTCGTCGCTCCGGAGGTGATGGACGAGCGCCTCCAGCGCCTCCAGGCCGCGCTCAACCGCCACCAGCTCGCGTTCAACCAGGCGACGGTGGGCCGGACCTGCGCCGTCCTGGTCGAGCGCCCCGGCCGCCAGCCCGGCCAGATGCTCGGCAAGTCGCCCTGGCTCCAGTCGGTCCACCTCGAGACCGGCGCTGCGATCGGGGAGATCGTCGAGGTCGAGATCGTCAGCGCCGGGCCGAACTCGCTGGGCGGCGTGGCGCGGGTGAAGGCGGTGGCCTGACGCGTCCGCGAAGCGAGCGTTGCTTCCGGGACACGCCGGTGCGCCGATGCGCTCCGCCGATCCTTTTTGCCCTGTCCAAGTAGGAAATCCTCTGCCAGACTCCCCATATCGCATGCGCCAGGGAACCGCCCGCACTGCCTCCGGTTTCGCCTTTTCAGGCCGCGCGCGCTCTCTGCGTCATCAGCGTTTCACGCGCATATGTCGTGACCTTTGTGACCTTCCAGCCTCCGAAAGGACCGCATGAGCCGCAAGCCTGTCCCCGCCCAGTCCGGTGAACGCTCCCGGGTAGAGGTGACCTTCGACAAGCCGCAGCTCCTGCCCCAGCTCTTCGGCGAGTTCGACAGCAACATCCTCGCGCTCGAGGAGCGGCTGGGCGTCTACATCCATGCCCGCGGCCAGCGCGTGCAGATCGAAGGCTCGGCCGAGGCGGTCGCGCATGCCCGCGAGGTGCTGCAGGAGCTTCACGCCCGGGTGATCCGCGGCGAGGACATCGACACCGGGCTGATCGACGCGGTGATCGCCATGTCGAGCGAGCCGATGCTCACCGGCATCGTCCGCGCCGACAACGGCAACACGCCGCCGCCGATCATGATCCGGACGCGCAAGAAGACGATCGTGCCGCGCTCGGTCGCGCAGACGCAATATATGCGCGCGCTCGCTTCGACCGACATGATCTTCGCGCTGGGGCCGGCGGGCACCGGCAAGACCTATCTCGCCGTCGCCCAGGCCGTCGCGCAGCTCATCACCGGCAGCGTCCAGCGGTTGATCCTGTCGCGCCCCGCGGTCGAGGCCGGCGAGCGGCTCGGCTTCCTGCCCGGCGACATGAAGGAGAAGGTCGACCCCTATCTGAGGCCGATCTACGACGCGCTCTACGACTGCCTGCCCGCCGAGCAGGTCGAGCGGCGCATCGCCTCGGGCGAGATCGAGATCGCGCCGATCGCCTTCATGCGCGGCCGCACGCTCTCCGACGCCTTCGTGATCCTCGACGAGGCGCAGAACACCACGCCCGCGCAGATGAAGATGTTCCTGACGCGCTTCGGCCAGAACAGCCGGATGGTGATCTGCGGCGATCCCAATCAGGTCGACCTGCCCGGTGGTCCGCCCGCCTCGGGGCTCAACGACGCGGTGCGGCGGCTCGAGGGCGTCGAGGGCATCGCCTTCTCGCGCTTCTCCGCCGCCGACGTGGTGCGCCACCCGATCGTCGGGCGCATCGTCGAGGCCTATGAGGGCGGCGATGGTTGATTTCTTCAATCCTTCCCCTCCGGGGGAGGAATGGGAAGGCGCATATGCTTGACGTCGCCGCCCTGGTCGAATCCCCCTGGCCGGACAGCGATTGGGAGGCCCTCGCCGCCCGCGCCGTCGACGCCGCGATCCGCCAGACGCCCCATCTCGAATGGGTCGACCATCCCGCGGCGATCGAAGTCGCGGTGCGCTTCACCTCGGACGCCGAGGTCCATGTCCTCAATCGCCAGTATCGCGACAAGGACCGGCCGACCAACGTCCTTTCCTTCCCGATGGTCCAGCCCGACCTGATGGAGGCGGTGACCGAGAACAGCGACGATGGCGAGGTGCTGCTGGGCGACATCGTCCTCGCGCACGGCATCTGCGCCGCCGAGGCGCTCGAGCGCCGGGTCGGCCTCGAGGACCATGCCACGCACCTGATTGTCCACGGCCTGCTGCATTTGCTAGGCTATGACCATATGAACGACGCCGAAGCCGAGGCGATGGAGGAGATGGAGCGCGCCGCGCTCGCCGGCCTCGGGCTTCACGACCCCTATCTCGTGCGCGAGGACTGAACCGACACATGCCCGAGGGCCAAAGTAGCAACGGCAACGGCGACGGCCACGAAGGCGGGGGGATATGGCGGAGCATCCGCACCCTGCTGTTCGGGGACGACCAGGAAGAGACGCTGCGCGACCGGCTCGAGGACGCGATCGACGAGCATGAGGAGGAGGGCGGCCGCGCCCCCGCCGGCGACCTCGCCCCGATCGAGCGCCAGATGCTGCGCAACCTGCTCCATTTCGGCGAGCGCGACGCGGGCGATGTCGGGGTGCCGCGCGCGGACATCATCGCGGTCGAGGAGCAGACCAGCTTCGCCGATCTGGTGAAGCTGTTCGAGGAGGCCGGGCACAGCCGCCTGCCGGTCTATCGCGAGGAGCTCGATACGATCATCGGCATGGTCCACATCAAGGACGTGTTCAACATCCTGGCGAGCGGCGCGCCGCATCCGCCGGGCATCGCGGGGCTGATCCGCCAGCCGCTCTACGTTCCCCAGTCGATGGGCGCGCTCGACCTGCTCGCCCAGATGCGCGGGCGCCGCACCCATCTCGCCATCGTGCTCGACGAATATTCCGGCACCGAGGGACTGATCACGATCGAGGACCTCATCGAGGAGATCGTCGGCGAGATCGAGGACGAGCATGACGAGGCGCCCACCGCGATGCTCGTGCCGATCGAGGGCGGCGGCTGGGAAGCCGATGCCCGCGCCGAGCTCGAGGATGTCGGCGAGACCGTCGATCCGCGCCTTGCCGAGGTCGAGGAGGACGTCGACACGCTGGGCGGCCTCGCCTTCGTGCTCGCGGGCCATGTTCCCGAGCCGGGCGAGTGCCTCGAGCACGAGAGCGGCTGGAAGCTCGAGATCGTCGACGCCGACGGCAAGCGCGTCACCCGCCTGCGCCTCCATCCGCCCGAGGAGAAGGCGGTCGCGGAGAGCTGAGCGTTACGGCCTTGTGTCGTAAATATCACTCAGTCGATCAGTATTGGCGATCTAATCCATTTCCTCGATCGCATCCGGGGTGGCATCCCTTGGGACGCAAAACCAGCAAGGAGATCGGGAGATGGACGCGAAGACAGGATCGATCGACGGCGGCGGTTGCCCGATGCACGGCGCGGGCGGCGTGCGCGCGCTGCTCGGCCGCACCAACAAGGACTGGTGGCCCGAGATGCTCGCCACCGAAGTCCTCAATCCCAACGGCCCGTCGAACCCGATGGGCGCCGATTTCGATTATGCCGAGGCGTTCAAGGCGCTCGACTATGATGCGCTCAAGGCCGATCTCCATGCGCTGATGACCGACAGCCAGCCCTGGTGGCCGGCCGATTACGGGCATTACGGACCGTTCTTCATCCGCATGGCCTGGCACGCGGCGGGCACCTATCGCACCGCGGACGGCCGCGGCGGCGCCAATAGCGGGCAGCAGCGCTTCGCGCCGCTCGACAGCTGGCCGGACAATGGCAACCTCGACAAGGCGCGCCGCCTGTTGTGGCCGATCAAGAAGAAATACGGCAAGCACATCAGCTGGGCCGACCTGTTCATCCTCGCCGGCAATGTCGCGATCGAGAGCATGGGCGGGCCGGTGTTCGGCTTCGGCGGCGGCCGCCCCGATGTCTATGAGCCCGAGCGCGACATCTATTGGGGCTCGGAGGACAAATGGGTCAACGAAGGCGTGCAGACCCGCATCGCGCCCGAGCACGGCATGCACGAGCTCGAAGGGCCGCTCGCCGCGATCCAGATGGGTCTGATCTACGTCAATCCCGAAGGCCCGCAGGGCAATCCGCACGACGATGCCGGCATGGCGCGCGACATGAAGGAGACCTTCAAGCGCATGGCGATGAACGCCGAGGAGACCGTGGCGCTCACCGCCGGCGGCCACACTTTCGGCAAGGCGCACGGCAACGGCGACCCCTCGACGCTGGCCGCGGCCCCGGCGGGCGGCGACCTCGTCGCACAGGGCTTCGGCTGGGTCAGCCGCGAGGCGCATGGCGGCATCGGCGAGCACACCGTGACCAGCGGAATCGAAGGCGCCTGGACCAACACGCCCGTCACGTGGAGCGAGAATTATTTCCGCCTGCTGCTGGACTATGACTATGAGCTGGTGAAGTCGCCCGCGGGCGCAAACCAGTGGCAGCCGATCAACCAGCGCGAAGAGGACATGGCCCCGGCGGCCTGGGACCCGAACATCAAGGTCCCCACGATGATGACCACCGCCGACATGGCGCTGAAGCGCGATCCCGAGTTCCGCGCGATCAGCGAGAAGTTCCGGAGCGACCACGAAGCGTTCAAGGACGCCTTCGCGCGCGCCTGGTTCAAGCTGACCCATCGCGACATGGGGCCGAAGATCCGTTACCTCGGGCCGGAGGTTCCCGAGGAGGATCTGATCTGGCAGGACCCGGTCCCGGCCGGCACCATGCCTTCGGACGCCGACGTGCAGGCGGTGAAGGCGAAGATCGCCGCGAGCGGGCTGACCGTCAGCCAGCTGATCAAGACCGCCTGGGCATCGGCCAGCACCTTCCGCAAGTCCGATTTCCGCGGCGGTGCGAACGGCGCGCGCGTCCGCCTCGCGCCGCAGAAGGACTGGGAAGTCAATGAGCCCGAGATGCTCGCCAAGGTGCTCGACACGCTCGAGTCCTTGCGCGGCCCGATGTCAATGGCGGATGCGATCGTGCTGGGCGGCGTGGTGGGCCTCGAAAAGGCGATCAAGGACGCCGGCTTCAGCGTGGCGGTGCCGTTCACCGGCGGGCGCGGCGACGCCAGCCAGGAACAGACCGACGTCGAGAGCTTCGATTGGCTGGAACCCGAGGCGGACGCCTTCCGCAACTATGTCGGCAAGAAGAAGCTGGCGGTGAAGGTCGAGGAGATGATGCTCGACCGCGCCTCGCTGCTCGGCCTCTCGGTGCCCGAGATGACCGTGCTGATCGGTGGCCTGCGCGTGCTCGGCGCCAACCATGGCGAGCGCGGCCACGGCCACTTCACCAGGCGCTCGGGTCAGCTCACCAACGACTTCTTCGTGAACCTGCTCGACATGACCAATGTCTGGAAGGCGGCCGGCGAAGGCGACGACGAATATGTCGCCACCGATCGCGCCGGAGGTCACGAGACCTGGCGCGCGACTCGGGCCGACCTGATCTTCGGATCCAATGCGGAGCTGCGCGCGGTCGCCGAGGTATATGCCGAGAACGGCCATGAGGAGAAGTTCGTCAAGGACTTCGTCGCCGCCTGGACCAAGGTGATGAACGCGGATCGCTTCGATCTCGCCTGAACGCCCGCGCGGGCGGGCCGGAAAGCCATTGGCTTCGGTCCGCCCGCCCCCTATCCTCGCGCCATGCTCAAGCGCATCCTCATCGCCCTCGCCATCGTCGTGGCGGCGCTCATCGCCCTCTGGTTCTGGATCAGCCGGCCCGATGTGGCGCGCCTGAGCGAGCAGGCAGTCACCGGCCGCGTTCCGAAGCTCGGCGAGGCGCGCAGCCAGGAATTCCCGACGGTCCGCATCGCCAAGCCCGTCGGCTGGACGAACGGCGCCAAGCCCGCCGCGGCGCAGGGGCTGCAGGTGGCGGCCTTTGCCGACAAGCTCGAGCATCCACGCTGGCTCTATCGCCTGCCCAATGGCGACGTGCTCGTCGCCGAGACCAACTCGCCGCCGCGCGAGGGCGGCGGGATCACCGGCTGGGTGATGGGCCTGCTCCTGAACCAGGCGGGCGCCGACGTGCCTTCGCCCAATCGCATCACCTTGCTGCGCGACACCAATGGCGATGGCGTGGCCGACCAGCGCTCGGTCCTGCTCTCGGGCCTCAACTCGCCAACCGGCATGGCGCTGATGGGCGACTGGCTCTACGTCGGCAATACCGACGCGCTGGTCCGCTATCCGTTCAAGCCGGGCGAGACGCGGATCACCGCCAAGCCGGAGAAGATCCTCGACCTTCCCGGCGGCGGCAATCACTGGGCGCGCAATGTGATCGCCGGAACCGACGAGAAGCGGCTGTTCGTCAGCATCGGCTCCTCGTCGAACATCGCCGAGAACGGGCTCGACAAGGAAGGCGGCATCTACACCGCGCGGACCGTGCTCGACGCGCCCAAGGGCACCGCCGCAGCGCGCTCCGCCCGGGCCGCTATCATTGAGGTTTTCCCCGACACCAAGAGCGCGCGCGTATACGCCTGGGGTCTGCGCAATCCCAACGGCATGGCGTTCGAACCGCATTCCGGCACGTTGTGGACGGTAGTCAACGAGCGCGACATGCTCGGATCGGACACGCCGCCCGACTATCTGACCGAAGTCGATTTCGGCACCTTCTACGGCTGGCCCTGGAACTATTGGGGCGGCCATGTCGACAAGCGCGTGACGCCCGAGCGGCCGGACCTGCTCGAATATACCAAGCGCCCCGACTTCGCGCTCGGCCCGCACACCGCGCCGCTCGGCCTCGCCTTCGCCGCCGACGCCAAGCTCGGCCCAAGCTATGCCAACGGCGCCTTCATCGCGCTCCACGGCTCGTGGAACCGCGAGCCGCCCTCGGGCTACAAAGTGGTGTTCGTGCCGTTCGGCGACGACGGCTTTCCGCTGAAGGACGCGCGGCCGATCGACCTGCTCACCGGCTTCCTCAACCCGGACGGCAAGACCGTGAAGGGCCGCCCGGTCGGCGTGATCACCGACGCGGCCGGCGCGCTGCTGGTTGCGGACGATGTCGGCAACATGATCTGGCGAGTGAGCCCGGCGGGGGCGACTGCGCCCACTGCACCCGCAGCGAAATAGCGGCGCGAATCCTCTCCACCGTCAATCCCAATTCACGCCGATGGGATCTGCTGGCTGATGCAGTGGAAGCTGCCGCCGCCGGTCAGGATATGGTCGGCGCGCTGGCCGACGATCTGGCGGCCGGGGAACAGCTTGCCCAGCGCATCGATCGCCGCCGCGTCGTTCTCCTGCCCATAGAGCGGCACCACCACCGCGGCATTGCCGATATAGAAGTTCATGTAGCTCGCGGGCACGATCTCCTCCTCGGCGTTGAGCACGCGGCCCGGCGAGGGGAAGCGCACCAGCTCGACTCCGAACGCCTCGGCGCGGCGCGCGGCGTCCTGGTAGATGCGCCAGTTCGGATCGTTCTCGGCGGCCTCGGGGATCAGCAGCCGGTTCTCGCCGACGAAGCGCGCGAGATTGTCGACATGGCCGTCGGTATGGTCGTTGAGCAGCCCGTCGCCGAGCCACAGCACCGACGTGTAGCCGAGGTCGGACTCGAGCAGCGCCTCGACATCGGCCTTGCCGAGCCCCGGATTGCGGTTGCGGTTGAGCAGGCATTGCTCGGTGGTGACGACGAGGCCGGTGCCGTCGCCGTCGATCGCGCCGCCTTCCAGGATCCAGCCATGCTCCTCGACCGGCAGATGCAGCCGCTTCGCAAGGCGCCGCCCGACATCCTCGTCGCCCTCCAAGTCGTATTTCCCGCCCCAGCCGTTGAAGCGGAAGTCATGCGCCGCGCGGTCTCCGCCGATGATCGCGGCGGTGTCGCGGAGCCAGATGTCGCCGAACGGCTCGACCACGACATGCGCGGCGTCGCCGGCCAGCTTCCGCGCCGCCACGGCCGCCTCCTCGTCGGCGGCGACCAGGATCACCTTCTCGCCGCGCCCGCCGGCATGGACCGCGCGCGCGAACGCCGCGACTTCCGCACGCGCCCGATCGAGATCCTCCACCCAGAGCTCGGGGTGGCTGGGGAAGCCGATCCAGACGGCGTCGTGCTGCGCCCATTCGGGCTTGGGGGGCGGAATCGTCATGCCCGCCCCTTACTGCCCTTCACTGCCCCGCGCGAGACTTGTCGCGGACCGCGCGGAATTCGGCATTCGAGTACCAGTTGGGCCAGCCCGCGCCATCGGCCAGTGCGCGGCCGAGCTTGTAGTAGATGGTGAGGTCCGAGACCGCGCCGCTCCAGTCCCAGCCCGCGTCATATTCGTCCTGCGGCTTGTGATAGCGCTTCTGGGTATAGTCCTCGGCGGCCTTCTTGCCGGCCTCCTTGCCGCCATCGACCAAGTCGTCGCCGCTCTCGCCATAGAGCATCGGCACCCCCAATTTGGCGAAGCTGAAATGGTCAGAGCGATAATAGCCGCCCGCCTCCGGCCGCGGTTCGGCCACGATCACGCGGCTTTCGGCGGCGACATAGGGCTTCACTAGGTCCTCGAGCTCGGACTTGCCGGCGCCGACCAGGACGAAGTCCTTCGTCTTCCCGATGACGTTGAGCGAATCCATGTTCACCCCGCC
>CBIFVW010000150.1:0-9354 GCA_966186155.1 uncultured Sphingomonas sp.
TTTACTCCAATCGTTATCTATTGTTGGCGCGACCCCTATGGGGCGCGCACGGCCGAGGACGTGCTCTGGCGGCGGAGCAAGCTCGGCCTGCACGGCGATGCGGGAATGGAGGAGCGGGTGGGGAAGCTGCTGGAGGGCTAAGCCCCTAGACCACCTCGCTCTCCCCCATCGCCTCGGCCAGCTTCACTTGCGACCGCGTCCGTTCGCGCCAGACGATGTAGAGCCCGCTCGCGATGATCACCGGCGCGCCGATCCAGGTCCAGGCCGTCGGCCATACGCCGAACAGCAGCCAGCCGTACAGCGTACCCCAGATCAGGCTCGAATAATCCATCGGCACCACTGCCGAGACCGGCGCGAACCGCACCGCGCCGGTGAGCGCGAGCTGCCCCACGCCGCCGACCAGCCCGATGCCGATCAGAATCGCCCAGGTGCCCCAGTCGTGCGGCTGGAGTTGGAAAAGATAGGCCAGGCCCAGCGGCGGCACCGACAGAACCGAGAACCAGAAGACCGTCGTGCCCGCGCTCTCGGTCCGGCCGATCTGGCGGAGCACGATCGCGACGATCGCCACGAACAGCGCCGCCATCAGCCCCACCACGGCACCGTAGAGCGGGAAATGCCCGCTCCCCGGCTGGGCGACGATCAGCACGCCCGCGAACCCTACGACCACCGCGCCCCAGCGGTGCCAGCCGATATGCTCGCGGAGCACCAGCGCGCCGAGGATCGTCGCGAAGATCGGCGCAGTGAACTGCAGCGTGGTCGCCTCGGCCAGCGGCAGCAGCAGCACCGATCCGAAGGTGAAGACCATGCCGGTCAGGCCCACCGCCGTCCGCGCGACATGCGCGCCGAAGCGCGTGGTGCGGATCGACGCCAGCCCCGGCCCCGCCGCGACCCAGGCGGTCACCAGCGGCACCGCCCAGAGCTGGCGGTGGAACATCGTCTCGACGAGCCCGGCCCCGCGCGCTTCGGCGAGCTTGATCAGCGCCGACATCGTCGCGAGGCAGGCGATCGCGAACAGGCGGAGCGCGAGGCCCTTGTATATCTGATCGCTCGCCATCGTCTCCCTTCGTCGCGCCGCTTTGCGGCACGCTGGACGCCCGGACAAGCCCGGCATGATTGAAGCATAGGAACGACGGGCGCGATCCGCACGGAATCGCGTGGAAATGTGCGATTCCGCACATGGCCCGGCCTTTCGCGGCCATTGCGGGCATCGAGTACAGACCCTAGAGGCAGCGCCATGATCAAGCACGCCCTCCCCGTCACGCGCGACGCCGATTTCGCGCAATGGTACCAGGCCGTCATCTCGGAAGCCGACATGGCCGAGGAGAGCGGCGTGCGCGGCTGCATGGTCATTCGGCCGTGGGGCTATGGCATCTGGGAACGCATCCAGCGTCTGCTCGACGATCGCATCAAGGCGACCGGCCACGAGAATTGCTATTTCCCGCTGTTCATCCCGCTCTCCTATTTCGAGAAGGAGGCCGAGCATGTCGACGGCTTCGCGAAGGAGATGGCGGTCGTCACGCACCATCGGCTGATCCAGAAGGACGGAAGGCTCGTCCCGGATCCCGAGGCGAAGCTCGAGGAGCCGCTGGTCGTGCGCCCCACCTCGGAGACGGTGATCGGCGCCGCCTTCTCGCGCTGGGTCCAGTCGTGGCGCGACTTGCCCGTGCTGATCAACCAATGGGCGAACGTCGTCCGCTGGGAGATGCGCACGCGCATGTTCCTGCGCACCTCCGAATTCCTCTGGCAGGAGGGGCATACTGCCCATGCCAGCGAGGCGGAGGCGCGCGAGGAGACGCTGCGCATGCTCGAAGTCTATCGCAGCTTCGCCGAGGATTGCCTGGCGATGCCGGTGGTCGCCGGCGAGAAGCCCGAGAACGAGCGCTTCCCCGGCGCGGTCTCGACCTATTCGATCGAAGCGATGATGCAGGACGGCAAGGCGCTCCAGGCGGGGACCTCGCACTTCCTCGGCACTACGTTCAGCCGCGCGCAGAACATCCGCTTCCAGAACGACCAGGGCGGGCTCGAGCTCGCGCAGACGACGAGCTGGGGCGTCTCGACCCGGATGATCGGCGGCGTGATCATGGTCCATGGCGACGACGACGGGCTGCGCGTGCCCCCGCGCATCGCGCCCTGGCAGATCGTGATCGTCCCCATGCTGCGCGACCAGCCCGAGGACGCGGAGATCGTCGAATATTGCAGGACGCTCCAGCAGGAGCTTTCGGTGTTCACGGCGTTCGGCGAGCCGGTGCGCGCGCTGCTCGACCTCAAGCCCGCCAAGGCCGCGGCCAAGCGCTGGGGCTGGGTCAAGAAGGGCGCGCCGATCGTGATCGAGGTCGGCGGGCGCGACGTCGCCGGCGGCAACGTCTCGGTGCTCCGCCGCGACCGGCTCTATCGCGAGGACGGCAAGCTCGACAGCGCGATCCTGGCGCGCGGCCAGTTCGTCGACGAGGCGGCGCAGATGCTCGAGAGCATCCAGGCGGCGCTCTTCGCCGAGGCCAAGGCGCGGATGGAAGCCAGCATCGCCCGCGACGTCAGCGACTTCGCCGCGCTGGAGAAGGCGTTCGAGGGCGACAAGCCCGGCTGGGTCGAAGTCGAATGGGCGCGACCCACTGGTGCCGAGCTCGACCAGGTCGTCGAGCGCTTGAAGGCGCTGAAGCTCACCTTCCGCAACGTTGCCGGCGACGCCGCGCCGGCAACGGGACCGTGCATCTTCACCGGCCGGCCCGCGGTCGAGCGGATCCTGGTCGCGCGCGCCTATTGATGCGCACGCTCTTCGCCTCGTTGCTCTACCAGGAGCCGCTGGGCGATCCGGCGCTGGTCGAGGCGCTGGAGCAATCCTGCCTCCAGCTTGCCGAGGACGATGCGGCCGGACGGCGCTGGTGCCGCGAGCATGGCTATCGCGGCTATACGAGCTACGCCTCGCTCGACGACCTGCCGGTCCGCGATCCCAACTTCGCCGACCTGAAGCGCCTGCTCGACAAGCACGTCGCCCGCTTCGCCCAGGCCTGCGCCTTTGATCTCGGCGGCCGGAAGCTCAAGCTCGACAGCCTCTGGGTCAACGTCCTGGATGGCAAGGGCGGGCATAGTGGGCACATCCACCCGCACAGCATCGTCTCCGGTACCGTCTACATCGCGCTGCCGCCAGGGGCGCGCGGCCTCAAGCTCGAGGACCCGCGCCTCGCGATGATGATGGCCGCGCCGCCCCGCCGCGACGATGCGCCCGAGATGCTGAAGAGCTTCGTCGAGATCGCGCCCGAGCCGGGCACGGTGCTGCTCTGGGAGAGCTGGCTCCGCCACGAGGTCCCGCCCGGTTCGGGCAGCGCCAGACGGATCAGCGCGAGCTTCAACTACCGATGGTGACCGGCCGCCGCGCCTTCCTCGCCGGCACGCTGGCGCTGCCCCTCGCGGCCCGCGCCGAGGAGCGCTGGGACGCCGTGGTCGATCCGCGCACCGACACGCTCGGCGCAGCGCTGGCCAAAGCCGAGGCGGCGGGCGGGCGGCCGTTCCGCATCCTGGTCAAGCCCGGCACGCTCACCGAGAAGCTCGTGATCCGCGCGCCCAACGTCACGATCGAGGGCAGCGGCCCCGGCACGATCCTCGAATACGGCACCGCCAGCGGCACGCCCAAGCCCGGCGGCGGCACCTGGGGCACCGGCGGCTCGGGCACGCTCACTCTCACCGCGCCGGGCACGACGCTGCGGGGCCTCACGATCCGCAACAGCTTCGACTATATCGGCGCCAAGCGCGACAGCGCAGGCAACGGCGCGCAGGCAGTTGCGCTCGCGATCGGCCGCGAGGCGGACAAGACGATCGTCGATCGCTGCACGCTGCTCGGCTATCAGGACACCTTCTACGTCCAGGCCCGGTCGCTGGTGACCGGCTGCAGGATCGTGGGCGGAGTCGACTTCATCTTCGGCGGCGCCGCGGCGTGGTTCGAAGGGTGCGAGATCGTCACGCGCTTCGTTCCGGACGCCGAGAGCTTCGGCTTCGTCGCCGCGCCCAGCACGCCCGCCGCACAGGAGTTCGGGCTGATATTCTCCCGCTGCCGCGTGAGCCGAGAGCCCGGCGTGCCCGCCAATTCGACCTGGCTCGGCCGCCCGTGGCGCGCAGGCGGCAACATGGCGCTCACCGGCCAGGCGGTGTTCCTCCATTGCTGGCTCGACGCGCATATCCGCCGCGAGGGCTGGACCTGGATGGGATACAAAGGACCGGAGGGCGAGCAACGCCGCCTCACCCCGCCCGAGGCGCGGCTGTTCGAATTCGGCAATCGCGGACCCGGTGCAGGCCCGGCGGGGTCGGACCGGCGGATGCTGACCTCCAGCGAGGCCGAACGCTTCACGCGGGCAAATGTGATCGGATTCTAGCAGATCACCAAAGTCAGCGAGCGCACCAGGCTACGCTCGATCGGCGCGTCGAAGCGGCAGCCGATATGATCGCCGTCGTTCCACACGACGGTGGCGGCCACCGGAAGCTCGTCCCGGAACCGGAGCCACAGCCGGTCGCCCGCGCCATGGCCGGTGCGGCAGGCGAGGCGACAGCCATAGACCGAGAGGTCGTGGAGCATCGCCTCGATCGGGGCGTCGCCCTTCCTGCGCACGGTCGCGCGAGTCACGAGGATGCGATGACGCTCCGCCGCCCGGTGCTCGACGAGCGCCGGCGCTACCGCCCGATATTGGGTGAATCTGGTCGCCATCATTCCTCCCGCCCGGCGCGGAGCCTGCCGCGGACCGTTTAACAACGGCTTAAAGCTCAGCTACGGCGGAACACGAGGGTCAGGTTGTTGGCCGGCATCGGCACGATCCGATCGAGCGAGAGGCCGTTCGCCGCCGCCTCCTCGGCGACGTCCTCGACGAAGCGCAGGCCGAAGCGCGGGTCCTTCTCCTTGAGCCACAGCTCGAAGGCCTCGTTCGACGCCGCCGTCTCGACGCCCCGCTGCCGATAGGGACCATAGAGGATCAGCGGTCCGCCGGCCGGCAGCGCCCTGCCCGCTCCCGCCATCAGCCCCAAAGTCGCTTCCCAGGGGCTGATATGGACCATGTTGACGCAGAGGATCGCGTCCGCCGCAGGCAGGCTCCCTTCCGCCGCGTCGAGCGCGATCGGCGGCAGCACGTTCGCCAGCCCCTCGCACCATGCGGCGATCGACTCCCGCGCCTCGGCCTCCTGATCGCTCGGCTGCCAGACGAGGCCGGGGAAATGCTCCGCGAAGAAGGCGCAATGCTCGCCGGTGCCGCTCGCCACTTCGAGCACCCGGCCGCGCGCGGGCAGCGTTTCGGCGAGCACCGCCGCAATCGGTTCGCGATTGCGCTCGGTTGCCGGCGCGTGACGCTTCACGCCGCGCGCGCTTCGTCGAGCAGGCGGCGGGCGCGCAGATACATTTCGAGCCGCTGCGCCGCGAGCAGGCCGAGCGCGAAGGCGATCAGCACGTCGGTCACCGCAGTGACGTCGACATGGAAGCGCGCGCCGCCCATCATCGCCGCCTGGCGCACCGCGGTCCGCACCAGGATCAGCGCGAGGATGAACAGCATCGCCCAGGGCGAGGCCCTTTGCGAGAGCGCATGGGTCGCAGGATCGACGGTGATCCGCATCAGCCGCCCGCGCTGCCAGCCGAGCGCGGCGCCTGCGACGAGCCCGACGATGCAGACCGCCCAGATCGTTCCCGCCGGCGGCGCGCGCCAGAACATATAGCCGGCGACGCACAGATAGATGGCGGGGATGATCCACAGCCGCTCGATCCTGAGCGGCCGTTCGCGGCGCATCCGGCGCATGCGAAGCCCGAGCACGACGAGGATGACGACGGCGGAGACGGCGAAGCTGATCCAGCTCGCCTGGGCAGGCGCGTGACTCATGGGTGTCTTTGTTCGATACTACACGCGCAAAGACAAGCCCGTTGCAGCGGCGCGCGCATTGGGGCAGCGGAGGAAGCATGGACATCGACGACGACAGCGCCCGCGTGAAGTTCCCGCCGCCCTTCGCCTTTCTCGGCACGCTGCTCGCCGGGATCGTGCTCGGCAAGCTGATCGGCAGTCCCGATCTGCCGCTGAGCCATTCGACCGAGCGCGGTCTGGGGGGCTGCCTCGCGCTGCTCGGCATCGGCATCATGTTCTCCGCCGCGAACCTGTTTCACCGCGCGGGAACCGAGGTAAAGCCGTGGAAGCGCTCCTCGGCGCTCGTCACCGAGGGCGTCTATCGCTGGACACGCAACCCGATGTATTTCGGCATGGCGCTGCTCTATGCCGGCGTCGCGTTGTGGCTCGACAGCCTGACCGTGCTGCTGCTTCTCGTTCCGCTGATCATCGTGGTCCAGAAGGAAGTGATCGAGCGCGAGGAAGCCTATCTCGCCGGCAAGTTCGGCGAGCCGTACCTCGCCTACAAGGCCAGCGTGCGGCGCTGGATCTGACACCCTGAAAAGCCCCTCCCCTTGAAGGGAAGGGGCTTCCATGCCTCACTCCGCCGCCTTTGCCTCTTCCGGCGCCTTCCACGCCAGCACCGGCTTCCTTGCCGCGAGCGTCTCGTCGAGCCGCCGCCGCGGGGCGAAGTGGGGCGCGGTCTTCACCGTCGGGTCCCCGTTCTTCGCGCGCGCCGCGACCGAGCGGAAGGCGCCGATGAACTGGTCGAGCGTCGCCTTGCTCTCGGTCTCGGTGGGCTCGACGAGCATCGCGCCGTGCACCACCAGCGGGAAGTACATCGTCATCGGGTGATAGCCCTCGTCGATCAGCGCCTTGGCGACGTCGATCGTCGAGACGCCTTCGGGGAAGCCCTCGTCCGAGAAGATCGCCTCGTGCATGCACGGCCCGAACTTGGCGAAGGGCGCGTCGAGCACGTCCTCCATCGAGCGCAGGATGTAATTGGCGTTGAGCACCGAATCCTCGGCGACCTGCCTGAGGCCGTCGGCCCCATGGCTGAGGATATAGGTCAGCGCACGCGTGAACATGCCCATCTGGCCGTTGAAGGCGGTCATGCGGCCGAAGGTGCCGGCATGATGCTCGCCCGCGGTCTCCTCCTCGACGAGGCGGAAGCCCTCGGCGGTCTTCTCGACGAAGGGCAGCGGCGCGTACGGCGCCAGCGCCGCGGACAGCACCACCGGGCCCGAGCCTGGCCCGCCGCCGCCATGCGGAGTCGAGAAGGTCTTGTGGAGGTTGATGTGCATCGCGTCGACGCCGAGATCGCCCGGGCGGACCCGTCCGACGATCGCGTTGAAGTTGGCGCCGTCGCAATAGACATAGCCGCCGGCCGCGTGGACCGCGTCCGAGATCGCCTTCATGTCACGCTCGAACAGGCCGCAGGTATTGGGATTGGTGATCATCACCCCGGCGATGTCCGGCCCCAGCCGCGCCTTCAGCGCCTCCAGATCGACACGGCCGTCCTCGGTCGCGGGGATGTCCTCCACCGTGAAATTGGCGAAGGCGGCGGTGGCGGGGTTGGTGCCGTGCGCACTGGTCGGCACGAGCAGGATCTTGCGATGCCCCTCGCCCTTGGCCTCGAGCGCCGAGCGGATCGCCAGGATGCCGCAGAGCTCGCCATGCGCGCCCGCCTTGGGGCTCATCGCCACGGCGTGCATGCCGGTGAGCGTGATCAGCCAGTGCGCGAGCTGGTCGATCACCTCGAGTGCGCCCTGCACCGTGTCCACCGGCGCGAGCGGATGGATGTCGGCGAAGCCCGGCATGCGCGCGACGCGCTCGTTGAGCCTCGGATTGTGCTTCATCGTGCACGATCCGAGCGGAAACAGGCCGAGGTCGATCGCGTAGTTCTGGCGGCTGAGGCGGGTATAGTGACGCACCGTCTCGGGCTCGGAAAGCCCGGGCAGGCCGATCTCGCGCGAACGCTCGAGCCCGCCGAGGCGCGACTTGGCCGCGGGCGCCTCGCCGAAATCGACGCCGGTGGTCTCGGTCGAGCCGATCTCGAAGATCAGCGGCTCCTCGAGCATCAGCGCGCGGTTGCCGGTGAAGGTGGCGGTGCTGGCGTCGCCGGCTTGCGGAGTGGTGGGGCGCCAGCCGCTCTGGTTGATCGTCATGCCAGCACCTCCTGGAGCGCGGAGGCAAGCGTCTCGACGTCCTCCTTCGTGGTGGTTTCGGTGACCGCAAGGACGAGGCCGTTGGCGAGGTCCGCGGCGCCCGGATAGAGGCGGCCGAGCGAGACGCCGGCGAGGATTCCCCGCTCCGCCAGCGTGCGGACGACCGGGCGCGCCTCCTTCGGCAGCCTCAGCGTGAATTCGTTGAAGAAGGTCGGCGTGACCAGCTCGACCCCCGGCACCTGCGCGAGCCGGTCGGCAGCGGCACCGGCACCGGCATGGTTCACGGCCGCGAGCTGGCGCAGCCCCTTCTCGCCGAGCAGCGTCATGTGGATCGACCAGGCGAGCGCGCACAGCACCGAGCTGGTGCAGATGTTCGACGTCGCCTTCTCGCGGCGGATATGCTGCTCGCGGGTCGAGAGCGTCAGCACGAAGCCGCGCTTGCCCTCGGCGTCGACGGTCTCGCCGCAGAGGCGGCCGGGCATCTGGCGGACCAGCTTCTCCGAGCAGGCGAAGAGGCCGACATAGGGCCCGCCGAACTGCAAGCCGACGCCGATCGACTGCCCCTCGCCGACCACGATGTCCGCGCCCATCTCGCCCGGCGACCGACAGGCGCCCAGCGCCACCGGCTCGGTGACCACCGCGACGAGCAGCGCCTTCCTGGCATGCGCGGCCTCGGCGAGCTTGGAAAGGTCGGCGATGCGGCCGAGGATGTCGGGATACTGGACCACGACGCACGAGGTGTCGTCGTCGATCTGCGCGATCAGGTCGTCGGTATCCGGCGCCGGCGACAGCGTGGGCAGCGCCGTGACGAGCTGGTCGCCGGTGAACTTCGCCATGGTCCGAGCGACCGAGACATAGTGCGGATGGAGCCCGCCCGAGAGGATCGCCTTGCCCCGCCGCGTGACGCGCCGCGCCATCACGATCGCTTCCCAGCAGGCAGTCGAGCCGTCGTACATCGACGCGTTCGCGACGTCGCAGCCGAGCAGCCGCGCGACCTGGCTCTGGAACTCGAACATCATCTGCAGCGTGCCCTGCGCGATCTCGGGCTGGTAGGGCGTGTAGGCGGTCAGGAACTCGCCGCGCTGGATGAGATGGTCGACCGAGGACGGCACATGGTGCCGATAGGCGCCGCAGCCGATGAAGAAGGGCGCGTCGCCCGCGGCGAGGTTCTTCCGCGCCAGCGCCGCCATGTGGCGCTCGACCGCGAGCTCGCTGGCGTGGAGCGGCAGCCCATGGATCGGCCCGTCGAGCACGGCGGACTGGGGCACGTCGACGAACAGGTCGTCGATCGACTTGGCGCCGATCGTCGCGAGCATCGCCTCGCGGTCGGTCTGGGTAAGGGG
>CBIFVW010000151.1:0-9309 GCA_966186155.1 uncultured Sphingomonas sp.
CCGCCTCCAGCCCGGCCGACAGCTTCACCTCGGCGCCGGCTCGCCTTGCGGTCGCTAGGCATAGATCGTGCAGCCCGCCGACGTCGATATAGGCGCAGCTCGGTTCATGGATGCCGAGCGTCCATTCGGGGCGCAGCCCCGGGACCATCGCGCGCGGATCGACCTTCGCCAGCGCGACGCCGCTCCCCGCGAACTCGGCCAGCAATGCGTCGATCGCGGCGGCATCGCCGGCGCGGCCGATATGGAGCGTGCCCAATGGCTCGAGGAAGCCGCCCGCCGCGAGCAGCGGCCCCGAGGCGGTGGTGAGCGGCTGGACGTCCGGGCCGCCATAGGTTTCCGACCAGAAGGCGGCCGAACGGCCGGTCGAATGGTAGCCGGGCCGGTCCTCGGCCTCGAGCAGCAGCACGCGCGCGTGCGGCGCCACCTCGGCGGCGAGGCTCGCGCCCGCGATCCCCGCGCCGACGATGGCGATGTCGTAGCGCATCAGCGCTGCTGCGCGCGCGCGGCGAGGAACAGGTCGATCTCGCCGATCGCGCGGTTGCGCACCTTGTCCGCCTCGCGGAGGATCTCGTGCGCACTTTCCTTGCCGAAGGTGACGATGCGCGCGTCCGGGAGCCTGGGCACGAGCCTGAGCGCCGCGCGCGCGTCGACCAGCCCGTCCGCCTTGGCGACCAAGGCGAGCACCGGCACCTGCATCTTCCTGAGCCGCGGATTGGCGGCGAGCTCGCGCATCGACTTGAACGCCTCGATCACCCAGCGCCAGCTCGGCGGGCCGGTGACGATCTCGGGCTGCCGTTCCTGCCACCAGAGCTCGTCCGCATAGCGATCGGGATCATGGGTGAGCAGGTTCTCGCGCGTCTCGGTGGTATAGGGCTTCTCGTTGCCCTTCCACGCCGGCCGCGCGCTGTTGCCGACGCCGCCCAGGATTCGCGCCATCCGCTCGGCCAGGGGACCGAACGCGCTCTTCACGCCGAGCATCGGCGCGATCAGCACCGCCGCGTCCGGCCGGATCGCGCCTTCGACGAGGCCACGCAGCACGAGATGCCCGCCCATCGAATGCCCCATCACGACGTGCGGGCCCGGAGTCGCCGCCTCCCAATCCTCGTAGAAGGCGCGCAGATCGGCGATGAACTCGCCGAAATCCTCGATGTGCCCGCAATTGGCGGCGGGGGTCAGCCGTCCCGATCCGCCTTGGCCGCGCCAGTCGAACGAGGTGATCGTCCACCCCTGGCCGTGCCAGTGCGCGAAGGCTTCGAGATATTTCTCGAAGACGTCGCCCCGCCCGCCCTGGAACAGGATCGAGCCCCGCGGCCTTGGCGTCTCGGCGGGCCAGGCGAAGGCGCGGAGCTGCCGGCCGTCGGGCGCGGTCCAATAGTGCACGCGGGCGCCGGCGGGGATCGAGCGGCGGATGCCTAGGTTTTCTCCCATGGGGCTTGGTTACGGTTTGATAAGTGGTTCCGTCTAGAGATTTGGCGCCATGGGGGAGTGGTTTGTCACCTTGCTGCTGTGCGCGCTCGCGCTGCTGCTCGTTTCGGCGGGCATCCAGGATGCGCGCACCCGCGAGATCGCGAACTGGAAGAATGCCGCGATCGCGCTGCTCGCGCCGGCCTGGTGGTGGGCGAACGGTCTGGCGCTCTGGCCCGACATCGCAGTGCAGGTCGGCGTGGCGCTGGTCGTGTTCGCCTTTTTCGCGGGAGCCTTCGCGCTCGGGCAGATGGGCGGCGGCGACGTCAAGCTGATCGGCGCGCTGGCGCTGTGGCTGCCGGTCCAGCCGCTTCTCTGGATGCTGATCCTGATGTCGCTGATCGGCGGCGGCGTGACGCTGATGCTGATCGCCGAGAAGCGGTTTCGGCGCCGCAGCGGTCCGCCGCTCGAGATCCCCTATGGCGTCGCGATCGCGATCGCGGGGCTGCTGGTTCTTCGCGAACCGATTTTTAACCAGTTCGGATGATGCTTAACGCCGGGGCAAAAACTGCCGGCACGTTTGAGAAGGCTTGGATAGCGAAATGGATGCACGCAAGCTGATCCTGCTCGTCGGCGCTTTGGTCGTCGCTGCGATCACCGCCTTCATGGCACGCAACCTGATGGTCGGCGCGCCCGCGCCCACCGCCGGCGCCGCGCCAAGCGCCGCCGCGCCGGTGAACACCACCGAGGTGCTCGTCGCAAAGCGCCAGCTGCCGGTGGGCACCATCCTCGATGCGCAGTCGCTCGAATTCCGACCCTGGCCCAAGGAGCTGGTCGAGGGTGCCTATTTCGTGCGCGGCGAGAGCGAGCCCGCCAAGCTGCAGGGCACCGTCGTCCGCTTCCCGATCCCCGCCGGCCAGCCGGTGACGCAGGGCGCGCTGGTCAAGCCGGGCGATCGCGGCTTCCTCGCCGCCGCCCTCGGTGCCGGCATGCGCGCGGTCACCGTGCCGGTCTCGGCGCAGAGCGCGGTCGCGGGCTTCGTCTTCCCGGGCGACCGAGTCGACCTCATTCTCACCCAGTCGGTCGCCGGCGGCGGCGACGGCCCGCCGCTCAAGGCCTCGGAGACGGTGATGCGCAACCTGCGCGTGCTCGCCACCGACCAGAAGACCGACAAGCAGACCGACGACAAGGGCAACACCATCGTCAACACCTATTCGACCGTCACCGTCGAGGCGACGCCGAAGATCGCCGAGAAGATCGCGGTGGCGCAGACGATCGGCACGCTCTCGCTGTCGCTGCGTTCGATCGCCGACAACCAGGGCGACCTCGAGGAAGCGATCGCCAATGGCGAGGTCGAGGTGCCGGCGGACGGCGATCCCAAGAAGGAAAAGGAAATGCTGGCCCGGGTCGCCGCGCGACCGGTGGACGGCCGCAGCACCTTCGCCACCGGCGCCGACGTGTCGCGCTTCCAGCGCAGCACCGTGCCGGCCAAGCCGCGCGAGGGCACGACTCCGGGCGCGCCGCCCGCTTCAGGCTTCCCGGGCGCCGCTCCCACGCCGCGCGGCCCGGTCATCACCATCGTTCGCGGCAATGCCGAGACCGCCGTTCCTCTGGGGGGGAAGAACTGAAATGAGTCGCAAGCTTCTCCTGAGGCGGTCCGTCGCCGTCATCGTGTCGGCGGCCATCGCCGGCACGCCGGCCACGGGCTTCGCCCAGACCGCGAAGGTCCGCCGCACCGCCGGCGTCGCCAACCTGCCCTCGGGCACCCAGCGTCCGACGGGCGAGGTGCAGCTCTCGATCGGCCAGGGCGAGCTGATCACGCTGCCGGCCAATGTCGCGAGCGTCTGGACGTCGAACCCCGGCGTGGCCGACGTCTATGTCAACAATCCGCGCCAGATCCACCTGTTCGGCAAGGAGTTCGGCGAGGCGACGGTGTTCGCGACGAGCGCGAGCGGAGCGGTGGTCTATGCCACCAATGTCCGCGTGGGCCAGAACCTCACTTCGCTCGACCGCATGCTCCGCGCGGCGATGCCCGATGCCGACATATCGGTCACCACGGTCGGCCAAATCGCGGTCCTCAACGGCACGGTGAAGTCGCCGCAGGACAGCGAGCAGGCGCAGCGCCTGGTTCTCGGCCTGCTCAACCCGGGAGTGAACATCAGCGACCCGGCGGCGCAGCTCAAATATTTCGTGATCAACCGGCTCAAGACCGCGACGCCGCTGCAGGTGAACCTGCAGGTGCGCTTCGCCGAGGTCAGCCGCAGCTTCATCAAGAATGTCGGAGTCAATTTCGCGACCAAGGACAATACCGGCGGGTTCATGTTCGGACTCGCCCAGGGCCGCAGCCCGGGTTCGTTCACTGCGGCGGACCTCGCCAAATATCCGGTCGCGACCGTTCCGCTGCCGACCGGCGGCACGATCTCGGGCCCCTATGACCCCTCGACGGGCCAGTTCGTGAACCCGCGCGCGACGTCGATCTCGGACATCACCAAGGGCGCCGAGAACGGCACGATCGGCCTCGCCGGCCGCCTGTTCGGCCTCGACATCCTCTCGGCGATCGATCTCGGCGAGACGATCGGGCAGGTTACCACGCTCGCCACGCCGAACCTGACCGCGCTCTCGGGCGAGACCGCCAATTTCCTGGCGGGCGGCGAGATCCCGATCCCGATCTCCCAGGCGCTCGGCACCACCACGGTCGAATACAAGCAATATGGCGTGAGCCTCGCCTTCACCCCGACGGTGCTCGCCGACGGCCGCATCTCGCTGCGCGTGCGCCCGGAAGTCTCCCAGCTGTCCTCGGCCGGCGCGGTGACGATCGGGACCCTCACCATCCCCGCGCTCACGACGCGCCGCAGCGAGACCACGGTCGAGCTCGGCTCGGGCGAGAGCATGGTGATCGGCGGGCTGCTGCAGAACTCGCACAACAACAGCATCAGCAAGACGCCGGGCCTCGGCGACGTGCCGATCCTCGGCGCGCTGTTCCGCTCGAACGGCTTCCAGCGCAACGAGACCGAGCTGGTGATCGTGATCACTCCCTATCTGGTGAAGCCGGTCAACGCGAACGACATCGTCCTGCCGACCGACGGCTACAAGGCGCCGAACGACTTCGACCGGATCTTCATGGGCAAGCTCGGCGGCGGCACCAGCGGCGGCGACCGGCCCAAGCCGAGCATGGCGCCGTCGAGCGCGCAGCCGACGGTCGGCGCGGTGGCGCCGGCACCGCTGACGCCCGCCCCAGCGCAGGACCGGCCCAAGGCGACGCCCACGCAACCCAACCCGACCAAGAAGCAGAAAAAGGGCGCGGCCGCGCCCGGCTTCGGCTTTTGACGACGCTCGAGAGGAGACCGCTTGTGTTCCCGCGCTTCACTCCCCTGCTCCTCGCCCCGGCGCTGCTGCTCGGCGCCTGCGGCACCTATAATGGCGGCGTCGACCCGGTCTATCAGCCGGTCGTCCAGCGCAATGATTATGTCCTCGATCTGCAGACCTCGGGCTATGGCCTGGCGCCGGGCGAAAGCCAGCGGCTCGCCGGCTGGATGGCGTCGATGGACCTGCGCTACGGCGATCGCGTCGCCGTGGACGACGGCGCCGGCGGCACCGTCGCGCGCAGCGAGGTAGCGACGCTCGCCGGCCGCTACGGCCTGCTGCTCTCGGACAGCGCACCGGTCACCGTCGGTCAGATCGCGCCGGGCACGGTCCGCGTCGTGGTCACGCGGATGACCGCCTCGGTGCTGGGCTGCCCCGATTTCTCGCGCAGCGGCGGCACCGATTTCTCGGCGAGCACCAGCTCGAACTATGGCTGCGCCACCAACAGCAATCTCGCCGCGATGGTCGCCGATCCGGGCGACCTGGTCCGCGGCGCGCCGGGCTCGTCCACCAGCGACCCGACCCGAGCCGCCAAGGCGATCGGCGCGATGCGCGCCGCGGCGCCGACCGGCGCCGGCGGCACCACTCTCAACGCCGGCGGGAGCACGCCCAAGTGAACGCGCCCTTCAACCCCGCCCGCACCGGGCATCGCGATCCGTTCGTGGCCTTTGTCTGCGACGAGACGACGGCGGAAGTGCTCCGTCCGATCGCCGTCGAGCTCGGCTGGTCGCCGGAGAAGGTCAACAAGGGCGGCCTCAGGAACGCCGTGCAGACGCTGTCGGTGTCGGCCAGCCCGAACATCCTGTTCGTCGATCTCTCCGAGAGCGGCGATCCACTCAACGACATCAACGCGCTCGCCGAGGTGTGCGAGCCGGGCACCGTCGTCATCGCATCGGGCCAGGTCAACGACGTGCGCCTCTATCGCGACCTGCTCGCGAGCGGCATCCACGACTATCTCCTGAAGCCGCTCAACCCCGACGCGCTGCGCGACACCTTCGCGCACGCCCAGGCGGCGCTCAACGCCCCCAAGCTCGCCGATCCGACCAACGACCGGCCGCATTGCGCGGTGGCGGTGATCGGCACGCGTGGCGGCGTCGGCGCCTCGACGCTGGCAACCTCGCTCGCCTGGCTGATCGGCGAGCGGCACGGCCGCACCGCGGCGCTGCTCGACCTCGACGTGCATTTCGGTACCGGCGCGCTCGCGCTCGACCTCGAGCCCGGCCGCGGCCTGACCGACGCGATCGAGAATCCGAGCCGCATCGACGGGCTGTTCATCGAGCGCGCGATGGTGAAGGCGTCGGACCGGCTGGCGGTGCTCAGCGCCGAGGCCCCGATCAACTCGCCGATCATGACCGACGGCGCCGCCTTCTATCAGCTGCAGGAAGAGATTCGCACCGCGTTCGAGTGCACCGTGGTCGACTTGCCGCGCGGCATGCTCGTCAACCACCCGCACCTGATCACCGACGTGCAGGTGGCGGTGCTCGTCACCGAGCTCACGCTCGCCGCGGCGCGCGACGCGATCCGCATCCTCTCCTGGTTCAAGTCGAACGCGCCGCAGACCCAGGTGCTGGTCGTCGCCAACAAGGTGCAGCCGCAGGCGGTGCTCGAGATCAACCGCAAGGACTTCGAGGGCTCGATCGAACGCAAGATCGATTTCCTCCTGCCCTTCGAGCCCAAGCTCGCGGCGCAATCGGCCAAGCTCGGCAAGCCGGTCGCCGAGGTGGGCAAGGGCAACAAGGCGTTCCAGCCGCTGGTCGAGCTCGCCTCGCGCATAACCGCGATCACCGATTCGGGCGAGCGCGACGACGCGCCGGCCAAGCTCGGCAAGGCGGCCAAGGGCAGCTCGCTGCTCGACAAGCTCAAGGTGAAGATGCCCGTAAAGGCAAAGAAGTAACCATTGCGCGGCTAGGCTGCGCGTTGGTCACGGACTCGGAGGCGGACGCGGCGTGGATTTGCTGCCGATAATGTTGCTGGGTGGAGGCACCTTCCTGGTGCTCGCGCTGATGGTGCTCGCCTTTTCGGGCCCGTCGGCGGAGCGCGCCGGCGCGCGCCGGGTGAAGAGCCTGCGCGAACGCCACCTCGTCAGCGCCGCCGGCTCCAACGCGATGGAAGCCCAGATGCGCAAGGTGGCGGCCGCACGCGCCACCCAGATGGACCTCACCGCCGCGCGCTTCCTGCCCAATCCCGCGCTGCTCCAGAAGCGGCTCAACATGACCGGCCAGACCTGGACGCTCGGCCAGTACATGATGGCGACCGCGGCGCTCACGCTCGTCCCCACCGTCACCCTGTGGCTCGAAGGCGCGCCGATCTGGCTGGCGCTCGCGCTCGGCGCGTTCCTTGGTTTCGGCGTCCCGCACTTCATCGTCGGCTTCTTCATCAAGCGGCGCGTGGCGCGCTTCACCGCCAAGTTCCCCGACGCGATCGAGCTGCTCGTCCGCGGCCTGCGCTCGGGCCTGCCGATCACCGAGACGATCGGCGTGGTCGGCCAGGAGGTCGAGGGACCGGTGGGCGAGGAGTTCCGCGCGGTCTCCGACAAGATGAAGATCGGCAAGTCGCTCGACACGGCGCTGCAGGAGACCGCGGACCGGCTCGGCACGCCCGAGTTCCAGTTCTTCACCATCACCATCCAGATCCAGCGCGAGACCGGCGGCAACCTCGCGGAGACGCTCGCCAACCTTGCCGACGTGCTGCGCAAGCGCGCGCAGATGAAGCTCAAGATCAAGGCGATGTCGTCGGAGTCCAAGGCTTCGGCGCTGATCGTCGGATCGCTGCCCTTCATCGTCTTCGGGCTGATCTGGTTCATCAACAACGGCTACATGGCCAACTTCTTCACCGACGAGCGCCTGATGATCGCGGGCGGCGGCGGGCTGGTCTGGATGGGGATCGGCGTCTTCATCATGGCCAAGATGGTCAATTTCGAGATCTGAACGATGCAGGGCACCCCTCCGTCCGGTCCCACGCTGCTCGGCGTCGACGTCCTCTGGGTCGCGACGATCCTCGCTGCGGTCGCCGCCTTCGCGGTGATGCTCGCCATCTATGCCGCGACCACGGTGCGCGATCCGATGGCGAAGCGGGTCAAGGCGCTGAACGAGCGCCGCGAGCAATTGAAGGCGGGCATCACCGCCTCGACTTCGAAGCGCCGCGCCAAGCTGGTCCAGAAGAGCGAGACCACCGACAAGATCCGCTCGCTGCTCTCCTCGATGAAGGTGCTGCAGGACAGCCAGGTCAAGACCGCGCAGACCAAGCTGCTCCAGGCGGGCATCCGGCGGAAGGAATTCGCGGTCGCGGTGATCTTCGGCCGGCTCGTGCTGCCGATCGTGATCGGCGGGCCGATGCTCTATCTCGTCTACGGCACCAGCATGTTCGCCGACTGGAGCCCGCTCAAGGCCTATGGCCTCGTCGCCGGCAGCTTCCTCCTGAGCTACAAGGCGCCCGACCTCTATCTCAAGAACAAGATCCAGAAGCGCAGCGCGGCGATCCGCAAGGGCCTGCCCGACGCGCTCGACCTGCTCGTGATCTGTGCCGAAGCGGGACTCACCGTCGACGCCGCCTTCGCGCGCGTGGCGAAGGAGCTGGGCAAGGCCTATCCGGAGCTGGGCGAGGAATTCCAGCTTACTGCGATCGAGCTGGGCTTCCTCACCGATCGCCGCCAGGCGTTCGAGAACCTCGCCGAGCGCATCGACCTCGATTCGATCCGCGGCGTCGTCACCACCATGATCCAGACCGAGAAATACGGCACCCCGCTCGCCTCGGCGCTGCGCGTGCTCTCGGCCGAGTTCCGCAACGAACGCATGATGCGCGCCGAGGAAAAGGCCGCCCGCCTGCCGGCGATCATGACCGTGCCGCTGATCCTCTTCATCCTGCCGGTGCTGTTCATCGTCATTCTCGGTCCGGCAGCCTGCTCGATCAACGACGCGCTGATCTCCAAATGATCATTACGGTGGCGCCGGCTTTCTGCGCACGGTAAATTCCCCGTTAGGACAGGGGAGGCCGAATCGATGCACGAATTGCCGTTCCAGACGATCACGCAGTTCGCCGCGCTGGGACTCACGCTGGTCGCCGGCTGGTTCCTGGGCATGGCGAGCGCGCCGGGCGGCCGCAAATGGCGCGAGCGCTACATGGACGAGGAGCTGGAGAATGCCGGCTATCGCGACCGCGCCGAATCCGACCTGCGCGACGCCGCGCGGCGCATTCGCGAGCTCGAGGCCGAGAATGCCGACCTGAAGGCGGCGGTTGCGCCGGCCCCCGCGCCTGCCCCGGAGGCCGCGCCCCGCGAGGGGCATTCCACCGCCGCGGTGATCGGCGCGGCTGCCGTCGGCGCCGTCGCGGGTGCGGCCGCCGCCCATGCCGCGGACTCGCACGCCGAGCATGCCGCCGAGGAAGCGCCGGCACTGGCGCCGCAAGCGGATCCCGTACCGGAACCGGAAGCGCATGCAGCGCCCGCACCGGAGGTGCACGCCGCGTCGGAGCCGGAGGTGCACCAGGCACCCGCCTCCGACGCGCATCCCGCCCCGCCCGCCCCTGCCGAGGCACATATGGACA
>CBIFVW010000152.1:0-9296 GCA_966186155.1 uncultured Sphingomonas sp.
CCCTTGGCGACCGCGCGGCCCTCCTCGGGCACTTCGACGAACACGATGTCGCCGAGCTGGCCCTGGGCATAGTCGGTGATGCCGACGGTCGCGGTGTCGCCGTCGACTTCGATCCACTCATGGTCTTCGGTGAAATAGCGGCTCATGTCTCAGGCTCCCTTTCGGACATAGCGGTGGGGGACGAAGGGCATCTTCACGACCTCCGCCGAGTGGATCTTGCCGCGCTGGGCAAGCGTGATCCTGGTGCCGGGCTCGGCGCTGGCGGCGGGCACATAGGCCATGGCGATCGGCTTCTGCAGCGTCGGCGCGAAGCCGCCGCTCGTGACCCTGCCGACTTCGTTGCCGTCGGCATCGACCACCGCCGCCCCCTCGCGCACCGGCTGGCGGCCCTCGACCACCAGGCCGACGCGCTTCAGGATCGGCCCCTGCTCGCGCTCGATCATGATGCGGCCGTGCCCGGGGAAGCCGCCCTCCTCGCGGCGGCGCTTCTTGATCGCGAAGCCGAGCTGCGCGGCGACCGGGGTGGTCTCGGTGCCGAGGTCGTGGCCGTAGAGCGGCAGGTCCGCCTCGAGCCGCAGCGAATCGCGCGCGCCGAGGCCGATCGGCTTGACCTCGGGCTGGGCGGTGATCGCATCGGCGAGCGCCTCGGCGCCCTCGACCGGGATCGAGATCTCGAACCCGTCCTCGCCGGTATAGCCCGAGCGGCTGATCCAGAGGTCGTGGCCCTGCCACCGGAACGCCGCGCCCTGCATGAAGACCAGCTCGCCCACGCCCGGCATGATCCGCTCGAGCGCGACGACCGCCTCCGGTCCCTGGAGGGCGAGGAGGGCATGGTCCTCCATGTGGTTGATCCCGATCTCGTCGGGCAGATGCTCGCGGAAATGGGCGATGTCGTCCCATTTGCAGGCACCGTTGACGACCATGTAGACTTCACCCTCCGCGAGGCGCGTCAGCATCAGGTCGTCGAGGATGCCGCCATTCTCGGCCATCAGCAGCGAATAGACCGGATGGGCGAGCTTGGCGGCCCGGATGTCGGCGGGCATCAGCGCCTCGAGCGCCGCCTCGACGCCTTCGCCCGAGAAGGTCAGCTGGCCCATATGGCTGACGTCGAACAGCCCGGCGTGCGCGCGCGTCCAGAGATGCTCGGCCATGATGCCTTCGTACTGGACGGGCATCTCATAGCCGGCGAAGGGCACCATCCGGCCGCCACGGGCGCGGTGCCATGCGTCGAGCGGCAGCTTGGCGAGCGCGGCCTCGCCCTCGCCGCCTTCGGGATCGCCGCTCAGGGGCTGGTCCTGGACTTGCTGGCTCATGCGCGGTCTCCGGATTCGAGAGGATTCGACGATCCGGCGCGGAATCCTCGCGCACCGGTCCATCGCCCCCTCTGTCACGGAACCTGAGAGCTTTCACCGGTCGCCCGGCTTACCCCTTCGGTGGAACGTGCCGAAGCCGCGTTCGCTTTCCAGAGTGTCGTGCCCGCGCGGTCCCTGGTGCCTGAGAGATTCCGGGGCGGTTGCTCCTTCGGCGGTGAAGGCTTCCCTCCACACTCTCCCGCGCGTGCCTGTCGACGGACGCAGCCTTGGCCGCGCCCTCGATTCGAGTCAACGCTCTTAGCGCGTGACGTTGTACTTGAGCTGGTCCTCGGTGAGCTGGAAGCCGACCAGCGCCTCGAAGCTCGCCGAGAGCACCGCGCCGCGCACCGCCGGATCGCTGAGCGGGTCCATCGCCGCCGCTTCCTGGCCGGCCTTGCGCTTCTCGGTCAGCCGCCGCCGCACGTCCTCGGGCAGGGTCGCCGCCGCACGGTCCACCGTCGCGGTCGCCGTGCCGCTGGTCTGGGCGCGCAGCTGGCCCGGCTCGAAATGCACCGTCACCCGGCCGATCCGCTTGGCGGTGACCGACGTGCCGCCGCGCACCACGGTGACGAAATAGGGGAAGCTCACGTCGCGCGGTCCATCCGCATTGGCGCGGCGGGCGAGCACGTCGAAGGTGATGCTGGTCCGCACCTCGGGCCCGGTGTCGTCGCAGGTCGACTGGACGTTGGTGAGCACTGCGTTGACGTCGATCGCCGTCGCCTCGCGGCTCGCCGGCGGGTTGAACAGCGTGACGTCGCCGGTGCCGGCCGGAATGCCCACGCGCGGGCAGACCGAGCGCACCGCGCTGATGCCTCCTTCGGTGATCTCGCCGGTGCGGCTGCAAGCGCTCAACGCGAGCGGGATCAGAGTGAAAACGGCGAGCTTGCGGACCAAGACGGAAACCCTTTCGACGACACCACGGGACCTGAGGCCCAAAACGGCGCGCACCATAGGAACCGCGTTGAGCCCGTGCAAGCAATCGCGTAGAGCCGCGGCAGAACTAAGGCGGGCGGCACCGGCCCGCTCCCCCACCCCGCCTCCCAGTCATGATGCCGATGGGAGGCGGGGTGGGGGAGCGGGCTGGCGCCGCCCAACAAGGACATTATGGCCGAACCCCTGAAACCCGTCCTCGAGCTGCTGATCGCGGCGCCCCGCGGCTTCTGCGCGGGCGTCGACCGCGCGATCCGCATCGTCGAGCTCGCGATCGAGAAATATGGCGCGCCGGTCTATGTCCGGCACGAGATCGTGCACAACAAATATGTCGTCGACAGCCTCAAGGCCAAGGGCGCGGTGTTCGTCGACGAATTGGACCAGGTGCCCGACGGCGTGCCCGTGGTCTTCTCGGCGCACGGCGTGCCCAAGGCGGTGCCCGCCAAGGCCGCCGAGCGCGGGCTCTCCTATCTCGACGCCACTTGCCCGCTGGTCTCCAAGGTCCATCGCCAGGCCGAGCGGCTCGTCGCCTCGGGGCGGCACATCCTGTTCATCGGCCATGCCGGCCATCCCGAAGTGATCGGCACCTTCGGCCAAGTGCCCGAAGGCACGATGACCCTGGTCGAGACCCCGGCGGACGCCGAGAAGGTCGAGGTCGCCGATCCCGAGAACCTCGCCTTCCTCACCCAGACGACCTTGTCGGTGGACGACACCGCGGCGACGCTCGCGGTGCTCAAGCGCCGCTTCCCGTCGATCCTCGCGCCGGGCGCCGACGACATCTGCTACGCCACCTCGAATCGCCAGGCGGCAGTCAAGGCGATCGCGTCCTCGGCCGATCTCATGCTGATCATCGGCGGGCGCAACTCGTCCAACTCCCTCCGCCTGGTCGAGGTCGCGGAACGCCAGGGCGTCCCGTCGAAGCTGATCCAGCGCGCTGACGACCTGGACTGGGAATGGCTGGCGGGAGTCGGCACCGTGGGTCTCAGCGCCGGCGCCTCGGCCCCCGAGCTGCTCGTCCGCGAGCTGGTCGACAAGCTTTCCGAGCGCTTCGAGGTCATCGAGCGCGAGGTCGAGACGGTGGCCGAGAACGTCACCTTCAAGCTGCCCCGCGGGCTCGAAGCCGCCTGATGGCAGTCTACACGCAGGTCTCGGCCGAAGCGCTCGCGACCTTCCTCGAAAAGTTCGACGTCGGCGAGCTGGTCTCGGCCAAGGGCATCGCCGAGGGCGTCGAGAACTCCAACTATCTGGTCGACACGAGCAAGAGCCGTTTCATCCTGACGCTCTACGAGAAGCGCGTCTCGGTCGAGGACCTGCCCTATTTCATGGCGCTGCTCGATCACCTCGCGGATCGCGGCCTGCCGGTGCCGCCCGCCGTACCCGATCGCGAAGGCCGGGTGATCCACGAACTGGAGGGCCGTCCCGCCTGCCTGATCCAGTTCCTCTCGGGCGTATCGGTCTCCCACCCCACCCCGGCCCAGGCACGCGCTGCGGCCGAGGCGATGGGCAGGATGCACGAGGCATCCGTCGATTTCGATCAGAGCCGCCTCAACACCATGGGTGCCGGTATGTGGCCCGGCCTGGTCGAGCGCATCGGGCACGACTTCGACCAGATCGAACCCGGCCTCACCGAAAAGGCGCAGCAGGCGCTCGCGCGGATACATGCGCGATGGCCCGGCCATTTGCCGGTAAGCGCGATCCACGCCGATCTCTTCCCGGACAACGTCCTGATGCTCGGCAATCGCGTCACCGGCCTGATCGATTTCTATTTCGCCTGCACCGACGTCCGCGCCTATGACCTCGCCGTGATGCACGGCGCCTGGGCGTTCGACGCCGCGGGCGCGAAATATGACGACGCGATCGGCCGTGCGCTGATCGAAGGCTATGCCGCGAGCTTCGGCCTCTCGCCCGAGGAGCGCGCCGCGCTTCCCATTCTCGCCGAGGGCGCGGCGCTGCGCTTCTTCCTCACCCGCGCCTGGGACTGGCTCAACACGCCCGCCGACGCGCTGGTCACGCGCAAGGACCCGCTCGCCTATATGCGCCGCCTCGACTTTTACGCCGCGAACGGCGCCGGGCTCTTCGCCTGATGGAGCTTCCCCATGTCGAGATCGCCACCGACGGCGCGTGCAAGGGCAATCCCGGCAAGGGCGGCTGGGGCGTGGTGCTGCGCATGGGCGGCACCGAGAAGGAGCTCTCGGGCGGCGAGGCGCACACCACAAACAACCGCATGGAGCTGATGGCCGCGATCCGCGGGCTCGAGGCATTGAAGCGCCCCTGCCGCGTGACGCTGTCGACCGACAGCCGCTATGTGATGGACGGCCTCACCAAATGGATCCATGGCTGGCTCCGCAACGGCTGGAGGACCGCCGACAAGAAGCCGGTCAAGAACGCCGATCTCTGGCAGGAGCTGCTCGCCGCCGCCAAGCCGCACCGGGTCGAATGGGTCTGGGTCAAGGGACATGCCGGCCACCCCGACAACGAGCGCGCCGACAAGCTGGCGAGCGATGCGGCGATGCGGATGTGACCGGCCGCTCGAAAGCGGCTCGATAACGGGCATTTCGGCTCGAGGCTGCCCATATCGCGCTGTCGAGGAGATGCACCATGGATCGTTTCACCGGCGGCTGCCTGTGCGGCAATGTGCGGATCGTGGCGTCGGGGCGCCCCTATCGGGTCGGCCTTTGCCATTGCCTGGACTGCCGCAAGCATCATGGCGCGCTGTTCGGCGCTTCCGCGATCTTCCCCGAGGACGCGGTGACGGTCGAGGGCGAGACGCGCGACCATGCCGGGCGCTTCTTCTGTCCCCGCTGCGGCTCGCCCGTCTTCGCCCGCAGCGGGGACGAGGTCGAAGTGAATCTGGGATCCCTGGACGCCCCCGATCAATTCGTGCCGACCTATGAGAGCTGGACCGTCCGCCGCGAAGCCTGGCTGCCGCCCTTTCCCCTCGCGAGGCGATACGAGCGCGACCGGGACGCATCGAGCCGGTTCGAGGAATAGGCGGTACACGGCTCGATTCACCGCAAACTTCCAAGAAATTACCCATCCTACGGCACGACTGCCGCGCAGGACCGTTCTTCCCCCGAGAGGGAAGCAGCCTTGGCCAGCGATCGCATCGTCTCCATCGGTTTCCTGAACCAGCAGGACCTGGAGCGGCTCGGCGCGACCTTCTCGCGGCACATCCCGGTCGCCGACGATCACATGTTCGACGATCTGCTGCGCCAGCTCGACAGCGTCGAGGCCGCGCCGCTCGGCAAGGGAGTCGTCCTGATGGCGGGCGGAGAGGAGAAGCCCGAAGGCTGACTCCCGCCGCGCTCAGGCGTCCTTGACGAAGAACCGGTCGATCACGTCCTTGGCCAGCCGCGACGGCCGCAGCGTCTCGGCGTCGAGGCAGCACCAGCTCGACTTGACCTCCGCCAGCACTTCCGAGCCGCGGCGGATCACCGTCTCGTAAAAGGCGCGCGCACCCTGCACCTTCTCGAGCAGGACGGTGGCGACCACGTCATCGTCGAGGAAGGCGGGCCGGCGATAGGTGATCTCGTGCTTGAGCGCGACCCACATGTGCTGCGCCACCGCCTCCACGGGCGCGAGCGCCTGCCAGTGGCTGATCACCGCCGCCTGCACCCATTTGAGGTAGGAGGCATTGTTGACATGCCCCATGAAGTCGATGTCGTCCTGCGCGACATCGATCGGAAATTCATAGGGGCGTGCGGCGGTCGTCATGCCCCGAATGTAGCGATTCGCGGGCGCGGGAGCGAGGAAATTTCCACCAAACCCGCAGAAACAAGGGGTTTTCCGGTGGAACCCGGCCATGCCGTAGCGTCAGGCCGAATTGGCCTTACCTTGACTCGCGCCGGCCGCGGCCAACATCGTCGGGCGATGCCGCGAGGACGGCGAACGCAGGAGGGAAGGCATGAAATCGAAGCTCGCCGCGGCGCTGGCTGCGCTCGCCATCCTGTCCACGAGCGCCTTCGCCCCTCCCCCGGTCGAGGCGGCGGCGCCCGCGCTTCCCTCGCGCGCCGCAGTGCTGGTGTCGCTGGAGCGCGTCGCCGACTGGCAGCTCACGCATCTCGACGACCTCTCCTACATGCCGCGCGCCGGCGAGAGCGCCCGGAACCCGCGCGACTGGCAGCAGGCCGCCTTCTGGGTGGCGCTCACGCACCTCGCCGACCGCTCGAGGAGCCCTCGCTATCGCGACGCGATCCTCGCCAAGGGCCGCGAGACCGGCTGGCGGCTCGGCGACCGGCTCTACCATGCCGACGATCACCTGATCGGCGCGGCCTGGATCTGGGCCGCCCGCCACGGCGCGGGTTCCGAGGCGCTGGCGCCCGCCCGCGCGCGCTTCGACGACATCCTCGCCGCGCCGAGGACGAACACCCTCACCTATCCCATGCCCGGAAGCGGCGGGCCGGACTGCACGCCGCGCTGGTGCTGGTGCGACGCGCTGTTCATGGCGCCGCCGACGCTCTGGGCACTGGCGAAGGCGACCAAGGACATGCGCTACGCCGCCTTCGCCGACCGGGAATATCGCGCGACCACCGGCTTCCTGTTCGACAAGTCCGAGCATCTCTATTTCCGCGACAGCCGCTTCTTCGACCAGCGCGGCACGCATGGCGAGAAGCTGTTCTGGAGCCGCGGCAACGGCTGGGTCTTTTCCGGCCTCGCGCGGATGATCCCCGAGATCCCCGCCAGGGATCCGCGCCGCCCCTATTATGTCCGGCTCTTCCGCGAGATGGCCGCGAGGCTGGTGACGCTGCAGCGCCCGAACGGCTATTGGCCGCCCTCCCTGCTCGCCGATCCCGCCGCCGCGCAGGACGAATCGAGCGGCACCGGCTTCTACGTCCACGGCCTGGCCTGGGGCATCAAGGCTGGTCTTCTCGACCGCAGGACCTATCTCCCGGCGGTGGCGCGCGGCTGGGCCGCGCTGGAGCGGGCCGTTCAGCCGAGCGGCATGCTCGGCTGGGTACAGCAGGTCAGCGACCGGCCGGACTTGGTCCGGGCCGAGGATACCCAGTTCTACGGCACCGGCGCGTATCTGCTCGCCGGCGCCGCGGTGTACGATCTGACGAGGTGAAGGTGATGAAGCATGTCCTCTGGCTCGCGGCCGCGCCGCTGCTGCTCGCCGCGACGCAGGACGCCCCTGCTCCGCAGGCGACGCTCAACGTCCGCCAGCCGGACGGCAGCTACCGGCTCGTCGACCGGTTCGACGTGCCCGCGGGCCACAGGATCCATGACGGGATGATCGCGTTCGAAGGTCCCGGTTGGGAAAGCGACAAGGTCGCGTACCGCCTCTATCTCGACGAGCGCAACGTGCCCGACGTCTACGGCAAGCGCCTGCCCGATCCGATCCTGCCCCGGATCGGCATGGGCAAGGACGACTATCACACGCTCGCCGACTGGGGGATGGACATCTTCCAGGTCAACCAGTCGCTCGGCGTCGGGGGGATCGGCGTGCTGCGCGGCGGCAAGGCGACGCAGCTCGGCCCGGCCCGGATCAGCGCGCGGGTGTGGAACACGCCGCGCTCGGCGACGGTGCTGGTCGACAACCGGGGCTTCGCCGGCGAGGGCGGCGCCGCCGACCTCTCGACCACCTACCGCATCTTCCCGGGCTCTCGCGTGACCAATGTCGAGGCGCGGGTGACCGGCAAGGCTCCCGCGATGGTCGCGGGGCTGACGCTGCATCCGGACGTGACGCGGATCGAAAGCCCCAAGCGCGGCAGATGGCGCTATTTCGCGACCTGGGGCGAGCAGAGCCTAGCGGGGGACGCGCTCGGCATCGCACTCTTCTACCCCGCCGACGAAGCGCTGACGACCGGCAGCGACGGAGATTCGCTCTACGTCCAGTTCTGCGACCCCAGGAACATCCGCTACGCCTTCGCCGCCGCCTGGGTGCAGGAGCCCGCGGCGCCCAAGACCGAGCGGGCGTTCCGCAAATGGCTCGACGACACCGCCGCCGAGCTGGCGGGCCAGGCCTATGTGGTCCCGACGGGGCAGAAGTTGTGCGAGGCCAAGGGAGGCTGAAGCGTCATTGGTCAGGCCAATCTAGGTCGATCCGATCTTGAGCCGCCGCGCGACATTGTCGCGGCGCGCGTCGATCTCGCTCCGCGCGCGCTCCATCGCCTCGAGCTCTGTCGCCTCGAGCAGGTCGTCGACCACGCCGCGCAGATGACGGCGCATCGCATTGCGCGCGCCCTGGGGATCGCGCGCCTTCAGCGCCGCGAGGATCGGGCGGTGCTCCTCCACGCGCGGCGTGATGCCGCCGCGCTTGGCACGCGCGAACATGTTCGCGGCGAGCGGCGACCTGGTCCTCAGGTCCCAGAGATACTCGACGACGCTGCGGATCGCGGCATTGTCGGTCGCGGCGGCGATGGCGAGGTGGAAGCGGCGGTCGGCGTCCATCACCGCGGGATCGTTCGAATCGTCGGCGCCCATGTCGTCGAGGATCGCCTCGATCTCGGCGATCTGCTCGTCGGTGATCGAGACCGCCGCCAGCGCCACTGCCTCGCCTTCGAACAGGATGCGCGCCTCGGTGAGGTCGAAGGCGCCGACGTCGAGGTTGAGCGCGTCGGCGCGTTCGCCGCCGTCGGGCTCGCGCCGGGTGACATAGAGGCCCGAACCGTGCCGCGCCTCGATCCAGCCCCGCATCTCGAGCGCGATCATCGCCTCGCGGATCGTCGGCCGGCTGACCTTGTACTCCTCGGCGAGGTCGCGCTCGCCGGGCAGCCGCGTACCGGGCGACCAGCGCCCCGTCTCGATCGCCTCGGTGATCGAGGCGGCCACGCGCTGGTAGAGCTTGTTGCCGGTGATCTTCATTGCCCTGTCGTAGGTTGACACATTAGGTCAGACAAGTGGATATTGGCCTGACCACTCGAGGGGAATCCGTTTTGCCACAGATTACGTCCGCCCGCGTCGTCGTGACGCGCCCCGGCCGCAACTTCGTGACGTTGAAGATCGAGACCGACGAGGGGGTCTACGGCGTTGGCGACGCGACGCTCAACGGGCGCGAGCTGGCGGTGGCGAGTT
>CBIFVW010000153.1:0-9162 GCA_966186155.1 uncultured Sphingomonas sp.
GCCGGCGGCTTCGACAGACTATCGGCTCGGCCCCAACGACCAGATCAAGATCCTGATCTACGGCCAGCCCGACCTGTCGGTCACCACGCGCATCAAGGAGGACGGGACGGTCCGCCTCGCGATGCTCGAGCCGGTGGTGGCGAAGGGCAAGACCACCGCCGAGCTGGCCGACATCATCGCCGCCGGCTACACCAAGGGCGGCTATCTGCTGAACCCCTCGGTGAGCGTCGAGGTCGCCGAGTTCGTCAGCCGCTTCGTCACCGTGCTCGGCAGCGTGCCGCAGGCGGGCAATTATCCGCTCGACCGGCCCTATACGATCGCCGCGATGGTCGCGAAGGCGGGCGGCGCCACCGCGGCCGGCGCCAATGCCGTGATCCTGACTCCAGCCGACGGCGGCGGCCCGGTCCGCATCTCGCTCGCCGACATGAACGGCGCCGCCGGCCGGCAGCTCGCGCCGGGCGACATCCTGTTCGTCCCGACCGCCGAGAAGGTCTATGTCTATGGCCAGGTGCAGCAGCCCGGCGCGTTCAACTTCGTGCCCGGCCAGACCTTCCGCCAGGCGCTCGCGCTCGCCGGCGGTCCCACGCTCGCCGGATCGACCAAGCGGATACGCGTCCGCCGCGCGGGCAAGGAGCTCGACCAGATCACCCTCGACGATCCGGTCCAGCCCGAGGACGTGCTGATCATCCGCGAGAAACTGTTCTGAAGAGGAAGTTCTGAAGGGCGGGCGCCGACGCGCTCGCGAGACCCGGGGGCGGGGCTGAGTAACGAGTGGAGGTGCTCGGATGCGTATGACCGAGCGAGTAGCGTATTGGCTGCGGGCGATGTTCGCCGGCAGCTCCCGGCAGGAACGGCGGCTCCCCGCCGCGATCGACTATGAGCCCGTCCCCGAGACGGCCGTGCCGATCGGCCCGGCGGTAGCGATGCGGGCGCCCGGATCCGGGCCCAGCATCGCGTTCCGCCGCAACGCCGTGTTCGCGGCGTTCAACACCGCCGTGCCGGTGAGCGACCGCCACGGGCTCGCCGGCCGCTCGCGCGAGCTGTCGCGGCTGGTCGACGCAGTGGTCAAGCAGCACAAGCACGCAATCATCTTCGGCGCGCGCGGATCGGGAAAGACCTCGCTCGCGCGCGTGTTCGGCGACCTTGCCGACGAGGCGGGCTGCGTCGCGCTCTATGGCTCGGCGAGCGCCGGAACCGATATCGACGGGCTGTTCCGGCCCTTCCTCGCCGAGCTGCCGCTCCATCATCCGGACAAGGCGGCCGCACTCGCCGGCGCGCCGCCGATGGACGTGCAGCAGCTCGCGGCCCTGTTCGTCCAGTCGGTCTCGCAACGCACGCTGCTGATCGTCGACGAGTTCGACCGGGTGGTGACCGAACGGACCCGCCACGACGTCGCGGCGCTGCTCAAGCTGCTCACCGACATGCACTCGCCGGTGCAGATCGTGCTGGTCGGCATCGCGGGCAATGTCGACGGGCTGATCGCCGCGCATCCCTCGCTCCGCCGCCATCTGTTCGCCCAGGCGATCGGGCCGATCGAGCGCGACGACCTGGCCGAGCTGCTGCGGCTCTGCGCCGGCCAGGCCGGCATGCCTTTCGAGGAGAAGGCGATCCAGACGATCGTCTCGGCGGCGATCGGATCCCCCTATCATGCGCGGCTGTTCGGGATGCACGCGGCGCTCGCGGCAGAGGTCGAGGGGCGCGACCGCGTGACGCTCGCCGACGCACAGAAGGGGCTGACGGTGGCGCTCGACGAATGGCGCGAGCTCACTCCGGAGCTCTATGCGCTGTTCGAACGCGCATTGGCCGAGGCCGGCCCGCTGCGCGGCATGATCGCGCTCGCGGGCGTGCTCGCGGCGCATTCGCCCGTGCTCACCTTCCAGCGGCTCACCTCCGCAGGCATCGACCTGTTCGGCGAGGAGCTGGGCGGCAGCGCGGCGGTGGACCGCGTGATCGGCCTGATCGCGCCGGCGCTCTGTGACGCCGGGCTGCCGGGCGAGCTGCAGTTCGACGATTCGCTCGCGCCGCAATTCCTCGTGCTGATCGCCAACGGCGTCGCGCGCGAGGCCGAGCCGCCCGCGCCGCGCCGCGAGGCCTTCGAGGCGCGCGAGCTCTTGCAGGGAGTGGGACTATGACGATCCGCGCCGCCGATCTCGTCGAGGCGCTCAAGGCGCGCTGGCTGTCCGTCGCGGCGATCGCAGGGCTGGTGTTCGTGCTGGTGGGCGCGGTCACCTTCCTCCAGCCGCGCCAGTATCTCGGCGTCTCGTCGCTGCTGCTCGATCTGTCGCAGACCGATCCGACAGACAACGACACGCAGCAACAGCAGGGCCGCATCGAAGCGAGCTCGATCATCGCCACCCAGGTGGACCTGATCAAGAGCGCCACGGTGACCAACAAGGTCGCGCAAAGTGCGGGCTTCATCGACGCGACTCCTGCCGACCAACCGCCCGAGGCCCGGCTCCAGCAGGCGGCGGCGCGGGTGCGCGCGGGCCTCACGGTCGACACCGGGCGGCAGAGCAACGTGCTCCAGATATCGTTCCTCGATCCCGATCCGGCGACGGCGGCGCGCGTCGCGAACCTCGCCGCCCAGACCTATATGCACGAGCAGGTGAACCTGCGCGCTTCGACCGCGCGCGGATCGGCCGAATGGTTCGAGGCGCGCACCGCCGATGTGCGCCGCCGCTACGAGATAGCGCAGAAGAAGCTCTCCGACTTCCAGCGCGCGCACGGGATCATCGGCGTCAACCGCATGGATCTCGAGGCAGAGAAGCTCAAGAATCTCTCGGCCTATCTGGTCCAGGCTCAGGCTGATGCCGCCGCGGCGCATTCCAAGTCGGGATCGGCAGCGGTACCCGAGGTCGCCACTTCGCTGGTCGTCCAGAACCTGCAGGAAGCCGTCGCCACCCAGGCGGCCAAGGTCGCCGATCTCGCCAAGACATTGGGGCCGAACCATCCGCAGATGGTCGCGGCGCGGAGCCAGCTCTCCGAACTGCAGGCGAACCTTGCCTCGGCGCGCGGCGTCCAGGCGACGTCGATGAGCGCGAACAGCTCGGCCGCGAGCAAGCGCGAAGGCGAGCTCCGGTCCGAAATGGCGCGGCAGGAGAGCCGGATGATCCAGATGTCCGGCGTCCAGGACCAGCTGATGGTTCTCGCCCGCGACGTCGAGGCGGCGCGCCAGACCTATGACACGGTCCGCCAGCGCTTCAACGAGGCCGCGCTCAAGAGCCAGATCTCGCAGCCCAATGCGAGCATCCTCGACGAAGCGTCGGTGCCGCTCCTGCCCGCCCGGCCGAACGTTCCGCTCTGGTTGATAGCCGGGCTGGCGCTCGGGCTGCTCACCGGCGTCGCCTCGGTGGTGCTGAGCGAGATCCTGCGACCGCGAGTGCGCACGCTGACCGGCCTCGCCGCGGCGACCGAAGTAGAGGTCATCACCGATCTCACCGCCAGGATCCGGCCGCGGCTCGGCTGGATCGCTCCAAGGGAGGAAGCCGCATGAGGCTGCGTTCCACCGCGGGTGCCAACCCGCTGCTCCAGCACGCTCCCGCCGGTGCCGAAAGGCCCGGCGGCGAGGCGCCCGGCCAGGCGAGCCTCGCGCTGCTCGACCGGGGCGACGCGCGGATCGATCCGCTGGTCACCGCCGCGTTCGACGCCGGCGATCCGTACACCGCCAAGGTGCGCAAGATCCGCGCGAAGCTCACCGCCGCGGCGCGCGAGGCGGGCGGCATTCCCGGCCGGTTCCGGCTCGCGGTGCTCTCGCTCCATGGCGGGAACGAAGCGCCGATCCTCGCGGCCAACCTCGCCACCATTCTCGCCCAGATGGACGGGCCGACGGTGCTGATCGACGCGGACATCGAGAATCCCTCGCTCGACCGGCTGATGCGCCTGCCCAACCAGATCGGCCTCGCCGAACAGCTCGCCGGCATGGCGCTGCGCGTGCCGCTGGCCGAGACCGCGATCGACCGGCTGTGGTTCATGCCGGGCGGCCAGCCGGCGGGCGGCGCGGCGAGCCTGGTGGAGAAGCGCGCGCTGGCCGAGGCGGCGGATCGCTGGAACCTGCCCGACGCCAATCTGCTCGTCTATCTCGCCGAGCGGCCGCGCGGCGCCACCGCCTTCGGCAACATCCTCGAGAAGTTCGACGCGGTCGTGCTCGTCGCACGCAAGGGCGTGACCAGCGTCGCGGAGATGCGGCGCGTGATCGACGACCTCGACCGCCATCATGTGACCATCGCCGGCTCAGTCGTGAGCTGAGCTGCGCCGAGCGCTGAAAAGGGATCGACGATGCAAGGACAGGCAACGGCGCTCGACCTCTCGCGGCGCGAGGGCGGAGCGAGCGGGAATAGCGGGCCGGAAAGCGTGCGGATCGGCGGAGTGCCGGTCTCGACGCTGTCGCTAGCGGCGCTGATCGAACGGATGCACGCCGACGCGCCGGCACGGCTGCTGGCCGGCGCGCCGCCGCTGCTGGTGTTCGACTGCAACGGCCATGCGCTGTCGCTCAACGCCAGCGACCCGGCCTATCGCGCGGACCTCGCGCGAGCGGACCTGGTGCATGCCGACGGTCAGGTGATCGTCGCCGCCTCGCGGCTGTTCGCTCCCGCCGCGATCGCCGACCGGTCGAGCACTACCGACATGTTCATCGACAGCCTGCCCGGCGCGGCGGCCAAGCGCGTGCGCTACTATCTGCTAGGCGGCACCGAGCAGGTGAACGCCGACTGCGCGGTGAAGATCGTCACCGAGACCCCAGGCCTCGCGCTCGCGGGGCGCCGCAACGGCTATTGGAAGCCCGAAGAGGAGGACGCGGTGATCGCCGCGATCAACCAGGCCGCGCCCGACGTGCTCTGGGTCGGCACCGGCAAGCCGCGCGAGCAGGCATTTTGCGTCCGCAACCGCGACCGCATCCGCGCAGGCTGGATCGTCACGTGCGGCGGCCTGTTCAACTACATCACCGGCGACTATCCGCGCGCGCCGCAATGGATGCAGCGCGCCGGGCTCGAATGGCTGCACCGCATGGCGACCAACCCGCGCCACCTCGCCTGGCGCTACCTCACCACCAACCCGCACGCGCTGTGGCTGATCTGGAAGCACCGGAATGGCTGACGCACAGGCCATCCCCGCGGCGAAGCGGCCGGTGCGGGCGACGCTCGCGCGGTTCGGGCTGGCGAGCATGTCGTCGGCCGCGGTGTCGGTCAGCCACCTACTCGTCCAGCTCGCTTCGGTGCGAAGGCTCGAAGCGAGCGAGATCGGTACCCTCGCCTTCCTGCTGGTGATCATCCAGTTCGGTTACGGGCTGTCGAACGCGCTGGTCTCGACGCCCTATACGATCGCCGTCAACCAGGACGAGCGCGCCGACCGGCGATCGTTCGACTTCTTCTTCCCCCTAAACCTGCTCCTTGCCTTGTCGCAGGGGCTGGTTTGCGCGGCGGTCGCCGGGGCCATGGCCGGACCCTGGGCGGCCGCCGCGTTCGGGGCGGCGGGAACGGTGTCGCTGCTCCGCTGGTTCGGACGCGCCAATGCCTATGCGCACCACGCACCGCTCGGCGCTTCCTTCTCCGACATCACCTATGCGGTAATCGTCGCCGCCGGGGTCGCCGGGCTGCTGCTCACCGAGCTCCGGATCGAGTGGATCGGACTGCTGCTCGCGGGCGCCGGGCTGATCGCCCTCCTTCCCTTCGGCCCTAGTTTCGTCGCGCGCCACCGGCCGGCACGCCTCGGCCAGGCCTTTGCCGCCTATCGGCCGGTGTGGAAGCGCCAATCGGCCTGGACGCTGATCGGCGTGGTCACGACCGAGGCGACGTCGAACGCGCACAGCTACATCGTCACCGCGCTCGCCGGACCAGCCGCCTTCGCCCCGATCGCAGTGGGGATGCTGTTCTTCCGCCCGGTCAATGTCTGCATCACGGCGCTCACCCAGCTCGAGCGGCCGCGCATGACCCGAGCGATCGCGCAGGGCGACGAGCATGCGGCCCGTGGCGCGTCGCGCGCCTTCCTCGCCGCGCTGGTCGCGATCTGGTGCGCCACCACGGCGCTCGCGGCGCTGATCCTGTGGCGCGTGCCCCAGGTCATCATCAAGCCGACCCTCCATCTCGAGACGGTGACGACCGCGGTCGCGCTCTGCGCCGCGCTGTCGCTGGTCCAGTGCCTGCAGGCGCCGGTGAGCGTGCTCACCCAGGCGCGCGGCGCCTTCCGGCCGCTCGCCGCCACCAGCGCGCGGAGCTGCTGCATCGGCGTTACGGCGGTGCTCGCGCTGAGCTTCGTGGCGCCGCCGGTCTACACCGTCGGGGGCGTGGTGCTGGCGCAACTGGTGATGATGCTCGGCATCTGGCGGCTCGACCGCCGTTGGCGCGACGCGCCGCCCGAGGAGGCCGCATGAGCCTCTCCGCACCCTGGCATCGCGGCCGCACGCCGCTCCGCACGCGCGACGACGCGGCACCCGAGACAAGATCCTCGGACCGCGAGACGATGCTGATGACGGTGTCGCAGGTCGTCTATTTCATCTTCCTGATGATGATCTTCATTGGGCAGCAGCCCTTCTCCTCGCGCAACCAGGAGGAGCTGGTCGCGCTCGCGGCGAACAATGACGGGTCGGACCCGTACAAGCAGGCCTTCTTCATCGGCTTCGCGCTGCTGCTCACGGGGATCGAGTTCGCGCGCCGCTATCAGCAGCAATATCGCTTCACCTACTGGCCGCTGCTGGCGATGCTGGCCTGGTTCCTGATCAGCTGCAGCTGGGGCGTCGATCCCTTCGTCTCGTTCAAGCGGGTGATGCAGCAGGTGATCGTGATCTACATCACCTTCCTGTCGCTGGCGCTCCTGGGCCCTGACCGACTGTACCGCACGCTCAGGGCCGCGCTGATCGTCTCGCTGCTGATCTGCTGGGTCTCGCTGCCTCTCACGCCCAACGCGGTCCACCCGCCGACCGAAAGCGACAAGAACCTCGTTGGCGCCTGGCGCGGCTTCTTCTTCCACAAGAACATCGCCGGCGCGGTGATGGCGCTCACCTTCGTGGTCTGCGCGCATGCCTTCTTCACCACGCGCAAATGGCAGTTCGGCCTGTTCTCGCTGATGGCGTTCGTCTTCGTGATCGGGACCAAGAGCAAGACCTCGCTCGCGCTCTGCTTCGCGATCCTGGCGGTGAGCTCGGTCTATCGGCTGCTGAGCGGATCGGTGGCGAAGCGGGCGGCGCTGCTGCTGCTGGTCGGTGCCGGCATGTTCCTGTTCCTCGCGCTCTACATCGCCTTCCAGCCCGTGATCGAGCGGCTGTTCGCCGATCCGACTTCGTTCACCGGACGCGTCTCGATCTGGAAGGTGGCGATCGACTATCTCGCCGACCATCCCTATCTCGGCGCCGGCTTTGGCGGCTTCTGGCAGGTCGGCGATCGCTCGCCGGCGCACGAGTATCTGAACCAGGAGTTCCAGATGCTCACCGCGCATTCGCACAACGGCTATCTCGAGATCCTGGTCACCACGGGGCCGGTGGGGCTGGCTCTCCTGCTCGTCTCGTTCGTGATCCTGCCCGCCTGGTGGTTCCTGACCGGCGCGACGCCGAAGAACCGGACGCTGCTCGCCACCGCCTTCGCGATCTGGAGCTTCGTCCTCTACCAGAACCTGCTCGAGACCTCGTTCTTCGACAAGGACCGGCAGGTCTGGGTGATCTTCCTCTCGGCGATCGCGATCGCCCATGCCTCGTTCAAGACCGCCGAACGGCCGGGCTGGCACCGCCGCGCGCCGACCGGGCGGCAGACCCGGCGCGCCACTCTCACCAGCGAAGGAGCTCTCGCATGAGCGAGATCGCGATCTGCATCGCCACGCGCCGGCGCCCGAAAGGACTGATGCGCACTCTCCTCTCGCTGGCCGCGCTCGACACCGAGCGCGAAGTGACGGTGATCGTGGCCGACAACGACGCCGAGCGGCGTGAAGGCATCACCGCCGCCCAAGCGCTGGCCGAGAATGGCTATCGCTGGCCGCTCCGGCTGCTCACCGTCGAGCAGCCCGGCATCCCGCAGGTGCGCAACGCGCTTGTGCGCGAGGCCCTGGCGTTGCCGCACATCCGCTTCGTCGCGATGCTCGACGACGACGAGGCGGCCGATCCCCATTGGCTGCACGCGATGCTCGTCTGCCAGGCCGCGACGGGCGCGGACGTGGTGGGCGGCGCGGTGCTGCGCGCGATGGAGGGCGAGATCGCCCCCTGGGCCGAGCGGCACCCGATCCTCCTGCCCAAGCTGCGCGGCGCCTCCGGGCCGGTGCCGCTGGTCGACAGCACGGCCAATGTGCTGATCACCGCCGAGGCACTGCGCGCGATGGGCGACACGCCGTTCGACGAGACGATGGCGCTCACCGGCGGATCGGACAAGCAGCTCTTCACGCGCATGCAGCGCGCCGGGCGCCGCTTCGCCTGGGCCGAGGAAGCGGTGGTGACCGAGTTGATCCCCGCCAGCCGCATCAACGCGCAATGGCTGCTGATGCGCGGCTACCGCCTCGGCATGACCGACATGCTGATCGAGATCTTCCATTCGAACCGGCTCCGCGCCGCCGTCTCCGAGGCGCCGCGGATCGCCGCCGGGATGGTGCTGGGATCGATCGGCGCGGCGCTCACCTTCGACCATGGCAAGCGGATCGTGCGGCTGGGCAGGCTCTATCGTGCGGCCGGCAAGATCGCGGCGCTCACCGGCCGCCGCTACGAGGAATATCGGAAGGTCCACGGCGCATGAAATTCGAGCCCATTCCCGGCTTCACGCCCGTCTTCTCGGTGGTGATCCCGCTCTACAACCGCGCCGAGGTGGTCGCGCAGACGATCCGCTCGGTGCTCGAACAGGATTTCGGCGACTTCGAGATCATCGTGGTGGACGACGGCTCGCGCGATGATCCCGAGCCGGTGATCGCGGCGATCGGCGATCCGCGCATCCGCTATGTCCGCCAGGAGAATGCGGGCGGCGGCGCGGCGCGCAATCGCGGCATCGAGGAGGCGCGCGGCCGCTACATCGCCTTCCTCGATTCCGACGACCAGTTCCTGCCCGGCAAGCTGACGATCATGGCCGCGGCCCTGCCCTGGGACGAGCGCACCGTGCTCTATTCGCAGATGCGGGTCGATCGCGGCGTCGACCGCTATTGGGTGCGCCCCGAGCGCGGCATCCGCGAAGGCGAGGATGTCGGCGAATATCTGTTCTGCGC
>CBIFVW010000154.1:0-9113 GCA_966186155.1 uncultured Sphingomonas sp.
CGCGCCCGCCGCATAGGGTTCGAGCCAGTCGAGCGCGCTGGCGAGGCTCGATCCGGTGGGGCTCTTCCAGCCGATCCAATCCTCGCCATGCGCCTTGGCCGCGATCGCCGCCATCAGCAGCGGGTCGAGGTCGTAGGTGACATAGTGGAGAGCGTCGCGTTCGTGGAAGTCCACCACCGACCCATCGGGCTGGACGTTCCCCGCGATCTGCCTGCGAAAGGCGTTCCGCGCACGATCGATCAGGCCGGGATCGCCCACGGCGAACGCCGCCATGGTCGCGAGCTTGACGCGATGGCTCTGCCAGTTGTTAGGGTCGTTGGCCTTGCCCTCCATCGCGCCCAGATACCCCTCGGCCATCCGCCGCCAAAAGCCCTCGAGCTTGGCCGCGAGCGGCCCCGGCAGCTCGGCTTCGGTCAGGTCGGTCGCTAGGATCAGCGTGTCGAACCCGGTCTCGTCGATCGGGTTGAACGACATTCGGTAGGTGTCGACCCAGGCTTCGAGATAACGGCTCGCCTGGTCGAGGTAGCGCCGGTCGCCGGTCAGCCGCCACGCCAGCGCGAGATCGAGGACGATCGGCTGATCCTGCTTCGCCTTGAGGCTGATGTCGCGGATGCCCTTGCCGGGCAGCGTGCCTTCGGTGTGGAGCTGCGGAATCGCCCCGGGCGGCCGGCCGAGCGCCGCGTCGGCGCGCCGGATCACCTGGCGGGCGACCGGAGTGGATTCGGCTCCCCTGGCGAATTGCGGCCCGAGGATCGCATGATCCTGCGCCAGGACCGGAGGGGCGCCCAGGGTGAGCGCGAGGGCGTAGCAGGCGACGGAAAGCTTCATGAGGCGAGCCTCGTCATTGGACGCTGACACGACGGCACGGAGCCGTCGCGCCCGGCGATCCTCCCCAATCGGGCCCGAATCATGGCATCGCCGCCGCCTCTGCGACCGCCGCGTGCTGCAGCGCGGCGAACCGAAGCCCGTTCCCTCTCCGTTCGCGGTACGCTAACAGGCGGGCATGGCCGCGCCGGTGCGCAAGATCATCCATATCGACATGGACGCCTTCTATGCGTCGGTGGAGCAGCGCGACGATCCGGCGCTGCGCGGCAAGCCGGTGGCGGTCGGCTATGCCGCGGCGCGCGGCGTGGTGGCGGCGGCGAGCTACGAGGCGCGGCGGTTCGGCGTCCGATCCGCCCTCCCCTCGGTCACCGCGCTCAGGCGCTGCCCGGAGCTCGTCTTCGTCAAGCCGCGCTTCGACGTCTATCGCGCGGTCTCGAAGCAGATCCACGCGATCTTCGCCGACTATACGCCGCTGATCCAGCCGCTCTCGCTCGACGAGGCCTATCTCGACGTCACCGAGAACCGCCGCGGCATCGAGACCGCCTGGGCAACGGCGAAGGAAATCCGCGCCCGCATCCTCGAGGAGACCGGGCTGACCGCGTCGGCGGGCGTCTCGTACAACAAGTTCCTCGCCAAGCTCGCTTCCGACCAGCGCAAGCCCAATGGCCAGTTCGCCGTGACGCCCGAGATGGGCGCCGCCTGGGTCGAGACCCTGCCTGTCGCGCGCTTCCATGGCGTGGGGCCGGTGACGGCGAAGAAGATGCAGAGGCTCGGCATCGAGACCGGGGCGGACCTGCGCGCGAAACCGATCGAGTTCCTCCGCACCCATTTCGGCAGCGCGGCCGAATGGTATTACGCCATCGCGCGCGCCGAGGACGACCGGCCCGTCGAGCCCGATCGCGTCCGCAAGTCCTCGGGCTCCGAGACGACCTTCGATCGCGACCTGACCGGCGATGCGGAGATCGAGGCCGGCGTGCTCGACATGGCCGAGGAGGTCTGGGCCTGGTGCGACAAGGCGCAGGAGTTCGGGCGCACGGTGACGGTGAAGGTCAAATATGGCGACTTCCAGATCATCACCCGCAGCCGCAGCCTCACCGCCGGGCTGGTTGACCGCCGCGAGACGCTCCGCGACATGAGCCTCGCGCTGATCCGCTCGGTGCTGCCGACGCCGAAGGGGATAAGGCTGGTGGGGGTGACTGTGTCGAACTTCGAGGAACGTAAGGCGCAGGAGCTCCCATTCGAAACCTGAGGGAACGGTTTGTTCGATCGAACGGCGAACCGATTCGCCATCGGTCTCGGAGAGGAATTCCGTAACCGGCCTTACGCCGCCGAGGGGCCGGCTCGAGCACTGGCGTAGCCGGAACGCCAGCAACTCGACCGGGCGGCTCGGCCCTCTGGCGCCGATCGCGCTTCGTCCCGGAAACGGCGCCGCAGGAAGGCGGGCAGGCTTACCGCACCGAAAGTTCGGTGAGGAACATTTCGCCGCCATTGGACGTATCCAGCACCAGCTTGAATCCCTCAGCATCGGCCGGCGCCTCGAAAGGCAGCATCAGGGGCTGCCAGGCGGATCCAAACTCGCTCTCCGGACCCGCGAAGACATCGATCTCGCCAAAGGGACTGGTCTCGCCAAAGCGGAAGAACTCGACGCGGATCACCATCACTGCGCCGGTGCCGCCGGTTTTGATGAAGCCGCGGATCAGATTGAGGCTGTCGCGCTTGACGGGCGCGAGCCCCGATCTTGCCATCAATTCGCCGAAGCCGCTTCCGGCGGTCAGGCGAAGCGCACTGCCGATCTGGAGGCCATCCACGATCGGGAGGTCGCTCACGTACCTACCGAATCGACTCCCCGATCCGGTCACGGTGAAGGACCAGCCGCCGCTGCTCGCGGAAGCGGTTTGCGGCTAGTCCGGGACGGTTCGCCCGCAACGATCGACGACACCGGACAGCCGGTCGGATTCGTCGTTGAGATACCAGCTGCCCACCGTCGCGCCTTCCGAGTCCACCGTCCGCAACCGGCAATTGCGGAACTGCGCCTGCACGCCGCGCACGAGCGGCACATAGGCCGCACCGGAGAAGGACACGGGCACCTCGACAAGGTCGCAATGGTTGAAATCACAAAGGAACGAAGGGTTCGGCAGATAGACACCCGCAGGTCCGTCGACCGAGGTCACCATCGACGCCACTCCGGCTCTTGCGTGGTGCGCAGGGAGGAACATGATCGGACTGTTCGCGATCGAGAAGCCGCCATGGGCGCCGGGGCCGATCTCGACATAGGTGCGATCAAGAGTGTTGATGCCGTTGTTCGATATCGCATCGAGGTGCAACTGCCCGGCGCCGTCGACATAGCTCGGGACCGTGGTCTCGATCACCGAGCCGAGAATCGCGAGCCGACCGCCGTGCACCACGGCCAGGAAGCCGCCATTGCCGCCCTGCACATGTTCGACCGTGCCGCCGATCAGCGACAATTCCGAACCGTCATCTGCTATCGTCACGGCATAGGTCTGGCTCGTGTCATATTCGGGCCAGCTGCCGCTCTCGCTATGAACGCGCCCGCCCAGGATCGTCACCTTTCCATTCGGCTGGCGCATGTAGATGCCCTTGGGGCAGTTCTCGATGCGAGGACTGGTATAGACCAGTTCCGACAAGGGAGCGTTGATCGCCTCGTCGTCCGGAAGCTTCGCCGACGGGCCGGGAATGGGAACGGGCTGACTCGGCAGCGCGCCGATGCACAGGCCGATATCGAATCCGTCGACCGCCAGATCGTTGACGTCGAGATATCCAGGATAATGTTCGCCGGGCTGACGGGGAACGCTCGGCAGCGCATTGGTGTAATGGTGGACGCCGGTTTCGTAATTGGACCTCATCTGAGGTTCGCAGACCAGCTTCATGCCATTGTACCAGCCATGGCCGCCGCGGAGATCGATACAGCTTGCCCGCGCCGTCGATGCCTGACCCAGGATGATCGAATGGCCGAACTCGTGATTGGCACCTTCGACATCGAACCGGATCTGCGCGACGCCATATCCGCCATAGGGCCAGCGGGTCTGGTATCTTCCGCTCGCGCCAGGGCCGCCCAGCGCAGCCAGCATCGCATCGAGCGCGGCGGCATCATCCCCGCCCACGCCGTTCGCGCCGAACCATTTGACGCTGAACGAAGCATTTTCGTTCCGGAGCCAGCGTCCCGCGCCGCCCTCGTCGGCTTCCAGGACAGTGCCGCCGTCCGCGGTCGCCGTTGCGGTGGCGTCCCAGCCGAACGCCCCGCCGCGATCGGGCGCGAGCACCACCGCCGCATCGCCATCGGCCAGCGAGGCCTTGGTGAGCGCCGTCATGGCCGCGATCGTTTCCAGACTAAAGATGCTCATCTTTCTCTCCCATGCCACGTCCTGGCGCGCCGGCTCCACGGCACGCGAATCGTAAGAACATAGAGGGAACAAATGAAATCCTACATTGCAAGCGTACTCGGAATGTCCGGCAGGATCGGCTATTCTCCCGGCCTATAGACGCGCTCGACATGCCCCTTGAGGTCCTCGGGGTAGAAATAGACGGGCCTGAGCGTGCCGCTCGCATAAAGTTCGGCCTGGTCGGCGAAATGCTTGGAGTCCGGATGCCCGCTCTCGCCGCCCGCGGTCACTGCCCAGGCGCGGACCCTGGGACCGAATTCCACGGTCGCGACGAAGCTGTTGCCGCTGGTGCCGTAATAGCGCCTCGTCCCCGGATAGCGGCGCGCCCCGAACGAGGCGAGCGAGCCCCATTGGGAGGAGGTGAAGGGCACCGGGATGCTGGGCCTGGCGTCGTCGAACTTCTGGACGATCGCGCCGTCGTTGCGCTGGAAGCGGTTGATCTCGCCCCAGGGCACGCGCCAGTCGCCGAAGTCCTGGCTGAGGCGGTCCACGGCGGAGGCGAGCGCGTCGAGCCGCTGCGCATCGGTCGCGCGCTCGGCCATCCAGTCCCACACCGACAGCCCTGCCGCCTTGGCGGGGGATGCGGAGGGCGCCCATAGCGCTTCGCCCCAGAACACGGCGAGCGACGTCGCGGTCGAATCCGCCCCCCAGCGATAGTCCCAGCCGCGCAGCAGCCCGACCGGTCCGGCAAGCTTCGCCTTTCGCGCATCGCCCTCGGGCAGCTTGTCCCAGGCCGCGACGAGATCCGGCACGAGCCGGGCGAAGGCGGTCAGATAGGAATCGAACGCCGAGGCGATCAGCGTCTCGGGCGTGAAGCGGCCGCGCGCGGCGAGGACGCGGATCGCGTGCCGCCCGCGCGTATTCTCGCCGGCCTGGTCGAAATAGCGGGGATAGTCCGCCGCCCTGGGGCTGTCCGCCCCCGCCGCGGTCCAGGGCCAGTTGTTGGTGTTGAACACCCAGCCATTCTTCGGATTCACCACCTGCGGCAGGCTCGCCAGGCTGTGCAGCCCCTTCCAGTCTGTCGCCGGATCGCTGCCGTCGACGGGCCTGCGATAGTCGAAGCGATCGTCGCGCACCGGCATGAACTGCGGCATGAGGAAAGCGGTCTCGCCCTTCGAATCGGCGAACAAGGTGTTGTTCGAGCTGTTCGCGCGAAGCGCCGCGACCTTCATGAAGCCCGCATAGTCGCGCGTCTTGGTGCGCAGGAAGCTCTGCTGCAGCGCCTCGACCGGCCTGTTCATCAGCGCGAAGGCGATCCACTTGCCATCGGCCTCGCGGACGATGGGGCCATGGTGCGTGGCATAGGTGGTGAAGCTGCGCGTCGCCTTTGCGCCATCCGCCGTGCGATAGGATAGCGTGATCGTCTTCACTTTCAGCGGGCGCGTCCCGGCTCCATAGCGATAGGCCTTGCCGTCGACGATCGTCTCGGCGAACTCGTCGACATTGTCGACGCCGCTCGACGTGTGCATCCAGCCGGCGTTCGCATTGAAGCCCTGATAGATGAAGAACTGCCCCCAGGTCGCCGCGCCATAGACGTTCAGTCCCTCGCCGCTCGTCACCTGCTGCTCGGAACGGAAGAAGAAGCTGGTGTGCGGGTTGATCAGCAGCAGCGCGTGGCCGTTCTCCGTATGGCCGGGCGCGACCGCGATTCCGTTCGAACCCTGGGGTTCCTTGAACAGCAGCCCGCGCTCGGCATCGGTCATCGCCGCCTGGCGCTTGCCGTAGAACGCCTCGAGCTGCGAGAGCGGGACCCGCTCGATATCGCCGCCGATGCTGCCCTCGGAGAAGCTCAGCGCCATCCAGGGCTCGAAGCGCGCGATCACGCGCGGCTTCACCTTCGGATGCGTGGCGAGATAATAGTTGAGTCCGTCGGCCCAGGCCTGCATCAGCTTCCTGAGCCAGGCCGGGCTCCTCGCATAATCGGCCCTGAGCACCTCCGGATCGACGAACAGCCGCTGGCGCAGGTCCTGCCAGATCGCGCCCTCGCCCTCCGCCTCGGCGAGCCGGCCCAGGCTCACCAGATAGTTGGTCTCGACGCGGTTGAAGTCGTCCTCGGCCTGGGCATAGATCATCCCGAACACCGCATCCGCATCGGTCCTGCCGCGCACATGCGCGATGCCCCAATCGTCGCGGGTGATCGTGACGCGTGCCGCCTCGGTCTTCCAGCGGGCGAGATCGGGGGCGGTCTGGGCGAAGGCCGGAGAAGCGGCAAGCAGCGCGGCGGCGAGGAGCATCGGCTTCATGCCCGCCACCATAAGACAGCTTCGATCAGCCGGGAATCGGCTCGACCGATAGAATCTCGATCGCTTCGGCCCGGCCACCGAAATCGACCTTCTCGCCTTCCTCCGCGCCGATCAGCGCCTGCGCGAGCGGCGCCTGGAACGAGAGCCGGTCGGCGGTGGGGTCGGCTTCGTCATGGCCGACCAGGTCGATCGAGCGCTCCCGGCCGGCCATCCGGATGCGGACGCGCGAGCCGATCCCGGCCACGCCCTCCTCCGGCGCCGGCGCAAGCTGCGCGGTGGTGCGGCGCGTGTTCCAGTAGCGGAGTTCGCGGCGCAGCGCCTCGCGCGGCTCTTCCTCGTCCTCGGCGGCGATCGCGGCCTCGAGCGCGGCCACCTTCGCCTCGATCAGCGCGAGCCCCCGCGCCGTCACCGGATTGGGGCCGAGCGGCAGCGGCAGCTCGAACTTCGGCTCCTTGTGCTCCTCGTCGCTCTCGCGGCGGAACGCGACGCTCATCGCTGCGGCAATTCCTCTAGCGTGGACGATACCTTCCAAAGATCGATCGCGCCTTCGGTTGCATGGACGTCGATCTCGGCGAGCTCCTCGCGGCTGAAATCGAGATTCTTCACCGCGTCGAGCGAGTTGTCGAGCTGCTCGACCGTGCGCGCGCCGATCAGCGCCGAAGTGACGCGCGGATCGCGCAGCACCCAGGCGATCGCCATCTGCGCCAGGCTCTGGCCGCGGCGCGACGCGATGCCGTCGAGCGCCCGGATGCGCGCGATGTTCTCTTCCGACAGCAGCCGCTGGTTGAGCGATCCGCCCTTGGCGGCGCGGGCCTCGGCCGGCACGCCGTTCAGATATTTGGACGAGAGCATGCCCTGGGCGAGCGGCGAGAAGGCGATGCAGCCGGTGCCGAGATCGCCCAGCGTGTCGAGCAGGCTCTCCTCGATCCAGCGGTTGAGCATCGAATAGCTCGGCTGATGGATCAGCAGCGGCACCTTGTGCTCGGCGAGGATCGCCGCGGCCTGGCGCGTCAGTTCGGGCGAATAGCTCGAGATGCCGACATAGAGCGCCTTGCCCTGGCGGTGGAGATGCGCGAGCGCGCCCATCGTCTCCTCGAGCGGCGTCCTGGGGTCGACGCGGTGCGAGTAGAAGATGTCGACATAGTCGAGCCCCATCCGCTCGAGGCTCTGGTCGCACGAGGCGATCAGGTATTTCCGGCTGCCGCCGACATCGCCATAGGGTCCCGGCCACATGTCCCAGCCGGCCTTGGTCGAGATCACCAGCTCGTCGCGATGGCCGGCGAAGTCGGCCGCCATCACCCGGCCGAAATTCTCCTCGGCCGAGCCGTAAGGCGGGCCGTAATTGTTCGCGAGGTCGAAATGGGTGACGCCCCGGTCGAACGCGCGGCGGAGCATCGCGCGGCCGGTCTCGAACACGTCCGCACCGCCGAAATTCTGCCAGAGCCCCAGGCTGATCGCCGGCAGGTCGAGGCCTGACCGGCCGCAGCGGCGATAGGGCATGCGCCCGTCATAGCGGGCGGGATCGGCGTGCCAAGGCTGGGGATGGGGCATGGGGGACTCCGATTGCGTGTCGGCGTCCCCTATGCCCGGCGGCTCAGACCGTAAAGCTCTCGCCGCAGCCGCACGCGCCCTTGGCGTTGGGGTTCTGGAACACGAAGCCGGCAGCGAAATCGTCCTCCACCCAGTCCATCGTCGAGCCGATCAGATAGAGGATCGAGCCGCCGTCGACATAGAAGGTGCCGCCGGGCGTCTCGATCTTCTCGTCGAAGGGCTTGGGCTCGGTGACATAGTCGACCGAATAGGCGAGGCCCGAGCAGCCGCGGCGCGGCGTCGAGAGCTTGACGCCCACCGCGCCCGCAGGCGCCTTGGCCATCAGCGCGGCGATCCGCGCCTCCGCGGCGGGCGTGAGCTTCAACGCGGGGGGACGTTCGCGAACCGCAGTCATTACAGCATTCCCAGTTCGAGCTTGGCCTCGTCCGACATCTTCTGCGGGTCCCAGGGCGGATCCCAGACGAGATTGACTTCGGCATGGCCGATCCCCGGCACCGACCCGACGCGCAGCTCGACCTCGCCGGGCATCGATTCCGCCACCGGGCAATGCGGCGTGGTGAGCGTCATCGTCACCGCGGCGTGGCCGTCCGACGTGATGTCGACGCCGTAGATCAGGCCGAGATCGTAGATGTTCACCGGAATCTCGGGATCGTAGATTTCCTTCAGCGCCTCGATCACGGCCTCGTAGAGTTCACCGCCGGGCTCGCCGCCCGACAGCGCTTGCGGCTTTTGCGAGAGGAAGCCGGCGAGATAGTCGCGCTTGCGCTCGAAAGTATCGCGGACATCGTCCACGCGCGCCTTGGGGGGCGGCGCAACGGCGTCCACTTCCTCGACCGTGATCTTGCGTTCCTCGCTCACCCGAAAATCCTTGTAACCCTTTGAACAGCTTCAATTAGTCTCGCAATATCTTCTGCGCCGTTATAGACGCCGAAGCTCGCCCGCGCAGTCGCCGGCACGCCGAGCGCGTCCATCAGCGGCTGGGCGCAATGATGCCCGGCGCGGATCGCGACATTGCCCTCGTCCAATATGGTGGCGACATCGTGCGGGTGCACCCCCTCGACCGCGAAGCTGACGATGCCGGCGCTGTCCTCGG
>CBIFVW010000155.1:0-9033 GCA_966186155.1 uncultured Sphingomonas sp.
CGGGCGCAAGACCACCGACACGACCAGCCGCGCGGCGCTGGTGGTGGATTTCTAGCGCCCATCGACATTCAGCAGATCCTCCCCCGGAGGGGGACCAGCCGCAGGCTGGTGGAGGGGTATTCTCCACTTGCGACGTCGCCTGCTGAAACTACCCCTCCACCACCGAGCTCCGCTCGGCGGTCCCCCCTCCCCCTCCGGGGGAGGATCTACTAAACCCAGCATCCAGCCAGCTGGTGAGACAGCGAGCTCCTTGCAGGTCATCCTAATCGAGCCCCGACCTTAGCCGGGAGCTTCTCGCAGCGGCTCTTCCCCAATCACCGCCCTGCCCCCCTCGCCGCCTTGCACAGCCCGTCGGTCGCGAGCGCGATGCGCGATTCGGGCATCTCGCGGTTGGACGGATCGTTCTCGACGCCGCGCGTCTCGGTGTTGAAGGCGAGCAGGCTGCCCATATGCTGGTCGGGGCACAGGCTCAGATAGGCGCGGAAGCCGTTCTGGTCGCCATTGTGGCCGATGATGCGGATGCCGTCGGTCCGGTCGACGAAGAAGGAGAGCCCGCTCCACGTCGTCGCCGCCATCCGGCCCTGCGTGAAGTCCTCGCCCGCCGAGATCTGCGGCCGCCACATCTCCTCGAGCGACGAACGCTTGAGGACCAGGTCATATTCGGCCTGGCGCTTCGGATCGCCCAAGAGGAAGGCCATGTACCGCGCCATGTCCGGCAGCGGCGCGTTGAGCCCGCCGTTCGACACGGTCACGCCGGTGTCGACGTCGAACGGCGCCGCGACCCGCTTGCCCTCGCGGATATAATAGCTGTGCGAGCGGTGCGGCAGCAGGAAGGGCGGCGTGCGGTCGAAATAGCTCGCATGCATGCCGAGCGGCCGCAGGATGTTCTTGTCGACATAGACTTCGAAATCCTCGCCCGAGAGCCGCTCGATCACCTGGCCGAGATAGACGATGCCCGGGTTGGAATAGCTGAACCGCGTGCCGGGCCGGAACTTCACTTCGGTATAGGGAAGCATCGCCCTGAGCTGCTCCCAGCTCGGGGGTTCGAAGGGCTGCCACTCCTTGTCGCGCCACGGCCAGGTGCCGTTCCGGAAGCCGGCGCTGTGGCTCATCAGCTGGCGGAGCGTGATCGCGCCCGTGTCGCCGAACGGGTTGTGCACCCGGGCGAGCTCGGGCACGTAGCGGACGATGGGATCGTCGAGGCCGAGCAGCCCGCGATCGCGCAGCTGCATGATCGCGATTCCCGTCATCGTCTTGGTGATCGACGCCCAATGGTAGATCGTCTGCGCGTCCACCGGAGTTCCGGCGTCGGCGTCCTGCTGCCCGAGATGATCGGCGACGACCGTGCGGCCGTCCCGCACCACGTAGAAGCTGCTGCCGACGATCCCCGATCGCTGGACCTCGGCGCGATGCAGCGCGCGGAAGTCGGCAAGCGCCTTCTCGAACGCGCGATCATCGGCCGCGGCCGGGCTGGCGGCCAGCGACAAGGCAAGCGGGAACCAGGCGGCGAACCAACGGGGCATGGCGATCTTCCCTTGTTGCGCGAAGCAGGCGCCGAGCTTGCTGGGTGCTCGCCCGCTGTGCAACCGGAATGGGAAGATGGTGCCGCTTACAGGACTCGAACCTGTGACCCCCGCATTACGAATGCGATGCTCTACCAGCTGAGCTAAAGCGGCCAACCATGGGGCGCGTGGCCCCGAAGGAGCGGCGCGCTTACCAGCATCGTTCCTAACTGACAAGCGTTGCGAAAGCGTTGTGCCCTGTTGAGGCCCGCTTCCGTAAGGCTGCGGAGGCCGGCCCGGCTTTACGCGTCGTTTACCACACAGGGTGCACAACCGCCGCAACAGGTAACGGGCAGGTCTTGCCCGAGTGGAGCACGCGCATGGACATGGCTCGCGGCATCAACCATCCGCTCGACACGGATCCCGATGTCGAAGCGGACGAGGCCGTCACGGATCGCCCGCTGGAGATCGGCACCGACGAGCGCCGCATGCACGTGCGCGCCTACAACCATTGGGTCTCGCTGCTCCACGGCCGCGCCTATCCCTCGATCGAGGATCTCGATCCCGAGAGCATCGTCGATTTCGGCCCGCACAGCGTGCTGCTCGACTTCTCGCAGGGCGTCGAGGACCCCGCGATTCGCTATCTCGGCCGCGCGCTGCGCGAGGAGACCGGCGTCGACGGCTCGATCACGCATGTCGCGCAGGTGCCCAGCCGCTCGCTGCTCTCGCGCCTGACCGACCATTATCTCCAGATCATCGCGAATCGCGCGCCGATCGGCTTCGAGGCCGAGTTCGTCGGCACGCGCGGGCACAACACGCTCTATCGCGGCATCCTGATGCCCTTCTCCTCCGACGAGGACACGATCGACTTCATCTATGGCGTGATCAACTGGAAGGAGCTGGTCGACGCCAAGACCCAGGCCAAGCTCAACGCCGAGATCGAGGAATCGCGCCGCGCGACGCCGCGCAGCCTGGTGGCGGCCGCGGTCTGGGCCGACGGCCCCAGCGCCGGCTTCGACACGCCCGCCGAGGAAGCGGATGAGGCGCCGGTTCCCCCCGCGCCGGCCGATGCCAGCCTCGCCGACAAGCTGCTGCTCGCCCGCGAATCGGCCGCCGCCGCGCGCGCTTCCGACACCCGCAGCCGCTCGGCGCTCTACCGCGCGCTCGGCCGCGCCTATGACTTCGCGCTCGCCGCCGAGGAGGATGGCGAGGGCTATGCCGCGCTGCTCGAAGATGCCGGCCTCACCGCCCAGGCGCGCGCGCCGATGACGCCGGCGGTCAAGCTCGTCTTCGGCGCCGATTACGACAAGACCCGCCTCACCGAATTCGCTGCGGTGCTGAGCCATGCCAGGCGCACCGGCGTGCCGCAGGGCGGGCTCGACGCGTTCCTCGAGACCGCCGAGGGCGGGATCAAGGCCGTGGTCAAGGCCGAGCGCGCGCATCGCCGCCCCGCCGCCAGGCCCGACGCCTTCGCGCGCATCGCCGAGGAGCTGCGCTCCCGCCCGCCGCTCGCGCATATCGACCGGATCGACCTCGCTTCCGATCAGGAGTTCGTCCTGCTGCTCGCCCGCGCCGGCCATGGCGGCCTCGACATCCTTGCCAAGGTCGAGGACAGCCCCCTGACCGAACGCGCGGTGCGCAAGGCGGCGGCCTGAGCCGAACGTCGCAACTGTTACTTTCTTTCGCCCAAGCCTTGAGGTCGTAACCTCACAGGCGTAGGCGGGCCTCCATGAAAAGCACGATGACGTCGCTGACGCAGGCGTTCGAGGCGCGGCTGCTCGAGGGAGCGCTGCCGGGGGAGCTGGAAGGGTTCGGGGAGGCCGAGCGGGCCCAGGCGGCGCGCTTCGTCGCCGAGACCGCCGCGGTGCGGCCGCCCGACACGCCGCGAATCGCGCTGGCGACCTATCTCGACGGCGAGCGGCGGCGGATGCGGCTCGCCGTGATCAACGACGACATGCCCTTCCTGGTCGATTCGATCTCGGGCGCGCTCGCCGCGCAGGGCATCGCGATCCACCGCATCATCCATCCGATCATCGCCGTGGCGCGCGATCCCGACGGCCAGCTCCAGTCGATCGGCTCGGGCCGGCGCGAATCGATGATCTATATCGAGATGGACCGCGCCGACGCGCGCACGCGCCGCGCGCTGGTCGCCGAGCTCGAGCGCACGCTCGACCAGGTCCGCGACGCGGTCAACGACTGGCGCGCGCTCCAGTCGAGCATGGGCGTCGACGCCTCCGCGGTCCCGTCGAAGGAAGGCGCCAGGCTGCTCCGCTGGTTCCAGGAAGGCGCGATGACCCTGCTCGCGCACGAGACCTGGCGCATCGACGGATCGACCGCCGACCAGCTCGGCATCGCCCGCTACACGCTCGAGACCCCGATCCTCGCCGAGGCCTCGCGCCACGCCGCGGTCGAATGGTTCCGGAGCGGCGGCGAGGTGCCGCTGCTGCTCAAGTCCAACTCGATCTCGACCGTGCACCGCCGCGTGCCGCTCGACATCGTCGTGGTGCCGGTCCTGACCGGCGCCGAAGTGACCGGCCTCTCGATCCATGCGGGCCTGTGGACCAGCGCCGCGCTGTTCGCCGATCCGAGCGAGGTGCCCGTGCTCCGCGCACGGCTCGAGGCGCTCGAGCGCAAGTTCGGCTTCGATCCCAAGGGCCATACCGGCAAGGCGATGGCGCACGCGCTCACCGCGCTGCCGCACGACCTCACCACTGCCTTCGACGCCGAATCGCTCGAGCAGCTCGTCCTCACCTCGATGTCGGTGGCGGATCGGCCGCGCTCGAAGGTCGTGCTGGTCAAGAGCCCGCTCGGCCGCCACCTCTTCGCCTTCGTCTGGCTCCCGCGCGACGAAGTCTCGACCGGGCGGCGCGAGGCGATCGGCAACATGCTCGCCGAAGCCTCCAGCGCGCGGCTGATCAACTGGTCGATCGCGCTCGAGGACGGCGTCGTCGCGCTGCTCCGCTACACGCTCGACCTGCGCGAGGGCGGCGTGCTGCCCGATGCCGACGCCCTCGACGACAAGCTCGAGCGGATGCTGCGCGGCTGGGGCCCGGCGGTCGAGGCCGCGCTGGTCGAGCAGACCGACGCGGGCGCGACTCGGCTCGCGCTGCGCTACGCCAACGCCTTCCCCGCCGCCTATCGCGCGACCTCGACGCCCGAGGAAGCCGCGCGCGACATCCTGCGCATCGCACGGCTCGAGAGCCGCGGCGATCGTTCGGTGCGGATCACGCCGGTCGACGGCAAGGCCGGCGAGTATCGCATCAAGCTCTATGCCCAGGGCGGCGCGCTCGCGCTGTCGGACGCGGTGCCGGTGTTCGAGAATTTCGGCTTCCGCGTGATCGAGGAAGTGCCGACCCAGCTCGCCGGCGGCGCCTTCGTTCACGATTTCGAAGTCGCGGCGAACGCGCTCAAGGGCGAGATGACGGTGATCGAGGACGCGATCGCCGCGGTGCTCGAGGGCGTGGCCGAGAATGACAGCTTCAACCGGCTGATCGTCGAGGCCGGCATGCGCCCGGCATCGGTGGTGCTGTTCCGCGCCTGGTTCCGCTATCTGCGCCAGACCGGCCTCAGCTACGGCATGGCGACCGTGGTCGACGCGCTCCGCCGCGCGCCCGCAGTCGCCGCCGCGCTGATCGAGCGGTTCGAGGCGGCGCACGATCCCGCCCGCGCGCGCGACGACGCCGCGGTCGAGGCCGCCGGCCGCGCGATCGACGCCGGGCTCGACGCGGTCCAGGCGATCGACGACGACCGCATCCTGCGCACCCTGAAGGGCGTCGTGCTCGCGACGCTGCGCACCAATGCCTTCGCCCCCGCCGCGAAGGAGGCGCTCGCCTTCAAGCTCGATTCGGCCAAGGTCCCCGGCCTGCCCCAGCCGCTCCCCTGGCGCGAGATCTGGGTCTACAGCCCGCGCGTCGAGGGCATCCATCTGCGCGCCGGCCCGGTCGCGCGCGGCGGCCTCAGATGGTCCGATCGGCGCGACGACTTCCGCACCGAGATCCTCGGCCTGATGAAGGCGCAGCGCGTCAAGAACGCCGTGATCGTGCCGACCGGCGCCAAGGGCGGCTTCTATCCGAAGCAGCTCCCCTCGCCCGCCGCCGATCGCGACGCCTGGCTCGCCGAAGGCACCGAGAGCTACCGCATCTTCATCCGCGCGCTGCTCTCGGTCACCGACAACATCGTCGCGGGCGCGGTCGTCCATCCCGAGGGCGTCGCGATCCTCGATGGCGAGGATCCCTATTTCGTCGTCGCCGCCGACAAGGGCACCGCGACCTTCTCCGACGTCGCCAACAAGATCGCGACCGAGCGCGACTTCTGGCTCGGCGACGCGTTCGCCAGCGGCGGCTCGCACGGCTACGACCACAAGGCGATGGGCATCACCGCCAAGGGCGCCTGGGTCTCGGTCCGCCGCCACTTCCTCGAGATGGGCGTCGACATCCAGTCCGAGCCGGTGACCGTGGCGGGCTGCGGCGACATGTCGGGCGACGTGTTCGGCAACGGCATGCTGCTGTCGAAGGCGATCAAGCTCGTCGCCGCCTTCGACCATCGCCACATCTTCCTCGACCCCGATCCCGACCCCGCGAGGAGCTGGGAGGAACGCGCGCGCATGTTCGCGCTGCCGCGGTCGAGCTGGGCCGATTACGATCCCAAGCTGATCTCGAAGGGCGGCGGCGTCTTCCCGCGCACCGAGAAGTCGATCCCGCTCTCTCCCGAGGTCCAGGCGATGCTCGGCCTCACCGCCAGGGAGATCGACCCGGTCAGCCTGATCTCCGCGATCCTGCGCGCCGAGGTCGGCCTGCTCTGGTTCGGCGGCATCGGCACCTATCTCAAGGCCGCGAGCGAGAGCCATGGCGATGTCGGGGATCCCGCCAATGACCGGCTCCGCATCAACGCCGAGGAGGTCCGCGCCAAGGTGGTCGGCGAAGGCGCCAATCTCGGCGTGACGCAGGCTGGCCGCATCGCCTTCGCCTCGCATGGCGGGCGGATCAACACCGACTTCATCGACAATTCGGCGGGCGTCGACTGCTCGGACAACGAGGTCAACATCAAGATCGCGTTGAATCGCGAGATGATCGAGGGCCGCCTCGCCTTCGAGGACCGCAACACCCTCCTCGCCGCGATGACCGACGACGTCGCGCATCTCGTGCTCGAGGACAATCGCCTCCAGACGCTCGCGCTTTCGTTCATGGAGAATGACGGGCCCGTCGCGCTGCCCAGCTATGTCCGTGTGATCGAGATCCTCGAGGGCGCCGGCCGGCTCGACCGCGCGGTCGAGGGGCTCGCCTCGAACGAGGAGCTGCTCCGCCGCGCGCAGGAGGGGCGCGGGCTCACCCGGCCCGAGCTCGCGGTGCTGCTCGCCTCGACCAAGCTCGCGCTGCAGGACGCGATCGAGCAGGGCCGCTTGGGCCTCGATCCCGAACTTGCCAACGATCTTCACGCCGCCTTCCCCGAAGCGATGCGCGCCAGGTTCGGCGCGGCGATCGACGCGCATCGCCTGCGCGGCGAGATCGTCGCGACCAAGCTCGCCAACCGCATGATCAACCGCCTCGGCGTGCTCCATCCCTTCGAGCTCGCCGAGGAGGAAGGCGCGGCGATGGCCGACATCGCGGCGATGTTCGTCGTCGCCGAGCGGCTCTTCTGCCTTCCCGCGATCTGGGAAGCGGTGGAGACCGCGCCGATCGGCGAGAAGGCGCGCCTCGCCCTGCTCGACGAGGTCGCGGTCGCCGTGCGCGGCCAGATCGCCGACCTGCTCCGCGTCTGTCGTCCCGGAGTGAGCCCCGCCGAGGTGATCGCGCGGCTCAAGCCCGGCATCGACGCGCTCGATCGCCAGGCAAAGGCGCTGCTGCTCGACGAGGTCAAGGCGCAGTCCGGCCGCATCTCGGCTAGGCTCGAAGCCGCCGGCGCGCCGCCCGAGCTGGTCGGCAAGGTGATCAAGCTGTTCGAGCTCGACGGCGCGGTCGGCCTCGCCGACCTCAGCGTCCGCCTCGGCATCGACGAGACCGCGCTCACCCGGGCGTTCACGTCACTCGGCCAGGCGCTCGGGCTCGACTGGGCCCAGTCGACCGCGGCGCGGATCACCAGCGGCGACGTGTGGGAACGGCTGCTGATCGCCGGCCTCGCCCGCGACTTCCAGCAGCTCCGGCTCGAGTTCCTGGGACGGACCAGGGACAAGGACCCCGAGGCGGCGGTGCGCGGTTGGCTCGAGGCGAATGCCGCCCGGGTCGCCCAGTTCGCCGCCCTGGTCCACCGCGCCCGCCAGGCCGCGACCCCGAACGCTGCGATGCTCGCCCAGATCGCCGGGCAGGCGAGAGTCCTGCTGGGACGGGAGTAGGTTGCTCCAAATCGGCGTATGTGATTCTCTCGAGATCCTCCCCCGGAGGGGGAGGGGGACCATGCGAAGCATGGTGGAGGGGTAGCGTGCCGCATGCTGCATGGCCCGAAGGAGACGCAGAGACGCGCCCGCGCACTGCGCCGGGCAATGACCCTTCCGGAGATTCTTCTCTGGCGCGAGTTGCGCAAACGTCCGGCGGGCCTGCGTTTCCGCCACCAGCACCCGGCGGCCGTTATGTTCTAGACTTTTACTGTCCGTGGCATCGGCTGGTGGTCGAAGTAGACGGCGAAGTCCATGCGCGCGGCGATCGACCCAAACGTGATGCCACGCGCGCGATACCTGGTTGGCGTCACAAGGAGTGACGCTCTGCCGTCTCCCCGCCGCCGAAATGCTTGCCGATTTTGGAAGCGGTGATCCGACACATCGTCTGCATCGCCCGCGGCGATTACCCCTCCACCGCCTTCGGCGGTCCCCCTCCCCCTCCGGGGGAGGATTGAAAGCGTCGCCCTGATTGCAATTGCGAATCGTTCGCGTTATCGCGCTGGCGTCGAATCAATCCCGAGACCGCCCGCCCCGATGCACGGAACCGCCGCCCAACCGGCTACACGCAAGCGCAGCCGGAAGAGCTTCTGGCTGAAGCAGCTGCACACCTGGCATTGGATGAGCTCGGCGATCAGCCTGGTCGGGCTGCTGCTGTTCGCGATCACCGGCTTCACGCTCAACCATGCCGGCGAGATCGAGGCCGCGCCCAGGTCGATCGAGCGCGCCGCCCAACTCCCCGCGCCGCTGCTCGCCCAGGTCAGGCCCGACGACAAGCCCGACGGCAAGAAGCCGATCCCCGCCGACGTCGCCAAATGGATCGAAGGCGCGATCAAGCTCGACGCCGGCGGCGAGGCCGAATGGTCGGCGAGCGAGATCTACCTCGCCAAGCCCCGGCCCGGCGGCGACGGCTGGATCTCGATCGACCGCGAGACCGGCGCGGTCACCAGCGAGACGACGTCGCGCGGCTGGATCGCCTATCTCAACGACCTCCACAAGGGCCGCAACGCCGGCACCGCGTGGAAATGGTTCATCGACCTCTTCGTCTTCGCCTGCGTCGTCTTCACGCTCACGGGCCTCGTGCTGCTGTGGATGCACTCGCGACACCGGCGCAGCACCTGGCCGCTGGTCGGGCTCGGCCTCGTCATCCCGGCGCTGATCGCC
>CBIFVW010000156.1:0-8874 GCA_966186155.1 uncultured Sphingomonas sp.
CCCCTGCCCCGGAAGCCGAATCCGCCCAGCCGGCCGACGAGAGCGGCGGCAACCAGGAGATCGTCGTCACCGGCCAGACCTCGCGCGATCGCCCGCTGATCACGTCGTCCGCCGACATCACCTATGCCACGCGCGAGACGATCGACCGCAAGGCGCCGCGCTCCACCGCCGACCTGCTCGAGCTGGTGCCGGGCATCTTCGTCGAGGGCACGGCGGGCGAGCTGTCGAACAACTATTCGGTCCGCGGCCTCCAGGGCGGCGGGCAGCGCTTCGTCCAGCTCGAGGAGGACGGGATGCCGGTCCTCTACCAGGGCGGCGGCGCCGACTTCTTCTTCTCGCAGGATCTCACCATCGACCGGCTCGAGGCCGTGAAGGGCGGCTCGTCGGGCGTGCTGACCGTCAACGGCGCGGGCGCCACGATCAACTTCATCTCGAAACGGCCCAATTTCGAGGAGGCGGAAGGGATCGCGCGCGCCACTGCCTATAGCTACGGCCTGAAGCGCGCCGATCTCTATTATTCCGCGCCGATCACCGACAAGTTGGCGTTCAGTGTCGGCGGCTATTTCCAGAGCAGCCCCGGCGTGCGCAAGAACCCCTTCGATTACGAGGGCTATCGCGTCAAGGCGATGCTCGAATATCGCTTCGACGATGGCGGCTATGCGCGGCTCACCGGCAAGATCGGCGACTTGAAGACCGCCTATTATGCCGACCAGCCTTATACCTATAGCAATGGCGAGCCCGGCGGGGTTCCCGGGCTCGGCACGCAGTTCGACAATATCGGCGGCGACGCCTTCGCGCGCATCTCGGTGCCGGTCTCAACCTTCGTCGAGCCCGACGGCCTGCGGGACTTCCGGCTGACCGAAGGCGTGCGGGTCAAGACCAAGCAGCTGCGCATCGACTTCGAGAAGCCGGTGACCGACGGGCTCGATCTGTTCATCCGCGGCCGCTATCAGGACTATAGCTACGACTTCAACGGGCTGTTCCCCGGTTCGGGCACCGGCAATGCGGGGCTGACCAGCGCGGTCAATTATCTGACGCCGGGGCCGGACTCGCCGATCAACAACCTGCTGACGCTGGGATCCGCGGCCTTCCCCGCCACGGTCCGCTTCGGCATCAAGAACCTGCGCACCGGCGCGGTCATCGGATCGAACCAGACCGACGTGCTGAACGCGCTCAACGGCAACGGCTTCCTCCAGCAGACCGTGCTCAACCACGACTATCTGAAGGGCCGGGACTATGGCGTGAACGCCGGCTTCCGCTGGGAATTTGAGAGCGGCGCGTTCAAGAACTCGCTGACCGCGGGCGTGATGTATTATGACGTGCGTCGCGCGCAGAACCAGTCGGCGGTCGCCACGGTGGTCAACGACGTCCGGAACAACAGCGACATCTACGACATCGTCGCGCTGGACGCGAACAACAACGTCATCGGCACCCTGAGCGACAACGGCCTCGTGTCGTACGGCGATTGGGGCGTGGGCATCCGCCAACGCAACGACAAGTCGATGTCGGTCTATGTCAACGACGAGCTTGCGATCAGCGACAGCCTGCATCTCGACGCGGGCATCCGCTGGGAAAGCGACGAGGCGCGGTTCTTCGATGGGCGCGGCGCCGCGGTCAACCAGCCGGTGCCGCCCGGCACCGCGGGAGTCATCCCGACGGTCGGCTCGACCTGGGACGGCACCTACAACGTCACGCGGCGCACCCAGGAAAAGGCCGCCTGGACGGTCGGCGCCAACTACCTCATCACGCCGAACCTCTCGATCTATGCGCGCTACGCCAAGGGTTTCCAGACCAACAACACCGATCCGATCACCGAGATCGAGCTCTACGAGGCGGGCGTACGCTACCAGATCGGCCGCTTCCTCACCGCATCCGCCACGGTGTTCCGCACCAATTTCAACGATCAGTTCTACAACTTCATCGATCCGTCGGACCCGACCCAGCAGACGAGCTTCCTCGCCGATCTCAGCACCAAGGGCGTGGAGATCAACGCTACATTGCGGCCGGTGGACTGGTTCTCGGTCGACTTCGGCGGCGTGTTCCAGGATCCGACGCTCAGCAACCTCAGGCTGAACGGGGTCGCGCAGCCGACCTATGACGGCAACCGGCCCGAGCGGACCCCGGCGCAGCTCTACACGATCACGCCGGCGATCAAGCTGCCCAACGGGCTGGGCGAGATCTATGGCCGGTACAAATATATCGGCAAGATCTTCGCGGATTCAGGCAACGGCGTCGCGCTGCCGGGCTATGGCGTGACCAGCGCCGGGGTCAGCATCAACCTCACGCGGCAGCTCCAGCTGAGCTTCGATGTCGACAACATCTTCGACGTGGTCGGACTGACCGAAGGCAATCCGCGCCAAGGGCAGACGCAGAACGCCTCGTCGGGCTATTTCTACGCCCGCGGCATCGTCGGCCGGACTTTCGGCGGCTCGGTAACGCTGAAATTCTGATGGCGGCGCGGATCGTACGCGGCCTCGCCGCGGGGATGTGCCTGATGGCCGCGGCACCCGGACCGGCGCAACGCACGCCCGAGCTCGGCTACCAGATCGTCGAGGGACAGAATCTCAACGCCTTCGTCCGCGACGGCAAGGTTGCGGCGCACCTGCTGCTCCGCTCGGGCGAGGAGCCGCGCATCCTCGTCGCCTTTCCGGCCGGGAACAGCGGCGTGGGATTGTGGTTCGAGCGCGTTCGGGCGCCGGCGCAGTGGCGGCTGGAGGCCGCGCCCCGGCCCGTCACCTTGGCCGACGGTCGAGGCCGTCCGCTCTACGGCATCCGCACAGTGGCGCGCGTCACCGCCGCGCGGCTGGCGATCAAGCAGGCAGTGCTGTCGAACGTCCGGTTCCTGCGCGACTATCAGGCGATCGGCAAGTTCCCGCCCGAAGTCGCGGCGCCAATGCGCATCGAAGGCGATCGGATCCTCTATGCGCGCGACCGAATCGATGGCGCGCCCGGCTATCGGCTCGAGCTGCGCGTTCTCGGCGGCCGCATCGAGCAGGGCGCGATCCGGGCGGGCGCGGACGGCCGCATCCGGCTGGAGATCGTCGCGGCGAGCGGCGATCCCCCCCTCACCGGCCTGACGCTCGCCGAGCTGCTCAACGCCAACGCCGCGAACGACCCCACGGCGCGCAACGCGCTGCATTTCCTCAGCTATCGCCAGAAGTTCCTCGCTGGATCGTGGCGCTTCAACACCTATTTCGGACGCGACACGCTGATGTCTGTGCGGCTGCTGATGCCCGCGCTCCGCCCGGCGGCGATCGAAGCGGGGCTCGGCGCGGTGCTGGCGCGGCTCAATCCAGCGGGCGAAGTCGCGCATGAGGAAGGCCTGTCCGAATTCGCGATCCTCGACCGGCGCCAACATGGCGGCAGCGGCGATGCCGCGACGCTCGACTATGCGATGATCGACGACGACTTCATGCTCGCACCGGTGGCGGCGAGCTATCTGCTGGACCATTCGGCGAGGGCGGCCGCGCGCAGCTTCCTGGAGCGCACGATCGCAAGCGAGGCGAAGCCGGGCAGCCGCGAGCGGGCCGGGGCGGCACTGGTCCGCAACCTCCGCTTCGTGCTCGCTCGGGCACGGCCCTTCGCCGAGACGCCCGATGTCGCCCGCCTGATCTCGCTCAAGCCGGGGCGAATGACGGGGCAATGGCGCGACAGCGAGGAGGGGATCGGCCGCGGGCGCTATCCCTATGACGTCAACGCCGTGTTCGTCCCCGCCGCGCTGGAAGCGGCGGACCGGCTGTTCCGGGAGGGGCTGCTCGACTCGTATCTGGCGCCAGAGGACAGGGGAGCGTTTACGCGCGCCGGGGCGATGGCCGAGTTGTGGCGCGACCGGGTACCCGGCCTGTTCCGCGTCTCGGTCCCGGCGGCACGGGCGAGCACGATGATCCGCGACTATGCCGCAAGCCTGGACGTGCCTGCCGGACCGGCGATCGGCGCGCCACTCACTTTCCACGCCATCGCGCTCGACGCCGACGGCAAGCCGGTGCCGATCCTCAATTCGGACGAAGGCTTCGCCTTGCTTTTCGGCGATCCGCCGCCCGCCGATCTCGATACGTTCGTCGGCGCGATCATGCGACCCTTCCCGGCGGGGCTGATGACCGATATCGGGCTGCTCGTCGCCAATCCGGCGCTCGCCGGGCGCGAGGCGCAGGCGCACTTCACACCTTCTGCCTATCACGGCACCGTCGTCTGGTCGTGGCAGCAGGCGCTGCTCGCGGCCGGGCTCGAGCGCCAGCTCGAGCGGCGCGACTTGCCGCCAGCGACGCGCAATCGGCTGCGCCAGGCGCAGGCGAGCCTCTGGCGCGCCATCTCGGCGACGCGCGCGCTGCAGAGCTCGGAGCTCTGGTCCTGGACTTATCGGGAGGGGCGCTATCGGATGGTGCCGTTCGGCGCGGGCAGGCGGGACGTCGACGAATCGAACGCCGCGCAACTCTGGAGCACGGTTTATCTGGCGGTAAAGCCCCCGGTTGCCCGAAAGCGATGACCGCCGGCGATCACGCCCCGATCGGAGCGCCCTGGATCTGCTCCAGCGCCTCGTCGTGGAGCGGCAGCGTGGCGGCGGCGCGCGTCACGAGATCGGCGATCTGCTCGAGCTGCGCGCGGTTGGTCGCGGAGTCGAGGCTATCGGCGAGCGGATTATGGTCCTCCGCGAAAATGCCCTGGCCGTTGAGCACCGCGAGCCAGCTCGTCTCGCGGAACAGCTCCTCGCTGCCGAGCATCACGCGCCCCGAGCGGCGGTACTGCGTCTCGCGCTCGACCAGCGTCTCGGGCAGCGCCATGCGCCGGCACTCGGTCCAGAGCGGCTCGGGCCGATCCGCGGTGGCATGGTAGTGGAGCGCCAGGAAGTCCCGGACATTGTCCATGTCGGCACCGAGCAGCGCGTCGAACCGCCGGGCGAGCGCGGGATCGCAATTCTGGTCCGGGAAGAGCGCGAGCAGCTTGGCGATGCCGCTCTGGATCAAGTGGATGCTGGTCGATTCGAGCGGCTCGAGAAAGCCCGAGGAGAGCCCGATCGCGACGACGTTGCCGATCCAGCTGCGCCGCCGCCGCCCGGCGGTGAAGCGCAGGAAGCGCGGCTCGGCGAGCGCTTCGCCGTCGAGATTGGCGAGCAATGTCGCCGCGGCTTCGTCGTCGCTCGCATGGCGGCTGCAATAGACATAGCCGTTGCCGGTGCGATGCTGGAGCGGGATGCGCCACTGCCAGCCGGCGGCGCGTGCCGTCGAGCGGGTATGGGGCGTGGTGGCGGCCACCCGCGCGCAGGGCACCGCGACGGCGCGGTCGCAGGGCAGCCAGTGCGACCAGTCCTCGTACCCGGCCCGCATCACACCCTCGATCAGCAGCGCGCGGAAGCCCGAGCAATCGACGAAAAGCTCGCCCTCCAGCCGCTCGCCGCGCTCGGTGACGAGCGCCGTGACGAAGCCGGTCCCGGGGTGCTGCTCGACCCGGCCGAGCTTGCCCTCGACGCGCGTCACTCCGTTCGCCTCGGCGAGGCCGCGCAAGTGCCGGGCATAGAGGCTCGCGTCGAAATGATAGGCATAGCCGAGCGTCGACAAGATCGAGCGCGGGTCGCTCGACGGCTTGGCGAAGCGGCCCTCGCGCGCCAGCCGGTCCGCAAGCGAGAAGGCCGACAGCGGCAGGTCGAGCCCCTCGGCCCGGGCCTTGAGCCAGCGATGGTGGAAGGCGATGCCGGGCAGCGGCACGCCATATTGGCCGAAGGGATGGAAATAGCGATGGCCCGGCCGCGCCCAATCGACGAACTCGATGCCGAGCTTGAAGGTCGCCTTGGTCGCCCGGAGGAAGGCGGGCTCGTTCAGCCCGGCGAGCTCGTTGAACCAGTGGATGGTCGGGATCGTCGCCTCGCCGACGCCGACGGTGCCGATCTCCTCCGATTCGAGCAACGTGATCGCCAGCCGCCGGCCGAAGGTCCGCGAAAGCGCCGCGGCGGTCATCCATCCGGCGGTACCGCCGCCCAGGATCACCATGTGGCCGATCCGCCCCGCTCCCCGCTCCACGCCTGCCTCCCGCTCGTCTCGCGAGGAGAAATGGCCGGAACGATCCGGCGGTTCCGCCCGCCATGCGCTATGCCGGCTTTTCCGGCCGATATCTTTTCTTCGGTGAATGCCCAGCGACTAGGTGGATTAATGACACGCGGGAGTAACAAGTTCACGAAGGGGCCGATCATGCGCCGATTTTCACCCGCCTTGCTGTTCGCCGTCTCCGCCGCCGCGCTCGTCTCGGGCCAGGCGCATGCCCAGGAGGCGGCCGCGCCCGACCAGGCCGGAACCGAAGCGCCGCCGCAGGAGGAGATCGTCGTCACCGGCACGCGCGTTCAAGGACGCTCGCGGCTCGACACCGCTTCGCCCGTCGACGTGCTGAGCGGCCAGGCGCTGAGCCGTCAGGGCACGACCGAGCTCGCCGCGGCGCTCGCCACCGTAGCCCCCTCGATCGACTTCCCGCGCCCCTCGGCGGTGGACGGCACCGACGCGATCCGCCCGGCGACGCTGCGCGGACTTTCGCCCGACCAAACGCTCGTGCTCGTCAACGGCATCCGCGCCAATGCCTCGGCGCTGCTCAACATCAACGGCTCGGTCGGCCGCGGCTCGGCGGCGGTGGACCTCAACACCATCCCCACCGCCGCGCTCGACCGGATCGAAGTGCTGCGCGACGGCGCCTCGGCCCAATATGGCTCGGACGCGATCGCGGGCGTGGTCAATGTCCGCCTGCGCGAGGCGCGCTCGGGCGGCGGCGCGAGCGCGACCTACGGCTTCTACGCGACCGACATCGACACGGCGCGGGGTAATCGCTCGACGATCGGCGAGCCGGCCTTCACGGCTTCGGCGTGGCAGGGGATCGGCTTCGGCGACGACGGCTTCGTCACCATCTCGGGCGAATATCTGAAGCGCGAGCCGACCAACCGCGCCGATTACGACCCGCGCGTCACTCCGACCCGCGTCACCGGTCGCTTCGGCGATCCCGAGGTCGAGCAATATACCGGCTACATCAACGCCGGCACGAGCGTGGGCGACAATTGGAAACTCTATGGCTGGGCCGGATACCAGGACCGCGACAGCCGCAGCGCCGCCTTCCCGCGCCTGCCGAGCGCCGCCGCGGCGGTGTCGGGCATCTATCCGAACGGCTTCCTGCCGATCATCAACACCAAGTCCACCAACGTCAACAGCGCGTTCGGCATCAAGGGCGACCTCGCCGGCTGGTCGGTGGACCTCAGCGCCGCCTATGGCCGCAACAAGATCGAATATCGGACGCTCAATTCGGCCAACTACGCCTATGGCAACGCTTCGCCGACCGACTTCTACGACGGCGCGCTGATCTACGATCAGTGGGTGTTCGGGCTCGACGTGGCGCGCAGCTTCGATGTGTTCCAGTCGCTCAACGTCGCCTTCGGCGTCGAGGGGCGGCGCGAGGGCTTCAAGATCACGCCGGGCGAACCCGCCTCCTATGGCTATCCGGCGAGCGGCGCCGTCGCGGGCCAGGCGCCGGGCGCGCAGGGTTTCGGCGGCTTCTCACCCCTGAACGCGATCGAGCGCAGCCGCCGCAACTTCTCGGGCTATGTCGATGTCGAGGCGCAGCTGACCGAAAAGCTGCTGCTCGGTGTGGCAGGGCGTGCCGAGCACTATACCGACTTCGGCGACACCGCGAACGGCAAGGTCTCGCTGCGCTACGACGTGACGCCCTGGTTCGCGCTGCGCGGCACCGCGTCGACCGGCTTCCGCGCGCCGAGCCTGCAGCAGCAATATTTCACCTCGGTCGCCTCGGTGATCCAGAACGGCTCGCCGATCCTCACCGGCACCTTCCCCTCCACCAGCGCCGTCGCGACCGCGCTCGGCGGGCTGCCGCTCGAGCCCGAGAAGTCGACCAACTTCTCGCTCGGCACGGTGATCCGCTCGGGCGGGTTCGACCTGACGGTCGACGCCTATCAGATCCGGCTGCGCAATCAGCTCGCGCTCTCGGAGAACATCCAGGCGAGCTTCAGCCCGCAGGCGGCGGCGATCCTTGCGCCGTACAATGTCTCGGCCGCCCGATTCTTCATCAACGGCCTGCGCTCGCGCGTGCGCGGCATCGACGCGGTCGCGCATTACCGGCTGAGCACGGCAGACGCCGGCAGCTTCGATTTCACGCTTGCCGGCAATCTCAACCAGACCAAGCTCGATCGGAGCAGCATTCCGACCTCGACGGGCACAGTGAGTCCCGCCCCGGTGCTGTTCGCGCGCAGCCGCATCCTGACGATCGAGGAAGGCACGCCGGGCGAGAAGGTGACGGGGGCGATCGACTGGTCGCTGGACAGGCTCGGCCTCACCGCGCGGGCGAGCTATTACGGCAACGTCAACCAGCCCGGCACGGCGGCGAACGGATCCGCGGACATCAACACCGGCACGCACGTCGTCACCGATCTCGAGCTGCGCTACCAGCCGGTGAAGGGCGGACAGCTCGCGATCGGCGTCAACAATCTGTTCAACGTCTATCCCGACGCGACCATCGCGGCGAACAACAGCACCGGCGTAGTGGGCTTCCCCTATTATTCGCCGTTCGGCTTCGGCGGCCGCTATCTCTATGCGCGGGTGGGCCTCAGCTGGTGAACGTCATTGTCCGTACAGGCTCACCCAGGCCGCCGGCCTGGTGTTGGTCTGCGCGGCGAGCTGCGCGGCGAAATCGCGATAGGCGGGATCGGCCAGCGCCGCCATCGCGAAGGTGTTGACCGCGCTCCCAGGCTTCCACGCGTGCGGCGCATAGTCGCTCTGGCCCGCCGCCGCACGGGCGCGGTCGAACTGGATCTTCGAGTTGACGAACTCGACATGCGCCTTCGCGCCCGCCGCATAGGGTTCGAGCCAGTCGAGCGCGCTGGCGAGGCTCGATCCG
>CBIFVW010000157.1:0-8706 GCA_966186155.1 uncultured Sphingomonas sp.
CCTCGGGCGCGGGCGCCGGGGAGGGGCGGCCGGGCTCGGCCTCCGCCGGCCGCCGCAGCGGGAAGCGGGCGTTCCTCGGATCGCTGCCGTCTGCCATCACCCGGTCGTCGAGTCTGCCGCCGTCATGCCCGCCCTTCTAGCGCACCATCTGTATTACTACAATAATACAGTGATTACGGCACCGGCACGAAGGCCAGGTGCTGATAGTCGTAGCTGAAGTCGGCCAGCGGCGAGAGCGGCTTCATCGTCACGCCGGTCACCTTGCCCTGCCCGACCTCGAACCGGACCACCGCGTCCTCGCCGGCATCCTTGGCGAAGCGGGTGCGGAAGCTGTCCGGCCCCCAGGGCTCGAGCGCGCTCTTGAACACCGGAGTGGGGACGAAGTCGATCCACAGCCTGCCACCCTTCTGGCTGACGACCACGTCGCCATACCAGGGATCGCGATACCGCCCGGCATAGGCGGCGAGCGGCAGCGACGGGCCGCCCGCCGGAGCCTTGTCGACACCGCCCTCGACGCTCGCCAGCGCCTCGTCCTGCGCCGCCTTCTGGCGCGTCCTGTAGCTGGTCACCCAATCGAACGCCGGCGCGTCGATCAGCCGGTCTAGGATCGCGTTGCGGATCGCCGCCGACACGCTCTCCTCGACATTGCTCAGCACCGAGACGCCGATCCCGCGCGACGGCAGCAGGCCGGTATAGGTCACCTGGCCGGAGAGCCCGCCGCTGTGCTGGATCATCCGCATGCCCCGGTAATCCTGGACGAACCAGCCGAGCGCATAGGCGGCGAGCACCGGCCGCGCCGGGTTGCTCTCGGTCGGCCCGTCGCTCGCGCCGGTGATCGTCCGCGGCTTCCACATCTCCCTGGCCTGCTCCGCCGACCAGAGCTGCCTGCCGTCGGGCAGCTTGCCCTGGGCCAGCTGCACCTGCAGCCATTTGGCCATGTCGGCGATGCTCGCGTTGACCCCGCCGGCGGCGTCGACCATGTCGCCTTCGTCGGGCTGCACCACCTCGAGCTTGCCGATCCCGCGCACCGGCGGCCCCAGTCGGGCGTGGCGCCCGGCGACATTGTCGGTCCGAAGCGAGCGGCGCGATCCCACTGCGTCCGCCATGCCCAGCGGCGCGAACAGCCGCGTCTCGACGAACTTGTCCCAGGGCATGCCGGCGACGCGCTCGATCAGCAGCCCGGCGACGATGTAGAGGATGTTGTCATAGTCATAGCCCGCCCGGAAGCCGCGCGCGGGCTTCAGATGGGGCAGCGCCTTCAGCACGTCGGCGGCGACGTGGGTGCCGGCCGGGAAGAACATCAGGTCGCCCGCGCCGAGCGGCAGGCCCGATCGGTGCACCAGCAGGTCGCGCACCGTCATCATCTGGGTGACCGCGGGGTCCGCCATGCGGAACTCGGGCAGGTGCTTCACCACCGGGTCTTCCCAGCCGAGCTTGCCCGCGTCGACGAGCAGCGCGAGCGCCGCGGCCGTGAACGCCTTGGAATGCGAGGCGATGCCGAAGCGGGTGTGCGCGTCGACCGCCTCCGGCTTGCCGAGCGTCCGTACGCCATATCCCTTCACGAAGGCCGGAGCCCCCGGCCGCACGATGGCGACGGCGACGCCCGGCGTCTCGAACGCGGCCATGAACGGCTGGACGATGGCGTCGACCGCCGCCTCGTCGAGCGCGGCCGCGAAGGCCAGCCGCGGGAACGCCGCCGTGCCCAGCCCGCCCAGCGACAAGGCCAGCGCGGTGCGCCGGTCGATGGTGAATCCGCTCACGCTACATCCCCCCGAAACAGGTCGTTACGCCGCGATGCTAGCAGATCAGGCCTCGAGCTCCACATCCCAATAGAGCCAGTCGCGCCAGGTCTCGTGGAGATAATTGGGCGGGAAGCGCCGGCCATGTTCCTGGAGCTGCCAGCTGGTCGGCCGGATCGGGGCGATGTGGAGCGGCATGTGCGCCTGGAGCGGGGTGCGTCCGCCCTTTTTGAGGTTGCACGGCGCGCAGGCGGTCGCGACATTCTCCCAGGTGGTGCGCCCGCCCTGGGCGCGGGGAATGACATGGTCGAAGGTGAGGTCGCGCTGGCTTCCGCAATATTGGCAGGCGAACTTGTCGCGGAGGAAGAGATTGAAGCGCGTGAAGGCGGGGAACTGCGAAGGCTTCACATATTGTTTGAGCGCGATGACCGAAGGAAGCTTCAGCCTCGCGCTGGGACTTCGCACCTCGCGCTCGTAATAGGAGACGACGTCGACCCGCTCGAGGAACAGCGCCTTGATCGCGGTCTGCCAGGGCCAGACGCTCAAGGGATAATAGCTGAGCGGCGTATAGTCGGCGTTGAGCACGAGGGCAGGGCAGCTGTCCGGATGACGGATCAGATCGGGATGATACATGCGCTCCCTCGCCTTGCACCTGCTGCGGCGCCCATGGCCCCGAAGCGTGACGCGGTCATGACAGCATGAGCGGCGACTCGCGGTCAAGGGCCGGTTTCAAGCTTATCCACACTCGATTCGCGCCGAGCCCCACCGGCCGGCTGCATCTCGGCCATGCCTGGTCGGCGATCCAGGCGCACGACTTCGCCCGGGAGCAGGGCGGGCGCTTCTCGCTGCGCATCGAGGACATCGACGGCACCCGTGCGCGGCCCGAGCATGTCGAGGTGATCCTGCGCGACTTGGCATGGCTCGGGCTCGAATGGGACGGGCCGGTGACCTTCCAGTCGCGGCGCCTCGGCCTCTACCAGGCCGCGCTCGACCGGCTGCGCGCCATGGGCCTCCTCTATCCCTGCTTCTGCACCCGCGCCGACATCGCCGCGAGCCTCGCCGCGCCGCACGGACCCGAGGGCGCGGTCTATCCAGGGACGTGCCGGGGACTGGCGGCGCCGGACCTGGCGCGGCCCCATTGCTGGCGGCTGGACGTGGAGCGGGCGCTCGCTTCGCTCCCTCTCCCCGCCGGGGAGAGGGAAGGGGCCCGCGCCGAAGGCGTGGGAAGGGAGAGGGGTAGTGCCGAACCAACTGCCCCTCTCCCTTCCGCCGCTTCGCGGCTCCCTCCCTCTCCCCGAAGGGGAGAGGGATTGTTCTGGCACGACGCCTTCGCCGGTCGCATCCCCGCCGATCCGCGCGCGCAGGGCGACGTCGTCCTCGCCCGCAAGGACGCGCCGGCCTCCTATCACCTCGCGGTCACCGTCGACGACGCCGATCAGGCCATCACGCACGTGATCCGCGGCGTCGACCTGTTCGCGGCCACGCATGTCCATCGCCTGCTCCAGGCGCTGCTCGGTCTCCCGACGCCCGAATATCGCCACCACCCGCTGCTCCTCGGCCCCGACGGCCAGCGCCTCGCCAAGCGCCACGGCGCGCCGAGCCTCGAGGCGATGCGCCTCGCCGGCGAGGACGGCCGCGCGCTCGCCGAACGGCTGCGCGCCGGCCAGCTGCCGGTTGGCATCGCCGCTGCGCAGGAGTAGAGCGGGTCCATGACCTTCTTCCTCGCCGCCCTGCTCCTCGCCGCCATGGCCGCGGTCGTGTTCGTCCTGATCAAGGGGCTGGTGAACATGGCGCAGACCACCACCAAGGATCTCGAAGGCGAAGGCCCCAGCCAGCGCGCGATCCGCTCGAACAAGCTGATGCAGCAGCGCATCCTGCTCCAGGCGGTGGCGATCGGCATCATCGCGCTGATCCTGCTCTTCGCCTCGGCCAAGGGCTGAGTTGGTCAAGCTCAACAAGATCTATACCCGCACCGGCGACGACGGCACCACCGGGCTCGTCGACGGGTCGCGCGTCTCCAAGGCCGATCCGCGGATGGCCGCGATCGGCGACGTCGACGAGGCGAACAGCGCGATCGGCGTCGCACGTGTGACGCTCGGCTCCGGCACGCTGTCGGAGATGCTCGCGCGCATCCAGAACGACCTGTTCGACCTCGGCGCCGATCTCGCCACGCCGGAGGGGATCGAAGGCGCGCTGCGCATCGTCCCGGCGCAGGTCGCCTGGCTCGAGGCGCGGATCGACGCGCTCAACACCGCGCTCGATCCGCTGACCAGCTTCGTCCTGCCCGCCGGCGAGCCCGGTGCCGCGGCGCTCCACCTCGCCCGCGCCGTCACGCGCCGCGCCGAGCGCGCCGCGGTCGCCGCGGGGGCCGGCGAACGGCCGCTCGCCTATCTCAACCGCCTGTCGGACCTGCTCTTCGTCGCGGCGCGCTTCGTGAACCGAAACGGCGCGGGCGACGTTCTGTGGGTTCCGGGGGCGGCGCGCTAACCTATATCAATCGCTCCGGTTGACGGGTCGGACCCGTTGCGCTAGGAGAACAAAATGCGAACGGAAACTGGTCCGGCCCCGGCTTCCTCCGCGCTCGCCGCGCGGTTCGCGCGCACGCGCGGCCTCAGCGAGGCGCTGGTCCGCCCGCTGTCCGATGCCGACGCGACGATCCAGTCGATGGACGACGCCTCCCCCGCCAAATGGCATCTCGCGCACACCAGCTGGTTCTTCGAGACCTTCGTCCTGCGCGACCATGTCCCAGGCTATCGCCTCTACGACGAACGCTGGCCGTTCCTGTTCAACAGCTATTACGAGGCCGAGGGCCGGCGCCACGCGCGCCCGCGCCGCGGGATGCTGTCGCGGCCGAGCCTGGCGGAGATCCTCGCCTATCGCGCCCATGTCGACGCCGCCCTGGCCGACGCGCTGCCCGGCCTCGGCGAGGACGCGCGCGCGCTGGTGCTGCTCGGCTGCAACCATGAGGAGCAGCACCAGGAGCTGCTGCTCACCGACATCCTCCATCATTTCTCGGTCAACCCGCTCGAACCCGCCGTCTGGCCGGGCGCGCCGAAGGTGCCGGTGGCGATGCCGGGCCCGATCGGCTGGATCGAAGGGCGCGCCGGCACCGTCTCGATTGGCGCGCAAGCGGGATCTTCGAGAAGTTTCGCCTTCGATTGCGAAGGCCCTGCGCACGAGGCGCTGCTGGTGCCGCACGCGCTCGCCGATCGCACCGTCACCAATGGCGAATGGGCCGCCTTCATCGCCGATGGCGGCTATCGCGACCCGCGCCACTGGCTGTCCGACGGCTGGGCCTGGGTGCAGCGCGAGGGCGTCGAGGCGCCGCTCTACTGGCGCCGCGACGACGGCGTCTGGACGCGATTCGGGCTCGACGGGCGCCGCCCGGTCGATCCCGCCGCGCCGGTCACGCACATCAGCTTCTACGAGGCCGATGCCTATGCGAGCTGGGCCGGCGCGCGGCTGCCGAGCGAGTTCGAATGGGAGGCCGCCGCCGCCGCGCACGATCCGGACGACGGCAACCAGCTCGACGCCGCCGGTCCGGTCGAGCCGCGTCCGTCTTCGGGAGGGCCGGCCTGGTTCGGCGACGTCTGGGAATGGACCGGCAGCGCCTTCCGCCCCTATCCGGGCTTCCGCCCCGCCGAGGGCGCGGTCGGCGAGTATAACGGCAAGTTCATGAGCGGGCAGTTCGTCCTGCGCGGCGGCAGCTGCGCCACGCCGCGCGGCCATGTGCGGGCCGCCTATCGCAACTTCTTCTATCCCCATCAGCGCTGGCAGTTCACCGGCCTGCGCCTGGCGAAGGACCTCTGATGCTCAAGCAGGAACTCGAGGACGGCCAGTCCAGCCTCGCCGATCCCAATTTCCGCTGCGACGTGCTGAGCGGCCTCGCCGCGCGTCCCCGCGCCATCCCCGCGCGCTGGTTCTACGACCGCCGCGGCTCCGAACTGTTCGAGGAGATCACGCGCCTCCCCGAATATTATCCGACGCGCACCGAGACCGCGCTGCTCAGGGAGATCGGTCCCGAGCTCGGCGCGCTCGCGGCGCGCGGCGCGGCGGTGGTCGAGTTCGGCTCGGGCTCCTCGATGAAGACGCCGCTGCTGCTCCGCGCGATCGATCCGGCGGCCTATGTGCCGATCGACATATCGGGCGACTTCCTCCGCCAGTCGGCCGCCGAGCTGGGCCAGGCCTTTCCCGGGCTGCCGGTCCACCCGGTCGAGGCCGATTTCCTGCGCCCGGTGCCGCTGCCCGCGCAGGTCGCCGGCATGCCCAAGCTCGGCTTCTTCCCGGGCTCGACGATCGGCAACATGCAGGCCTTCCACGCGGTCGACCTGCTCCGCGCGATGCGCGGCTGGCTCGGCGAGGGGGCGCGGCTGCTGATCGGGATGGACCGGATTAAGTCGCCCGAAATCCTCGTCCCGGCCTATGACGACGCCCAGGGCGTGACCGCGGCGTTCAACCTCAATCTGCTCGAGCGGATCAACCGCGAGCTCTCGGGCACGATCCCCGTCGGCGCCTTCCGCCACCGGGCGATCTGGAACGACGACGCCGCGCGGATCGAGATGCACCTCGAGGCGACGCGCGACCTCGCCTTCAGCGTCGAGGGCCGGCCGTTCGCGATCGACGCGGGCGAGACGATCCATACCGAGAACAGCCACAAATATGGCCGCAACGGCGCCCGCCTGCTGTTGCGCGCGGGCGGCTGGACGCCGATCGCCGAATGGACCGATCCCCAGGACTGGTTCGCGCTGGTGCTGTGCGAGGCCCAGCCGGTGCGGTCGGCGCCGTGAAATACCCAGCGTTTGCTTCTTTCGTCATCCCCGCCTTCGCGGGGATGACGAATGGGATTCACCGGTTCGGAGCGCGCCCGTCGAGCATCCGGCCGAGCGCGACGAAGAGATAGATCAGCGGCGGCACCAGCACGACGCTCAGCACCACCTTGGTGAGCATCTGGCCGACCAGCAGCTCGCCGATCGGGAAGACGCCGTAGAAGGCGACGGTGATGAAGATCAGCGTGTCGGTGACCTGGCTGAGCACCGAGGCGATCGCCGCGCGCAGCCAGAGCAGGCTGCCCCCGCCGCGCTTCAGCGCGCTGAAGATGGTGACGTTGAGGATCTGCGAGATGCCATAGGCGACGATCCCGCCCAGCCAGATGCGCGGCGTGCCCGCCATCATCAGCTCGAAGGCGTGGAGCCGGTCGGGCTCCATGCTCGGCGAGGCGGGAAGCGAAAGGACGAGGATCGAAAGCAGGACCGAAGTCACCAGCGGCACGAAGCCGAACAGCACCAGCCGCCGGGCGGTCTCGGGTCCGTGCAGCTCGGCGACCGCGCTCGATACGGCGACGAGCAGCAGGAAGGCGAAGATCCCCGCCTCGACCGCGAGCGGACCGGTGCCCACCCAATTGCCGATCTCGGAGACCGGTCCGAGCGACACCTGCTTGTTGCCGAGCACGCCGGCGATGCAGACCATGCCGCCGTAGAAGATCGAGAGGAAGAAGAGCGAACGCGCGATCGCGGTGCGGAAATTGTCCATCGCCCGGACGCTAGCCGCAATTGCGCGCGTGTAAAGCAGCTAGTCCGCCTCTGGGAGGACCGCGGCCCAGTTGGAGGGCGCGGCTCCAGGCGACCTCGACCGTCATCCCGGCGAAAGCCGGGACCCAGGGCTTCTCTGCTGGATCGCTTGCGGCCCTGGGGTCCGGCTTTCGCCGGGATGACGAACTTGGGGTTACAACCGCCTAACCATGTCACCATCATCGCATTTCCGCTCTTGACATCGTTCTCTTTTTGTTCTATTCACTTGCCCCGGGCCTGAAACTCTTCGCATCACATATCTCCGCCGGCTACATCGCCGCGCGGGGACGGGCGGAGCATGTGCCCGCGCGTGCGGGCGCGGCGATCGCGCGGTGGTGCGACTTTCGGGACTTTCCGGCTTCGCGCCTGTTGCGGAGAACGGAGGCGGCTGCCTCTGGCCTGTCCGCCTTTACCGTGTATGCTGTTGGTTTCGTGGGAGCCGCGCGGGGCGGCTGCTTGGGGGCGCGTCAGGCGAATGAATCAGTTTCCGGTCGGCATCTTCGGCGTGCTCGCGATCCTCGGGCTCGCCTATCTGCTCTCGTCGAACCGGCGCGCGATCCGCTTGCGCGTGGTCGGCGCCGCCTTCCTGCTCCAGGCCGGCATCGCGGTGCTGGTGCTCCGGACGAGCTGGGGCCAGGCGGCGCTGCACGGCCTGTCGAACGGCGTCTCGGCGCTGCTCGGCTATGCCGGCGCGGGCACCAGCTTCCTGTTCGGCCCGCTCGCCAAGCCCGAGCTCGGCGGCCAGAGCTTCGCGATCGCCGCGCTGCCGGTGATCATCTTCTTCGCCGCCCTGGTGTCGATCTTCTACCATCTCGGCGTGATGCAGTTCATCATCCGCTGGATCGGCGGCGGGATCGAGAAGGTGGTCGGCACCACCAAGGTCGAATCGCTCTGCGCCGCGGCGAACATCTTCGTCGGCCAGAGCGAATCGCCGCTGGTGATCCGCCCCTATCTCGCCCGGCTGACGCCCCCGCAGCTCTTCGCGGTGATGACCGTGGGCATGGCCGGCGTCGCCGGCACGATCCTCGCCGCCTATGCGAGCCTGCTCGGCCCCGCCTCGCTCCCCTATCTCCTCGCCGCCTCGTTCATGGCGGCGCCGGGCGGGCTGCTGATGGCCAAGATCATCATGCCCGACGAGCTTCCCGGCAAGAATGGCGAGCTGCCGCTCGACGACGATCCCGAGGAGGAGGTGATCAAGGTCGCGGAGCACGATCTCGAGGAGGAGCGCGCCGCGAACCTGATCATGGCGGCGGCCACCGGCGCCTCGACCCACTGGCCGCCCTCGTACGGGGTCCCGGACACCGCGTCCGTCCCCGTCGCCCCCGCCGGGAGGTACACCCGGCGGGGGCGACGTGGACGGACGCGGTGACCGGGACCCAGTACGAGGGCGGCCAGTGGGT
>CBIFVW010000158.1:0-8673 GCA_966186155.1 uncultured Sphingomonas sp.
CGCCGGCAAGCCGATGCTCGCGCACGGCCATGCCGCTTTGACGTCGCACCCGGCGGTCGAGCGGGTGCTGGTCGTGATCGGCGAGGGCCAGGAAGCGCTGCTCCAAGCAGCGTTGGGCGACGTGCCCTTCGTGACCGGTGGCACGAGCCGGCGCGAGAGCGTGGCGAACGGTCTCGCCGCATTGCAGGGTGCCGAGCGGGTGTTGATCCACGACGCCGCCCGTCCCTTCCTGCCGCGCGCCGTGGTCGACCGGCTGCTCGCCGCGCTCGATACCCACCAGGGCGCGATCCCCGGCCTGCCGGTTGCCGACACGCTGGTCTCCGCCTCGGGCCAGGCCGTACCGCGCGACGGGCTGACGCGCGTCCAGACGCCCCAGGGGTTCCGCTATGACGCCATCATGGCCGCGCATCGCGCCTGGCCCGAGGGCCAGGAGGCGACCGACGACGCGCAGATGCTGCGCGCGCTCGGCCATGACGTGGCGATAGTGGAAGGCGACCCGATGCTCGAGAAGATCACCCACCGCGCCGACTTCGCCGCCGCCGAGGCGCGCCATGCCGCGTCGATGCGCGTCCGGACCGCGCAGGGCTATGACGTCCACCGCTTCGCCGAGGGCGAGGAATTGTGGCTCGGCGGGATCCGCGTCCCGCACGTCAAGGGGCTTTCGGGGCACAGCGACGCCGATGTCGCGCTCCACGCGATCACCGACGCGCTGCTCGGCACGATCGGCGCGGGCGACATCGGGATGCATTTCCCGCCGAGCGATCCCCGATGGCGCGGCGCGGCGTCGGCGCGGTTCCTCGAACATGCCGCCGGGCTGGTCGCGGCCGAGGGCGGGATCATCGACTTCATCGACCTGACGATCATATGCGAGGCGCCCAAGATCGGCCCGCACCGCGAGGCGATCCGCGCGAGCGTCGCGGGGATATTGAGGCTGCCGGTCTCCTCGGTCAGCGTGAAGGCGACCACCACCGAGCGGCTCGGCTTCACCGGCCGCGGCGAGGGCATGGCGGCGCAGGCGATCGCGACGGTGCGGGTGGCGGCTACGGGAACGAACTGACTCGCTTCGGCAACATTCCGGTGGCAAAGGCCGCACCCCTATGGACATGATTCTCCCGTCCGAGCTGGTCGAGGCCGCGCGCCGCGTGCTCGAAGCCAATCGCGCCGTCGGCCGCCGCGTCGCGGTCGCCGAGAGCTGCACCGGCGGCCTCGTCTCCGCAGCGCTCACCGAGATTCCCGGCTCCTCCGACGTGTTCGAGGCGGGGCTGGTCACGTATTCCAACGAAGCCAAGCACGACGTGCTCAAGGTGAGCACCGATGTGCTCGAGACCTTCGGCTCGGTTTCGATCGCCGTCGCGTGGAGCATGGCGCAGGGCGTGCTCAACCGGACGCATGCCGATGTCGCGGTGGCGATCACCGGTATCGCCGGCCCCGATGGCGGCAGCGAGAAGAAGCCGGTCGGCACGGTGGTGTTCGCCCAGGCGGTGCGCGGCGCCGATCCCAACCACATCGTGGCGGACGCGCGGCATTTCGAGAACAACGGCCGCGCGGGCGTGCGCCTTCAGGCGGCGTTGTGCGCGCTCGAGCTGCTGATGCCGGGCGCAGCCGCGCCGGAAGCGCCCGAATCGCCGTAGAGCCGCGCGGCGCGTTCCTCGAACGCATTGATCATCTTGCGGAGCGCTCGGTCGAACACCTGGCCGGCGAGCATCTCGAACACCCGGTTCTTGAACGCGAAGTCGACCGAGAAATCGACGAGGCAGCCGCCCTGCCCGTCCGAGCGGAAGCGCCAGTCGTTGTGGAGGTGCTTGAGCGGCCCTTCGAGATAGTCGACATGGATGCGCTCGGGGCGCACCTTCTCGACCTTCGACGTGAAGGTCTCGCGCAGGCCCTTGAAGCCGACGATCATGTCCGCGACCATCTGGGTGTCGTCGTTCGAGCGCACGCGGATCGCGCTCACCCAGGGCAGGAACTCGGGATAGCGCGCGACGTCCGCCACCAGGTCGAACATCTGCTCCGGAGTGTAGGGGAGATGGCGGGTTTCAGCGTGCTTGGGCATCGTTCATCTTAAATCCTCCCCCTCGGCGGGAAGAATGATCATCCTGCCGCCTTCGCGAGCTTCGCTTCGCGCGCGGCCTTCATCTTCGCGAAATCGTCGCCGGCATGGTAGCTCGACCGCGTCAGGGGCGAGGAAGCGACGAGCAGGAAGCCCTTGGCCCGGGCGATCGCGCCATAGGCCTGGAAAGCCTGGGGCGTGACGAACTCCTGGACCTTCGCATGGCGCGGCGTCGGCTGGAGATACTGGCCCATCGTCAGGAAATCGATGTCGGCCGAGCGCATGTCGTCCATCACCTGGTGGACCTCGAGCCGCTCCTCGCCCAGGCCGAGCATGATGCCCGACTTGGTGAAGATCGTCGGATCGAGCTTCTTGACCGTCTCGAGCAGCCGCAGCGAGGCATAGTAGCGCGCGCCGGGGCGGATCGTCGGATAGAGCCTCGGCACCGTCTCGAGATTGTGATTGTAGACGTCGGGCCGCGCCGCGACGATCGCTTCGACAGCGGCTTCGTGTTTGTTCCTGAAATCGGGTGTGAGGATCTCGATCGTCGTGCTCGGGCTCTCGCGGCGGATCGCCTCGATCACCTTGACGAATTGCCAGGCGCCGCCGTCCGGCAGGTCGTCGCGGTCGACCGAGGTGACGACGATATGCTCGAGCCCCATCTGCACCGCGGCTTCGGCGACGTGCATCGGCTCCAGTGGATCGACCTTGCGCGGCATGCCGGTCTTGACGTTGCAGAAGCGGCAGGCGCGCGTGCAGACGTCGCCGAGGATCATCACCGTCGCGTGCTTCTTGGTCCAGCATTCGCCGATGTTCGGACAGGCCGCTTCCTCGCACACGGTGACGAGGTTCTTCGAGCGCATCAGCGCGCGGGTCTTGGCGAATCCCTCCGAGGTGGGCGCCTTGACGCGGATCCAGTCGGGCTTGCGCTGGCGTTCTGGACGGGGAAGCGGGGAGAGCTCGTTCATGGACGAGCATCTAGCGACGGGTTGATGCGGTTACAACACGCGCTAGAGAGGCGCGCATGACTGACTTTTCGGACCTCATCGACGGCTATCGGCGCTTCCGGACCAGCGAGTATCGCCGTCATCGCGAGCGCTGGGAGGAACTGACCGAGGGGCAAAGCCCGCGCGTCATGGTGATCGCCTGCTCCGACAGCCGAGTCGATCCCGCGCAGATCTTCGACACCGTGCCCGGCGAGATCTTCGTCGTGCGCAACATCGCCAACCTGGTGCCGCCGTTCGAGCTGGGCGGCGGGCGCCACGGCGTCTCGGCGGCGCTGGAGTTCGCCGTGACCCAGCTCGAGGTTCCGGAGATCGTGGTGCTGGGGCACGGCGCGTGCGGCGGCGTGCATGCCGCCCTCTCCCGCCGCTTCGAGGGCAAGGCGCCCGGCGCGGGCGGGTTCATCGCGCACTGGGTCGACATGCTCGACGAGGCACGCGACCGGATCGTCGCCGAGCATGGCGAGGGGCCCGAGGCGATCCGCGCGCTGGAACTGGAGACGGTGCGCGTCTCGATCGCCAATCTCCGGACCTTCCCCTGCATCCCCGAGCGCGAGGCGGCGGGGAAGCTCAAGATTCACGGCGCCTATTTCGCGATCGCGGAAGGGGTGCTGCACGTGATGGGGCCGGACGGGGCGTTCGCGCCCGCTTGAGGGCGTGGGTTCCTCCCGGAAGGGGAGGATTTACAGCCCCAGCGCTTTCCTGGCGACCTTCTCCACCTCCGGATCGAGCGCCGGCGGTTCCATCGGGACGTGCGCCTCGAGCGCGTCGGCGATGGCGGTGAGCGCGGCGATTCGGGCAGCTTTCTTGTCGTTGCCGTCGATCACGATCCAGGGCGCGTGCTTCGTATCGGTCCGCTCGAACATCTCGTGCATCGCCGCGAGATAGTCGGCGCGGCGGGCGCGGTTGCGATAGTCGTCTAGGCCGGTCTTCCAGCGCTTCCACGGATGCTCGAGCCGATCCCTGAGGCGCTTGTCCTGAGTCTTCTGCGTCACATGGACGAAGACCTTGACCAGGGTGGTGCCGGTGGCGACCTGCTGAGCCTCGAAATCGTTGATCTCGTCGTAGCCGCGCCGCCACTCGGCCTCCTTCGCATAGCCCTCGACGCGCTCGACGAGGACGCGGCCGTACCAGCTCCGGTCGAAGATCGCGATATTGTGCTGGGCGGGCAGCCGGCGCCAGAAGCGCCAGAGGAAATGGTGCGCGAGCTCCTCGGGCGTGGGCGCGGCGATCGGCCAGACCTCGAAATAGCGCGGGTCCCATTCGGCGGTGAGCCGCTGGATGATCCCGCCCTTCCCCGCCGCGTCCCAGCCCTCGAACGCGACGATCGCGCGGCGGCGGTGGACGATGTGCGCGGTCTGGATGTGGCTGAGGCGCTTCTGGAGCTTCCTCAGCGCGGAGTCGTAGTCGCCGTCGAAGGGGGCGCCGGATTCATAGTCGCTGAGGTCGATGGTCATTTTCCCCTCCCGCTTGCGGGAGGGGTCAGGGGGAGGGATTGTCGGAATGCTGCCCATCATAGGGAAGACATGCCCTCCCCCTACCCCTCCCGCAAGCGGGAGGGGAGTTTTCTCAGGCTCCCACTCCCGGCGCGAGGCGGATGTGGAGCTCCTTGAGCTGCCTGTCGGTGACCGTCGAGGGCGCGCCCATCATCAGGTCCTCGGCCTTCTGGGTCATCGGGAAGGTGATGACCTCGCGGATGTTGGGCTCGTCGGCGAGCAGCATGACGATGCGGTCGACGCCCGGGGCCGAGCCGCCGTGAGGAGGCGCGCCGAACTTGAAGGCGTTGATCATGCCCGAGAAGTTCGCGTCCACTTCTTCCTGGGTGTAGCCGGCGATCTCGAACGCCTTGTACATGATCTCGGGCCGGTGGTTCCGGATCGCGCCCGACGAGAGCTCCACGCCATTGCAGACGATGTCGTACTGGTACGCCAGGATGTCGAGCGGGTCCTTGGTCTCGAGCGCCGCGAGCTCGCCCTGCGGCATCGAGAAGGGATTGTGGCTGAAGTCGATCTTGCCGGTCTCCTCGTCCGCCTCGAACATCGGGAAGTCGACGATCCAGCAGAATTCGAAGCGCTTCGGGTCGATGAGGCCGAGCTGGTCGGCGGCGCGGGTGCGCGCGAGGCCGGCGAGCTTGGCAGCCTGGGCCTCCTTGCCGGCGGCGAAGAAGATGCCGTCATTGGGGCCGAGGCCCATCGCCTCCGCAATCGCCTTCATGCCCTCCTGGCCGTGGTTGTTGGCGATCGGGCCGCCGAACACGCCGTCCTTCTGCGTCGCATAGCCGAGGCCGGGGAAGCCCTCGGACTGGGCCCAGCTGTTCATGTCGTCGAAGAACTTGCGGCTCTTCTCGTGCGTGTTCGGCGCGGGGATCGCGCGGACGACGTCGCCGCCCTCGACGATCGAGGCGAAGCGGCCGAAGCCCGAGCCCTTGAAGAAGTCCGAGACGTCGGTGATCAGCAGCGGGTTGCGGAGGTCGGGCTTGTCGTTGCCGTATTTCAGCATCGATTCGCGATAGGGGATGCGCTTGAAGGGCAGCGGCGAGACGCTGCGGCCCATGCCCTCCCAATCGGCGAACTCCTCGAACACCCCGTGGAGCACCGGCTCGATCGCGGCGAACACGTCGTCCTGCGTCACGAAGCTCATCTCGAAGTCGAGCTGGTAGAATTCGCCGGGCGAGCGGTCGGCGCGGGCGTCCTCGTCGCGGAAGCAGGGGGCGATCTGGAAATAGCGGTCGAAGCCGGCGACCATCAGCAGCTGCTTGAACATCTGCGGCGCCTGGGGAAGCGCGTAGAACTTGCCGGGATGGACGCGGCTGGGGACGAGATAGTCGCGCGCTCCTTCGGGCGAGGAAGCAGTGAGGATCGGGGTCTGGAACTCGGTGAAGCCCTGATCGATCATCCGGCGGCGGAGCGAGGCGATCACCTGCGCGCGCAGCATGATGTTCTTGTGGACCTTCTCGCGCCGCAAATCGAGGAAGCGGTAGCGCAGGCGGATGTCCTCGGGATATTCGGCCTCGCCGAACACCGGGAGCGGCAGCTCGTGCGCCTGGCTCTGGATCACGGCCTCGGTGACGCGCAGCTCGACTTCGCCGGTGGGGAGGTTGGGGTTCACTGCCTCGGGCGCGCGGGCGACGACCCTGCCGGTCATCGTCACCACCGACTCGCTCTTGAGCGATTCGATCACCTGGAAGGCGGGACCGTCGACCTCGGTGACGATCTGGGTGATGCCGTAATGGTCGCGCAGGTCGATGAAGACCAGGTCGCCATGGTCGCGCTTGCGGTGCACCCAGCCCGAGAGGCGGACCTCCTGGCCGACATGTTCGGCGCGGAGCTGGGCGCAGGTGTGGGTCCGGTAGGCGTGCATGCGAGTTTCAACTTTTGGTGAGTTTCAACGGTCGCGTGCGCTTTCCCCCCGCACACTCTTTTGTCAACCCGAAGACAGGTCTATGGGCCGTCCGATGCACATTCACGGACTGATTGAAGACAGCGCGTCTCTCGCCAATCTCTGCGCCCGCTTCGCCAACAAGCCCTATATCTGCGTGGACACCGAGTTCATGCGCGAGAACAGCTATTGGCCCGAGCTGTGCCTGATCCAGCTCGCCGACGACGAAGAGGCCGCCGCGATCGATCCGATGGCGCCGGGGCTCGACCTCCAGCCGCTGCTCGACCTGCTCGTCGACAATGAGGAGGTGCTCAAGATCTTCCATGCCGGCGGGCAGGACATCGAGATCGTCTACAACCTCACCGGCAAGACCCCGCACCCGCTGTTCGACACCCAGGTCGCGGCGATGGCGCTGGGGCAAGGCGAGCAGATCGGCTATTCGAACCTCGTCGACACCTATCTCGGCATCCAGGTCGACAAGGGCGCGCGCTTCACCGATTGGAGCCGCCGCCCGCTCGACAAGCGGCAGATCGACTATGCGATCGCCGACGTGACGCATTTGTCGCGGATCTTCCCCAAGATGCTCGAGCGGCTCAAGAAGACCGGCCGCGGCGCCTGGCTCGACCAGGAGATGGAGCGGCTCGCCGACCCCGAGAATTACCGCAACGACCCCGACCAGGCCTGGCAGCGCGTCCGTGTATCGAGCCGCAAGCCCGAAGTGCTGGGGCGCCTCAAGGCGCTCGCCCGCTGGCGCGAGCTCGAGGCGCAGGGCAAGGACCTGCCGCGCGGCCGCATCGTCAAGGACGAGACGCTCGCCGACCTCGCCGGCAACCCGCCGCGCAAGCAGGGCGACCTCGGCAAGGTCCGCGGCCTCTCCCCCGCCTGGGCGGGCAACGACATCGGCGGCCGGCTGATGGCGGCGCTGGAGGGCGCCACGCCGATGTCCGCCGCCGAGCTGCCGCCGCGCGACGACCGCAAGCCCGCGCTCGGCAAGGACGGCGCGCTGGTCGCGGACCTCCTGAAGCTGCTGCTCAAGATTCGCGCCAAGGAGATCAACGTCGCCGCCCGGCTGCTCGCGCGCTCGGAGGAGCTCGAATCGCTCGCCGCCGGGGTGCGCGAGGGGCTGCCGATCCTCGAGGGCTGGCGCTTCGAGCAGTTCGGCCGCGACGCGCTCGCGCTGGTCGAGGGTCAGCTCGGGTTCACCGTCCGCAACGGAAAGCTCAAGATGACCCGCACCGAGGAGCCGTCCGCATGATCCGCCTCGTCCTCCCGCTCGCCGCCTTCGTCCTCGCCGGCGCCTGCGTTCCCCAGGAGCGCCCCGCCGACAATCCGCCGGGAGTCGAGTGCAATGCGGAGAAGACCGACGGGCTGATCGGCAAGAAGCGCAGCGCCGAGGTCGAGGCCGAGGCCAAGCGGCTCTCGGGCGCCAAGACCGTCCGCTGGCTCGAGCCCAACGCGATCGTGACGATGGAATTCCGGGCGGACCGGCTCAACCTGCACCTCGGCACCGACGGGAAGATCGGCTCGGCGCGCTGCGGGTGACGATTTACTAAACCTCCAGCACCGGCTCCCGCCCGAACGCCGCGGCGAGCGCCTTGTGGCGCTTCTCGACAGCCTCGCCGTAGAGCGCCTCGTCGGCGGGATCGAGGCAGAGCGCGAGCGTCTTGGCGTCGATTTCGAGCCGCGACCGCTTGATCGGCGCCGCCACGCCGCCGCTGAGGCGCTGGCCGAGCCGGATCGCGAGACCCCAGAGCTTGGCGCGCCACAGCGTGTCGTCGTCGGCGAGCTCGGGGAGCGGCGCGGGTGTGTCGAGGCCGCCGCCGAGCGCGGTGTAGAGCGCCTGCCCCAACGCCGCGCGGCCGGCGCTGTCGATCGCGACCCAATTGCCGTGCAGCGCCGCGTCGAGGCCGCGCTCGGCACGGAACTCGGGATTGGCGTGCCAGCCGACATCGACGAGCTGGCACGCGGCATGGCGCAGCCGCGCGAGCTCGTGCGGCTCCCCCTGGAACAGCGGAGCGATCCACTGGTCGAGCAGGTCGCCATGCTCGGGAAAGCGGCCGAGCCGCTCGCCCTCGTCGCGCGTGGCGGCGATCAGCGGGTCCTCGCGGCGCTGCTCGGCGGTAAGACGCTGGAACAACAGCCCCTCGCGCAGTCCATAGGCCGAGACGACCGTGCCGCTGCTGCCGAGATTGCGGAGCAGGCTCGCGAGCAGCAGCGTCGCGTCCTCGAGCGCCGCGACGCGCC
>CBIFVW010000159.1:0-8614 GCA_966186155.1 uncultured Sphingomonas sp.
GCCCTAGAACTTCACGCTGACGCTCGCCTTGTACATCCGCCCGAAGAACAGGTTGGTCCGCAGCGCTTCCGGGCTCCCGTCATAGGTCCGCTGCTTCTCGTTGAGGATGTTGTTCGCTTCGAGGCCCAGCGAGAGGTTCGGCGTGAAGTCGTAGCGGAAGGTCGCCGACAGGTCGGTATAGGTGTCGTTGTAGATGCCGGTGTTCGCCGCCGAGAGGCTCACCAGATAATCGTCGCGCCAGTTGTACGCGACGCGCAGGCTCACCGGTCCCTTCTCGTAATAGCCGATCAAGTTGACATTGTTCTTCGACAGGCCCGGGAAGGGCAGGACCCGCCCCACCCCGTCGCGCATCGGCGTGGTCGAGTCGATGTACGAATAGGTGGCGACCACGCCGAAGCCGTCGAGCGGCGCCGGCAGGAAGTAGAAGGGCAGCTGGACCAGCGCCTCGACGCCCTTCACCTTGGCCTCGTCGCCGTTGACGCGGCGGTTGATGAGATAATTGACCCCGGCATAGGTCTCCGCGCTCTGCCGTGAGACGATGAAGGTCGAGACGTCCTTGTAGAAGGCGCCGACCGACACGAGCGCCTGCTTGCCGAAATAATATTCGAGCGAGGCATCGAACTGGTTGGCCTTGTAGGGATCGAGGTTCGGCGCGCCGCCATTGCCGGTGCCCGGCGTCACCTGCACCCCGCCGACGAACACCGCGGTGTTGAACAGCTGGAGGCCGTTGTTGAGATCGGCGGTGTTCGGGAACGCCACCACCTTGGCCGCGCCGAAGCGCGCGATCATGCCGCCGCCCAGGTCGAGCTTCAGGGTGGCCGAGGGCAGCCATTCGTCGTCATCGCGCCGGAACACGGTGGGCGTCGCGGCGCCCGAGGTGCTGATCAGGTTGCCGATCGAGTCCATGGCGCGGTGCAGATAGCGCACGCCGACATTGCCGCTGAGATCGACGCCGCCGAGCGCGGTCGCGAAGTCGAGCTTGCCATAGGCTTCGGCGAACTTCTCCTTGATCTCATAGGTACCGGCGAGCGCGTTGGTCGTGCCCGTCGGATTGAGGCATGCCGCCGCCTGCGAGACCGCCGGGAACGCCGAGAACACGCTGCAGCCCGGCAGCACCGCCTCGCTCGAGGTGAGGAAGGAGCGCGGCACGCCCGCGAAGTCGCCTGAGGCGAAATCGGGGTTCGAGTGGAGCGTCAGGAAATCGGCGAGCTGGGTGGCGGGAATGCCGCCGGCGGGGCGGATATCGGCCAGCGCCGGGTTCGTCCGGGTGTCGAGATGCTGGTATCGCAGCCCCATGCTGAGCTTGTCGAGGAAGCCCCCGCCCAGGTCGAAGTCCCAGTCGGTGCGCGCCGCAGTCGCCTTGGTTTCGGCGCGGTAGAGATTCTGGAAGAAGATCGTGAAGCGCAGCTGCGCCGGATCGGTCAGGTCGATCCCGCTGATGTTGTACGACCCGAAATCGCCGTCCGACAGGTCGAACTGCACCGTCGGGGTGATCGTCGCGATCGGCTGGAGGCGGAAATAGATCTGGCGGTAGCTCGACGAGGAGCGGTTGTACGAAACCTCCGCGCTCGCCTTGACGCCATCGACCACGTCGAACTTACCGCGCAGCGCCGTCGACCAGGTATCGGCCTTGGTGTCGGCGAACTCGGTGTTGGTCAGCACCGGCGTCGCCGCGGTGCCCGAGAGCAGCACGTTGTTGGGCGAATAGGTCGCGTTGCTGAGGCCGGTGAGCGGATTGAACGACAGCCAGTAGCGGTCGCGGTCCGACGTGAGCTTCGAATAGAAGCTGTCGAGCGTGAACTCGATGCCGGGCGCAGGCGCCCATTGGATCACGCCGTCGAGGCCGAGCTTGGTGCGCTTCTCGTCGATCTCCTCGGGGCGCACGTCCGAATTGCCGAAATGCGCCGCGCCGCCGGCATCGGTGAAGCGGGTATAGCCGGCGAAGGTGTCGAGCCCCTGCTGCGACAGGCGGCGGCGGCCCCAGGAGGCCGAGACCAGCACGCCCAGCGTGTCGTTCGCGAACTTGTGCGAGGCGAGGCCGAACAGCTCGTAGCTCGGCTTCTCGGTCAGGTCGTCATAGCCGATGCCGGCCTTGGCGGCGATCTGGTTCGGGCCGTCGAGTGGCTTGCGCGTCTCGATGTCGACGATGCCGCCCAATGCGCCCGCGACCTGGTCCGCGCCGGCCAGCTTGGTGACCTCGAGCCGCGAGATAAGCTCCGAGGGGACGAGCGCGAGGATGCCGTAGGTCGAGCTGCCGAGCTGGTCGAGACCGATGCCGCCGCGGCCGGTCGCGTCGAAGATCTCGCGGCCGTTGAACAGATAGACGTTCTGGCGCAGGCCGCGCACCGAGACGTTGGTGCCCTCGCCGATGCCGCGGTCGACCTGCAGGCCCGAGACGCGGGCGAGCGATTCGGCGACGTTGCGGTCGGGCAGCTTGCCGATGTCGTCGGCGACGATCGCGTCGACGAACTGCGCCGATTCGCGCTTGATGTCGCGCGCGGCGCCGAGGCTCTGGCGGATGCCGGTGACGACGATGCCGGCATCGTCCTCGGCCTGCGGCTCGACGGCCTGGGCAGCCGGATCGGCCGGCGGCGCGCTGGCGGTCTGGGCCATGGCCGGCCCCGCGACGGCGAACGCCGATGCCAAGATGGTGGAAACCAGCAGACCCTGAACGGCGCGATTCTTCATGCCTCTCCCCTTCATCCTCTCTCGCGTCCGGGCGCTGCCTTATCATTCTTCGGCGCCCGCAATACGTCTCTATTAAAGCAACACATCGTGGCACGCAATACCCGCCGATATCGCCGGAAGTCCGTGTTGTTCTGGCGCAACACTAAGGTTGACAACGGTCTGCAACCGCGCAAATAACACAAATATAGCAACACTTATGCAGGAGGGGACGTGGTCGAGCTGAAGGGGGTGCTGCCGATCCTGCCAACGATCTTCACTGCGGGCGGCGCGGTGGACGAGGCAGGCATGCGCCGCGTGCTCGACTATATCGTCGCGGCTGGCGCGCAGGGCGTGGTCTTTCCCGGCCTCGCCAGCGAATATGACATGCTCACGCCCGACGAGCGCCTCCATCTGACCGCGCGGATCGGCGAATGGCTGGGCGGCCGCCTCCCCTTCGTGGTCGGCGCGAGCACCGGCGACACCCGCGAGGCGATCGCCTTCGCCGAAGCCGGCGCGCGCGCGGGCGCGGTGGCGGCGATGATCCTCACGCCCAGGACCTTCGCCTCCGACCTCGACGCCATGGCCGATTTCTTTCGTGCCGCGCACGAAGGCTCGGGCATCGCCATCATGTTGCAGAACGCTCCCGCCCCAATGGGCATCGGCATGCCGCTCGAGCAGGTCGCCGCGCTCGCCCGCCGCGTCCCCGGCATCGCCTTCGTCAAGGAAGAGGCGCCGCCCTCCGGGCAGCGCATCACGCGCCTCACCGAACTGGCCGGCGACGCGCTCGACGCGGTGTTCGGCGGTGCCGGCGCGCGCCATGTGATGGACGAGCTGGCGCGCGGGGCGCGCGGCACTATGCCCGCCTGCGAGATCACCGAGCTCCATGTCCGCATGCTCGGTGCCTTCGCCGCCGGCCGGCACGACGCGGCGCGCGACCTGTTCGAGCGCACGCTGCCGCTGCTCAACATGCAGGCGGTCTTCCGCTGGCGGCTGACCAAGGCGGTGCTGCAGCGGCGCGGGCTGATCGACAGCGCTTATGTCCGCGCACCCGGCCCCGAGCTCGACCGCTACGACCGCGCCGAGCTGGACGTGCTGCTCGCCCGGCTGGCAGACCTGCTTCCGCTCGAACTGCCGCAGGGAGCCCCCGTCTGACCATGCGCATCGCCGCCGTCGACACCTTCGTCGTCACCGTCCCGCGCGACGCGCCCTATCTCGGCCCGCTCGGGCCGGGCGAGCACGTCAACGCGCGCGGCTATGTCGTGCGGCGCGGCAACGGGACGATCTACCCGACCGTCGACCGCTCGGTCGTGGTGCGCGTGACGGCGGAGGACGGGAGCGTCGGCTGGGGCGAGACCTATGGCATCTGCGCGCCCCGCGCGACGTGCGAGATCGTCAACGACCTGCTCGCGCCCGTGCTGGTCGGCGCGGAGGTCGCCGACATCGGCGCGGCCTGGGACATGCTCTACGGCCTGATGCGCGTGCGCGGCTGCTGGAGCGGCTTCCATGTCGACGCGATCGCCGCGATCGACATCGCGCTCTGGGACCTCCAGGGCAAGGCCGAGCACAAGCCGGTCCGCGACCTGATCGGCCCGACGGTCCATGCGACGGTCCCCAGCTATCTCTCCGGCCTCCCCGCCGCCACGCTCGAGGCGCGCGTCGCGCTCGCCCGCGAATGGCATGCGCGCGGCATCGGCGCGTTCAAGTTCGCCGCGGTGGTGAGCCATGAGGGCGTGGTCGAGGAGATGGCCGCGCTCCGCGCCGCGCTGGGGGACGAGGCCGAGATCCTGGTCGACCTCCACTGGAAGTTCGATGTCGACGCCGCGCGCGCGCTGATCGAGCGCCTCGCCCCCTATCGCCCGGGCTTCGTCGAGGCGCCGGTCAGGCCCGAGGACATGGCCGGCCTCGCCCGCCTCGCCGCCGCCAGCCCGGTCCCGATCGCCGCGGGCGAGGAATGGTACACCGAATATGAGGCCGCCAATCGCCTCGCCGCGGGGCCGCTCGCCTATATCCAGCCCGAGATGGGCCATACCGGCATCACGCAGTTCGTCCGCATCGCCCGCCTCGCCGCCGCCAAGCGCGTCGCGGTGGCGCCGCACGCGACGATCGGCACCGGCATCTTCCTCGCCGCCAGCCTCCATGCCTCGGCGACGATCCCGCAGCTCTGGAAGCACGAATGGCAGCATTCGGTGTTCGAACGGAACCTCGCGCTGCTCGACACCGGCATGGCGCATGGCGATGCCGGCTATGTCCTCCCCGCCGGACCCGGCCTGGGCGTCGCGCCCAATGCCCGCTTCTGGGACCATGCGGAGCAGGTCCGGTGAGTTTGGCGACGCGCCCGCCAGCGTGCATAGGATGCGGCCATGCGCACTAAACCAAATGCTCAACCAAATCAGAGCCTGATCGACGGCATCACCACGCTGCAGGCGCTCGCCACCTCGCCCGAGCCGGTCGGCTGCCGCGAGCTCGCGCGGCGGCTGGGCGCCGATCCGACCAAGATCAACCGGCTCTTGAAGACGCTCGCCTATCTCGGCATCGCGCGGCAGACCGCCAACCGGAAATACACCGCCGGCCCGGGCATGCACGTGCTCGCCGCGCAGAGCCTGTTCGCCTCGGGCCTGATCCGGCGCGCGCTGCCGGTGCTCGAGGGGCTCCGCCGCTTCGGCCACACGGTGGCGCTCGGCGTGCTCTGGGGCGACAGCGTCAGCTATCTCTTCCACGCCCCGCCGGGCATCGAGGCGTCGCGGGGGCTCGGCCGCATCGGCCTGCTCCCCGCGACCACCAGCGGCATCGGCATCGTCCTGCTCTCCGAGCTCGACGACGAGGATGTCCGCGAGCTCTACCAGGATCGCGAGATCCCGATGTTCCCCGAGGGCATCGAGCAGCTGCTCGCCAAGCTCGCCGAGGTCCGCCGGCTCGGCTATGCGCGCGTCCATGTCGCCGACGAGCGCGACCATCATGTCGTGGCGGTCTCGACCGGCGATCCGGCGCATGCCGGCATCGCGCTCTCCGGCTGGATCCCCGAAGCGGCGACCGAGGAGCTCGTCGCCGCGCTGCGCGAGGCCGCGCCCGAGATCGGCGGCTGAGCATGGCGCACGACGCGGCGCAGCCGGTCGGCCCGGCCGACGAGGTCGAGGCCCCCGGCGCGGCGCCGCGCGGGAGCCGGATGCGCTGGGTCATCCTCGCGCTGCTCTTCGCCTCGACCGTGCTCAACTATGTCGACCGGCAGACGCTCTCGATCCTCGCGCCGACGGTGCAGCGCGACCTCGGCATCTCGGACATGGGCTATGCCCATATCGTCCAGCTTTTCCTGATCTTCTACACGCTGGCCTATCTCGGCGCGGGCTGGGTGACGGACCGGCTCGGCACGCGACTCTCGCTCGCGCTGTTCGTCAGCTGGTGGTCGCTCGCCAACATCGCGACCGGCTTCGTGCGCAGCGTCGCGCAGCTCGGCGCCGCGCGCGCGATGCTCGGGCTCGGCGAGGCCGGCAACTACACCGCCGGCCCCAAGGCGGTCTCCGAGCATTTCCCGCCCCGCGAGCGCGGCTTCGCCTTCGGCGCCTATACCGCGGGCGCGATGGTGGGCGCGACGATCTCGCCGCCGCTGATCGGTTGGCTGGCGCTGACCTATGGCTGGCGCGCGGCGTTCATCGCGACCGGCGCGCTCGGATTCGTCTGGCTGGTCGCCTGGCTGGCGATCTATCCGCGCGACAAGGCGGCGCAGGCGAAGGAGGCGCGCGAACCGACGCCCTGGGGCGCGATCCTGCGCGAGCGCCCGCTCTGGGGCTTCGCGCTGTCGCGGCTGATCGCCGACCCTGTCTGGTATTTCTATCTATTCTGGTTCCCCAAATATCTCGCCGACCAGCGCGGCATGGACCTGGTCGGCGTCGCGACCACCGCCTGGATCGTCTATCTCGCGGCGGACATCGGCAGCATCGGCGGCGGCCTCTTCTCGGGCCAGCTGATCCGCCGGGGGATGACGCCGGTGCGAAGCCGCCTGGTCGCGCTCGCGGTCGCCGCAATGCTCGCGCCGGCGGGCATGCTGATCTCGACTACGCCGGCGATCCCGCTGACGCTCGCCGTCGCCGCGCTGGTCGCGTTCGCGCACCTCGTCTTCCAGATCAACCTGGGCACCCTGGTGGTAGACCTCTATCCGACGCGCGTGGTCGCCACCGTGTTCGGCATCGTCGCGGCGGGGAGCGGCCTGGGCGGCATCTTCTCGACCCAGCTGGTCGGCCAGCTCGCCCAATCGGGCAATTATGCGCAGATATTCCTGCTGATGGGGCTGCTCCATCCGATCGCGGTGCTGGTCGCCTGGGGCGCGCTCCGCAGCCAGCCGCGGTCGCGCCTGCGGCCGGAATAGGCCCCTCAGGCGAGGCGGTTGCGCACCATCCATTCGCGCGCGAGATTGGGCCAGTTGGACATCGGCAGGGCGGGATCGCCCCGAAAGCCGAGCCCATGCGCGCCCTCCTCGAACAGGTGCATGTCGATCGCCCCGCCGCAGGCGCGGACCGCCGCGAAGAGGCGGAGCGACTGGTCGACCGGGACGACGCGGTCGTGCACCGCATGGACCAGGAAGATCGGCGGCGTGATGCCGGGCAGCGTTCCGTCGAGCGACCATTCGGCCATCGCCGCAGGCGTCGGATCCGGGCCGAGCAGCGCCAGCCGCGAGCCGGGATGCGCGCCCTCGCCCATCGACACGGCGGGATAGAGCAGGATCGCCCCGTCGGGGCGGGTCAGCAGCCGGTCGGCCGCGTCGATCGGGGCATAGGTCCGGTCATAGACCTTGACGCAGAGGCATCCGGAGAGATGCCCGCCGGCCGATCCGCCCATCACCGTCACGCGCTTGGGATCGACCTTCCAGCGCCCCTCCCCGCCCGCACGGATCAGCCGCATCGCGCGTTGCGCGTCCTGAAGCGCCACCGCCGCGCCGGCTCCCCACCGGTCCGCGGGCAGGCGATAGCGCAGCACGAACGCGGCGATGCCCAGGGAGGCAAACCAGCGCGCGCATTCATAGCCTTCGCGGTCGATGCCGACGCGCGAATAGCCGCCGCCAGGAATGATCAGCACCGCCGCGCCGGTCGGGTTGACGGGCGTGAACCAGGAGAGGGTCGGGCGCGTGACGTGCACCCCGACCCGGTAACGCAGGCCCGCCGTGTCCCATTGGTCGTCGACGGTCTCGGCGACCTTGGGCACCGGCCCGCCCGGCATCCTGCCCTCGGGCCAGAGCGGCACGACCAGGTCGGGCTCGCGCGGATCGGCGGAGAAAGCCGTGAAGGGCGAGACGGGCGGAGCCTGTTGCGCCTCCGCCCGTCCCGCGACCGCCGCCAGCGGCAGCGCCCCCGCCCCGGTCAGGAAGCGCCGCCTCGATCCCCGCAGGTCACTCGTCATTCTCTCTCGCATTCGCTGTTGGAGCTCTGGAAAGCCTATACCCGCACGAACTTGACCGCACCCGCGCGCTGGCAGCCCGAATGCACGGTGTTGGTCACGCCGATGGCGGGGTTGGTCACGCCGGTATTGAAGCTGTGGACGCCGAGATCGACCCAGCCCGAACTGCCGGTCGCGAAGTTGATCGTCTGGGTGGTCGTCCCCGACGCCGCGGCCACCTTGACCTCGGCCTGGGTGTCGGCGTTGGCGTTCACGGTCTTCCAGATATAGACGTGATAGTCGCCCGACTGGTTGAACCCCGGCGCGAAGATCGCCTTGTCGCCCGCGGTGCACGAATAGCGCTGCGGCATCAGCCCGAAGCCTGCGAGCGTGCTGTTCAGCCAGCCCGTCCCGCTCTCGCTATAGCCGTAGCGGCCGTTCATGACGTACTGGTCCTTCTTGTAGAAGCGGACCGTATCGTAATATTGCGGCGTCCCGCCGACCGTGACCGTGGTGCCATTGGCGATGGCGGTCAGCCAGATGTTCACCGGATCCTGGCGGTATTGCGTCGTCGAATAGGCGA
>CBIFVW010000160.1:0-8612 GCA_966186155.1 uncultured Sphingomonas sp.
GCGCACCGAACATTGCTAGGCTCGGGATTGCTGTGATAGGCGAATCCCATATGCCGAAACATCGTCCCGACATGCCGAACGCGATGCGCCGTCCGGCGCTTGCCCGCAAGGACCGCCCGTGATGCGCAAGGCCGCCTCCGTCATCGACTATCGCGCGCTCGCCAAGCGGCGCATGCCGCATTTCCTGTTCGAATATGTCGACGGCGGCTCCTATGCCGAAGTGACCGCGCGCCGGAACGTCGAGGATCTCGCCGCGGTCGAGCTCCGCCAGCGCGTGCTGCGCGACATCTCGACCATCGACTTGTCGACCGAGCTGCTCGGCGAGCGGCTGGCTATGCCGGTCGCGCTCGGCCCGGTCGGGCTTTCGGGCATGTATGCGCGCCGCGGCGAGGTCCAGGCGGCGCGCGCGGCGCATGCGGCGGGAGTGCAGTTCGCGCTCTCCACCGTGTCGTGCTGCCCGCTCGCCGAAGTCGCGCGGGGCACGAGCAAGCCGATCTGGTTCCAGCTCTACGTGGTCAAGGACCGCGGCTTCATGCGCGAGATGATGGGCATCGCGCGCGAGCTCGGCTGTCCGACCCTGTTGTTCACCGTCGACCTGCCCTTGCCCGGCTCGCGCTATCGCGACGTCCATTCGGGGCTGTCGGGCGCGCCGGGGCCGATGGGCCAGCTGCGGCGCTTCCTGCAGGGGGCGATGCGGCCCGGCTGGGCCTGGGACGTCGGCGTCCATGGCCGGCCGCACAATCTCGGCAATGTCGCGCCCCTGCTCGGCGCGGGCGCGAGCATGCTCGATTTCCTCGCCTGGATGAGCAAGAATTTCGACGCCTCGCTCACCTGGAAGGACCTCGACTGGATCCGCGCCGAATGGCCGGGCAAGTTCGTGATCAAGGGCATATTGGACGCCGACGACGCGCGGGCCGCCGCCGATGCGGGCGTCGACGGGATCGTCGTCTCGAACCATGGCGGGCGCCAGCTCGACGGCGTGCCTTCGACCGCGCGGGCGCTCCCGCCGATCGCCGATGCGGTGGGCGACCGGCTGACATTGCTCGCCGATGGCGGCGTGCGCTCGGGGCTCGACGTGGTGCGGATGCTCGCGCTCGGCGCGCGCGGCGTGCTGCTCGGCCGCGCCTGGGCCTATGCGCTCGGCGCCCGCGGCGAGGCGGGCGTGCGGCACATGCTGTCGCTGGTCGAGGCCGAGATGCGCGTCGCCATGGCGCTCACCGGCTGCACCCGCATCGCCGACATCTCGGGTGACGCGCTGGTTCGCTAAGCCGCGCCCCGCCGCGCCTCGATCTCCTCGAGCGACTTGCCTTCGTTGCGCGGCGCCCAGATCAGCCCGATCGCGCCCGACGCGATCAGGAAGCCGGTGAGGATCCAGGCTAGCGTCGTGAAGTCGCTGGCAGCGAGCGCGGGTACCGCGAGGCTCCAGATGCCGAGGCCGATGCGCACGATCGCGAAGGTCGCGCCCTGCGCGGTCGATCGGATCGCGGTCGGGAAGAGCTCGGCCGACCAGAGCTGGAAGAAGCTCTGGGCGCCGAAGCCGCCGGCCACGCCCATGATCACGACGTGGAGGATGACGATCTCGAGCTTGAACCCGAAGATCGCGAGCAGCGCCATGCCGATCACGTGGAGCACCGCCGAGATGCCGAACAGCAGCCGCTGGTTGACCCTGTCCGACAGCGTCATGAAGATGCCGAGGATCGAGAACATGCCGATCAGGAAATAGCTCGCCGGCAGCATCGTCGCGGTCCAGGCCGGCAGGTTGTTCTGCGCGATCAGATAGGGCGTGAAGAAGCCGTTATAGCCCGCCCAGAGGTTCCACAGGCCGTACATGGCGGCGAGGAACAGCATCGATCCGAGATAGCGGGGGCTGAACAGCTCGCGCCAGTTCCGCGTGAGCGCCTGGCCCTTGCTCGCCGCCTGGCTCTCTTCCCAGCGCTGCGATTCGCGCATGCGCGAGCGAAGGAAGGTGAGCGCGATCGCGAGCACCGCCAGGTGCGCGAACAGCCAGCGTATGCCGGCGATGCCGAAGGGCTGGAGGAAATAGGCCGCGACGAGCACCGCCACCGGCCCGAGGTACCAGAGCAGCTGCGCCACCCCCGAATGCGCGCCACGCCTGCGGTCGGGCGCCTGCTCGGCGATCAGCGACCAGGACGCCGGGATGTCGGCGCCTACCGCGAGGCCGACCAGCACGAAGCCGAGCACGATCATCCAGGGCGCGCTGGCGAAGACCAGCCACAGCATGCCGAAAGCGTAGAACAGCATGTCGTATTGGTAGATCTTCTTGCGGCCGAACTTGTCGCAGAGGATGCCGCCGATCAGCGCGCCCACTCCCGCCGAGATCGCATTGGCGCTGAACGCGCCGATCAGCCCGATGAAGCTGTCCGAGAGGCCGTAGATGTGCTTCCACAGCGCCAGCGCGACCGATCCGGCGACGATGCTGCCCGCGTCGATGTAATTGGCGAGGCCCGCAAGGACCGTGTTGCGCCACTGATGGTCCTGCGCGGTGCTCATGTCGCTCCTAAAGCTCCAGCCCCAGCCGGTAGAGGCGGTCGGCATTGCCCGCGAACAGCGCGCGCCGCTCGGCCTCGGTGAAGCCGGCGGTGATCTCGGCATAGGCGTCGAGATGCGCCGCGAAGCTGCCGAACAGCTTGTCGGTCGGGAAGTCGCTGGCGAACATCGCGCGCTCGGCGCCGAACATCTCGATCGCCTCGAGCACGTAGGGCCGGACCTGGTCGAGGCTCCACGGCCGGTGCGTGAAGCCCATGCCCGAAAGCTTGGTCGCGACGTTGGGCAGCGTGGCGAGCGCGGCCATGCCGCTGCGCCACTGCTCCCATTCGCCCGGCACCGCCATGCCCGTGTGGTTGACGATCACCTGGACTTCCGGATGCCGCGCGACCAGCCTGGCGAGGCCGGGGAACTGGCCGGGATAGGCCTGGAGGTCGAAGCTCAGGCCGTATTTGCCGAGCAGCGCGAAACCCCGTGCCCAGGCCCCGTCCCCGGTCACGTCGCGCGGGCCGTAGGTCCGGCGGGGATCGGCATGCCAGTTGACGATGTGGCGGATGCCGCGGACGTTGGGATGCGCGGCATGGGCGGCGAGCAGCCGCTCGACCTCCGGATCGTCGAGCGCCGCGAAGGCGACGATCGCATTGGGCATGCCGCGCGCATCGGCCATGGCCTGCAGCCACTCGGTCTCGGCGAGCGCCGCCGCCGGCTCCGCCCCCGCGTCGACATGCACGATCCCCCGCACGTCCCATCCCGCCGCGTCGGCGAGATAGTCGTCGAGGAGATAGGTCCGCGCGATCGGCTCGACGCTGCCGTTGGGCCCGTCGTCCGCGAAGGGCGGCGTCAGCCAGGGATAGCGGATGCGCGCGAGGTCCCAGAGATGCACATGGGCATCGACAAAGGGCAGATCGCGCGCCATTCCCGGCTCCCCGCTAGTAGGTCGTCCGCCCGCCCGAGGTGTCGAAGGTCGAGGCGGTGGTGAAGCTGCACTCCTCGCTCGCCATGAACAGGATCATCGCGGCGCTCTCCTCGGCCTCGCCGAGCCGGCCCATCGGGATCTTCGAGCGCATGTAATCGACCTGGCTCTGCGGCAGCTGGTCGAGGATCGGGCTCTCGAAGGTCGCGGGGGTCAGCGCATTGGCGATCACGCCCTTGCCCGCCAGCTCCTTGCCGAGCGACTTGGTGAAGCCGATCACGCCGGCCTTGGAGGCCGAATAGGCCGAGGCGTTGGGATTGCCTTCCTTGCCCGCCACCGACGAGACGTTGACGATCCGGCCATAGCCGTTGGCGAGCATGAACGGGATCACCGCGCGGCAGCAATAGAACAACCCGTTCAAGTTGATCGCGACCACCCGCTCCCAGCTGTCGATCGGATAGTCCTGCACCGGCGCGGTGGCCCCGGTGATTCCCGCCGAGCAGACCAGCACGTCGATCCGCCCGAGCGCCTCGGCGCTCGCCGCCGCGGCCTTGGCCACCGCCGCGGCATCGGCGACGTCGAGCGCCGCGACATGCGCCGCGCCGACCTCGGCCGCCGCTTCCGCCAGCGCGTCAGCGTTGACATCCCAGAGCGCGACCTTGCCCCCCTCGGCGACGATGCGCTTGGCGACCGCGCGGCCGAGCCCCGAGGCGCCGCCGGTGACGACCGCGGTGCGCCCCGCGAAGCGATCCGGACAGAGCATCAGCCCGCCACCTCGGCGGACCAGCCGACGACCTGCTGGCGTTGCTCGCCGAGCTTGTCGATGCCGAGCGCGACGCTGTCGCCGGGCTTCAGATACACCGGCTCGGGCTTCTGCCCCATGCCGACTCCCGGCGGCGTGCCCGTGGTGATGATGTCGCCGGGGAGCAGCTTCACGAACTCGCTGACATAGGCGACGATCTTCGCGACCGGGAAGATCATCGTCGCGGTCGTGCCGTCCTGCTTGCGCTCGCCATTGACGTCTAGCCACAGGCGGAGCTGCTGCGGATCGCCGACCTCGTCCGAGGTCACCAGCCAGGGGCCGACCGGGCCATAGGTCGGGCAGCCCTTGCCCTTGTCCCAGGTGCCGCCGCGATTGATCTGATAGTCGCGCTCGGAAAGGTCGTGGACGACGCAATAGCCCGCGACATGGTCGAGCGCATTCGCCTCGTCGATGTACGAGCCGCCCTTGCCGATCACGACGCCGAGCTCGACTTCCCAGTCGCTCTTCACCGATCCGCGCGGGATGACGACGGTGTCGTTCGGCCCCTGGATGCAGCTCACCGCCTTGGTGAAGATCACCGGCTCCTCGGGGATCGGCAGGTTCGATTCATGCGCATGATCGACATAGTTGAGGCCGATCGCGATGAACTGGCGCGTCACCGCCACCGGCGGGCCGTAGCGCACGCCCTCCTCCGCCAGCGGCAGCGAGGCCGGGTCGATCGCGGCGAGCCGGGCCAGCCCCTCGGGCAGCAGCTCGTTCGGGCCGATGTCGCTGCAATGCGCGGAAAGGTCGCGGATGCGCCCGTCGGCGTCGATCAGTCCCGGACGTTCGCTGCCTGCGGGTCCGAAGCGGCATAGTTTCATGGAGTCGGTCTTTCGTCTCAGTGCGTGTAGGGGCGGTGCATCGGCAGGTCGCGGTTGAGCTCGACGCCGAAGCCGGGCTTGTCGAGCGCGCTCGCGCGCAGGCGCCCGTTCTGGGGCACCGGCTCGCCGATCAGCTGGGGGTGGAACATCGGGACGACCTCGGTCGGCCCCGGATGCATCATCAGGAACTCGGCGAAGGGCGAGTTGTGGCGCGTGATCACGAAGTGATAGCTGTAGACCGACGATCCGTGCGGGATCATCAGCACACCCTTGCTGTCGGCATAGGCGGCGATCTTGAGGAGCTCGGTCACGCCGCCGCACCAGCCCACGTCCGGCTGGATGATGTCGCAGCACTCCATGTCCATCAGCATGCGGAAGCCCCAGCGCGTCGCCTCGTGCTCGCCGGTGGTGACGAGCAGGCCCCTGGGTGCGTTCCTCTTGAGCTCAGCATAGCCCCAATAATCGTCGGGCGAGAGCGCCTCCTCGATCCATTTGAGGCCGCATTCGTCCCAGGCGCGCTGGGCGAGCCGCGTCGCATAGTCGATGTCGAGGCTCATCCAGCAATCGAGCATCAGCCAGAAATCGTCGCCGCAGCGCGACCGCATCTCGGCGAGCTCGGCGATGTTCTTGTGCAGTCCCTCGATCCCCTCGGCGGGGCCGTGGTGGAGCGGCAGCTTGCCGCCGATGAAGCCCAGCTCCTTGGCGATGTCGGGCCGCGCGCCGGTCGCGTAGAATTGCAGCTCGTCGCGCACCGCGCCGCCGAGCATGTGGTAGACCGGCTCGCCACGCAATTTGCCGAGCAGGTCCCAGAGCGCGAGGTCGACGCCCGAGATGGCGTTCACCACCAGCCCCTTGCGGCCATAATATTGCGTCGAGAAGTACATCTGGTCCCAGATCTTCTCGACCTCGACCGGGCTGCGCCCCTCGAGGAAGCGGGCGAGATGCTTCTCGACGATGAACGCCGCGGGCTCGCCGCCGGTCGTCACCGCGAAGCCGATCGTGCCGTCCTCGGCCTCGATCTCGACGACGAGCGTGCCGAGCACGTTGATGCCGAAGCTCTGCCGCGACTGGCGATATTCGGGATAGCGCGCCATCGGCGTCGCGATATGGTCGTCGATCCAGTGACCGCCGCCCTGATCGTGATAATCCGCGCCGCCGCCGCGCACCGTATAGGCTCGAACCTGCTTAATCTTGGAAAGTCCGGCTGAAGCCACTTGCCCTGATCTCCCGGCGCCGCACCCGAGCGCCCGCGAATATGTGAAAAGATTGGCGAGCAGCATACCAATATGTGATACGCGCCCGCACGGTTCGGTCCTGCTTCGAGAAATCGGCGCGCCGCAACCGTCGCCGTCGACCGCCCCTCCTGCCGCTTTACTTTCTCACTTTATGGGATAGGATATTACGAGATGAGACGCAACCCGTCAAACACCAATTCGGACCCGGCGGAGGGGAAGGCGACGAAAGTCACCGGCAGCCAGACGCTGCTGCGCGGGCTCGACATGCTCGACAAGGTGGTCGAAGGTCCGATCAAGCTCGCCGAGCTGTCGCAGCGCATGGGGCTGACGCGCTCGACGACGCACCGGCTGGCGAACGCGCTGATCGACCGCGGCTTCCTCACCCATCTGCCGCGCGACGGCTATCGCCTCGGGCCCAAGCTGATCCAGCTCGGCTTCCTCGCCCAGAGCCAGGCCGACATCGTCCAGATCGCGCGCCCGCGCATGGAGGAGCTCGCCGCGAGCACCGAGGACACCGTGCATCTCGGCCGCCTCGACGGCGAGCTCGCGCTCTATCTGGACAAGATCCCCGGCCGCCGCCGGGTCGAGATCTCGAGCCGGATCGGCGATCGCCAGCCGCTCACCTCGACCGGCCTCGGCAAGGCGCTGCTGATCGATTCGAGCGAAGCGGACTGGGAGCGGCTGTTCGCCGCCGACCAGGCCCATGGCGCGCCCCGGGCCGATCGCGAGACCTGGTTCGAGCGGATGCGCGGCTATGCCGAGGCGGGCCATGCCTTCGACCTCGAGGAGAATGAGGATCTGATCCGCTGCGTCGCCGCCCCGGTGCGCGACGTGTCGGGCAAGATCGTCGCGGCGATCAGCGTGTCGAGCGCGGCGCAATATATGGACGACGCGCGAATGACGGAGCTGAGCGCCGAGGTGCGCGACACCGCGCGGCGGATCAGCGGCGATCTCGGCTGGAGCCCGGACGTCCGGCCGCCCCGGCGCGCGCGCAGGTAATCCAGATAGGGAGAGACGAGTGAAGCTGCTGGAAGGCAAGACCGTGCTGGTGACCGGCGCGTCGGCGGGGATCGGCCGCGCGGCCGCGATCGGCGCGGCCAAGGCGGGCGCGAACGTCGCGATCAACTATCACAGCCGCGACGACGACGCCCAATCCTGCGTCGCCGAGATCGAGGCGGCGGGGCGCCGCGGGCTCGCGATCAAGGGCGACGTCGCCGATCCGGCCGTCGCGATCGAGTTCGTCGCCAAGGCGGCGGAAGCGTTCGGCAAGGTCGACGTGATGGTCTCGAACGCGGGCATCTGCCCCTTCCACGCGTTCCTCGACATGCCGGTCGAGACCGTCGAGCGCACGATGCACGTCAACCTGCTCGGCGGCTATTTCATGTGCCAGGCAGCGGCACGGCGGATGGTGGAGCAGGGCCATGGCGGCGCGATCGTCGCGGTCTCGTCGATCTCCGCCCTGGTCGGCGGCGAGTACCAGACCCATTACACGCCCACCAAGGCGGGCCTGCACTCGCTGATGCAGTCGGCCGCGATCGCGCTCGGCCGCCACGGCATCCGCTGCAACTCGGTGCTCCCCGGCACGATCCTGACCGACATCAACAAGGAGGATCTCGCCGACGTCGAGAAACGCGAGTACATGGAGGGACGCATCCCGCTCGGCCGCCTCGGCGCGCCCGAGGACCTGGCCGGCCCGATCGTCTTCCTCGCCTCGGACATGGCCGCCTATGTCACCGGCGCGGCGCTGCTCGTCGACGGCGGCGCCTTCGTGAACCTGCAATGAGGGCCGCGCTGCTCGCCGCCGCGGCGCTGCTCGGCATCGCCGCCGCCCCCGCTCCGGAGGATCCGCGCATCTTCATCGCCAGCGATTCGACCGCGGCCCATTACGGCGCCGACCGCTATCCCCAGCTCGGCTGGGGCATGATGTTGCAATGCGGCCTGGCGCCCGGGGTCGAGGTGGTCAACCGCGCGATCGGCGGCCGCAGCACCCGCACCTTCATCGGCGAGGGTCGCTGGGACGCGCTGATCGCCGAGGCGAAGCCGGGCGACGTCGTGCTCATCCAGTTCGGCCACAACGACGCCTCGACCAACCGGCCCGAGCGCTATGCGCCCGCCGCGACGCTCTATCGCGACAATCTGCTGCGGATGATCTGGGAAGCCAAGGGGCATGGCCTGCTGCCGATCCTGGTGACTCCGCCCGCGCGCCGCTCGTTCGAGAACGGTCGCGCCAAGGCCGACTTCGCCGACTATAGCCGCGTGATGCGCGAGCTCGTGGTCGTCACCGGCGTGCCGCTCATCGATCTCGAGGCGCGCTCGCTCGCGCTGCTCGACAG
>CBIFVW010000161.1:0-8557 GCA_966186155.1 uncultured Sphingomonas sp.
GATCCGCGACCTGCGTGCCGCCCTTGCGGAAGCAGGCGAAGTCCATGATCGCCTCGTTGATGCTCTCGGGCTTGGGGACCTTCTTCTCGTTGATCGTCTCGGAAGGCTCGGTGCTGATCAGCTTCCCGCCCTGCCCGTAATAGCTGTATTCGAGCGTACGGAAATATTTGCCGACGCAATCGAACTCGGTGCGGATCTTCGCGCCCCAGATCTCCCCGTCGATCGGTTCGGCATAGACGCTTTCGACATCGCCGATGATCTTGTCGCCGATCGGGCGCAGGCTGGCGAGGTCGACATAGCTCACGGTACGTTCGTTGCCGCCGACGCGGTACCAGCTCTGCGCCGCGGCCTCCGCCGGAACGAGCGGAAGCAGCGCGGCCGCTGCAAGGATCAGACGCATGATTTCCCCCCTCATTGCTGAGGGGCGCCATTTTGCCATGAGTCGTCCGCCTAAGAAACCCTAGCGCTTCGGCGCGAGCGCGGCGTCGACGATCGGCATCATCGCGCGGTAGCCGGACTGGTTGGCCGTCATGCCCGCGACGGCGATGCCGGTCTCGGGCGAATAGCCCGCCCAGGTGCCCCAGAAGCCGCTGTGCCAATAGACGTCGCCCATGGGCGTGTGGCGCACGAAGATGCCGAACCGGTATTTGTCGGCGTCCTTGTGCCTGCCCTCGCCGAGCATCACCTGCAAGGTGCGTGGCCGGGCGAAGACGCGGCCCTCGAACAGCGCCTTGAAGAAACGGGCGAGATCGCGCGGCGAGGTGACGATGCCGCCGCCGCCATAGAGATCGAACGAAGCGTCGACTGCAGTGACATCAGTATCGCCGAGGAACTGGCGCGCGCGGGGCACTGCGCCCTTGCGCGGCCGTTCCTGGACTTCCCAATATGTCGCGGAGAGGCCGAGCGCGTCGAGCCGGAGCAGCTCGCGCACCGCGGCCGCGAGGTTCCTGCCCGTCGCGCGCTCGACGATGTCGCCGAGCAGGATGTAGCCGTCGTCCGAATATTTGAACTCGGTGCCGGGCGCGCTCTGCGGATCGGCATAGTCGGCCATCAGCGCGATCAGGCTGTCGCGAGTCCATTTGTGGCCCGGATCGGCCCGCATCGCCGCTTCGTAGCGCTTGTCGCCGCCATGGTCGTAGAGCCCGCCCGAATGGCTGAGCAGGTGCCGCACGGTGATCTTCGCGGTGTCGTAGCCGTCGGCGCGCAGCTTCGCGTCGAGCGACGGCGTCAGCAGCGGGCCGATCGGCGCGTCGAGCGCGATGCGGCCCCGCTCCCACAGCCGCAGCACCGCGACCGCGACGAAGGTCTTGGTGTTGCTCGCGATCCGCATCGGCGTGTCGACGGTCAGACGGCGGCCCGTGCGCGGATCGGCGAGCCCGGCGGCGGCGCCATAGTCCTTGCCGTCGCCGGCGACGAAGATCGCGGTCGGATAGGGCTGGGCGGCGAGCGTCGTCTCCAGCGCGGCGGCCCGCGGATCGGCGGTCTGCGCCTGGGCGGGAACGGCGATGACGCAGGCGAACGCGAGGAGAAGCTTGTGCATCGCGGGTTTCGAGCATGGCGGCGCGGCGGGCGTCAAGCTAGGCTGGGGGCATGACGACGCAGAGATGGCTCCAGCTCGCGAGCGCGCTCACCGGCGCGCTGCTGCTCTTCGTGATCGTGGTGGCGTGGCATAGCGCCACCGACGAGAAGCGCCGCGCCGAGGATATCGGCGCGCGCACGCAGGCGACGATCGAGCGGATCGAGGCCAAGGCGCGGGCGCTGGAGAACGAGGCGGGGCGGTAGCGGCCCCCTACCAGATCCCGGGTACCAGCCGATAGCGCACCTTCCGGGCGTAATCGTCATAGCCGGCCAGGCCTTCGCGCAGCACTTGCTCCTCTCCGACCAGGCGCGCGGCCAGGACGGCGATGAAGGGAATGGCGCCGATAAGCCCCCAGAGCGAGCCGAGCATCAGCGGCGTGCCGATCGCGAAGGGGATGCAATAGGCGTACATGGGATGCCGAACCAGCGCATAGGGCCCGGTGGAGATCACGGTCTGGCCGCGCTCGCCCTGCACGCGCACGTTCGTCGCGGCGAAGCTGTTGGCGCGGAGCACGGTCGTCCAGCCCCAGAAGCTCCAGACGATCAGCGCTGCGCCGATCGCCTGTGCCCAGGCCGGGGCGTGCGACCATCCGTAGCGGCGCGCGTCGAGCGCGATGAGCACGTACCAGGCGCAGGACAGGACAAGCAGGAGGAGGACGATCGCGCAGTCGCGCGGGCGCTGGTCACCGCGCAGCGGAGACTGCATCCGCGCGGCGAGCAAGTCGGGATCGCTGTTCAGCAGCCACAGCGCGGTCGCGAGGCTGCCGAGGCTGAACAGGAGGAGATAGGCCCAGCCCTGCGGCCAGGCCCAGGTGCCGGCTGGGAGGAAGAGCAACGCGGCGAGGAATGCCGCGCCGATCAGCGATTGGAGAAGGACCTTCGCGAGCATGGCGTCGCTCCAGGGATAGCCGCTTCGCACCAACACGGAGCGGCACCCGGAGTTTCCGGCGTCAAGCCGCCGGCTTGCGGAACTTGTAGATGAACTGGTCGGTCTTGCCGCGGATCGCCGGGTCGAAGACGTTCGCGGTGTGCGGATCGGCCGGATTGCGGAGCAGCGGCAGCTCGCCTTCGAACTTGAAGCCGACGCCTTCGAGCTCGGCCCGCGCGGCGGCGGGGTCGATGCGGTGGAGCTTGTCGGGCACGGCGAAGCCCGGATCGGTGTTGGCGACATGGTCGATCACCAGCAGCACTCCGCCGGGCTTGAGCGAATCGTAGAGCTTCTTCCCGATCCCGGCCGCGGCGCCCGGCGGCGACATCTTGAGGTGCAGATCGTGCCAGTTCTGCACCGTCACGATCGCGTCGAGCGGCTCGGGGAAGGAGAAGGCTGCGAGCGAGTCGCTCGACGGGACGACATTGGCCCGTCCCTCGACCGCGGCCTTCTGCTCGTCGGCATAGGCAGCGCGGAACTTGATGAACTCGGCCGGCTGATAGGCATAGACCTTGCCGTCCGGCCCGACGATTCCGGACAGGATGCGCGTCCAATAGCCGCCGCCCATGATGAAATCGGCGACCTTCTCGCCCGGCGCGACTTCGGCGAAGGCGAGGATCTCGCCCGGGTGGCGGCTCGCGTCGCGTTCCTTGTCGGCCGCCGGCCTACCCGAATCGGCGAGCGCAGTCGCGATCGGGGCGGGGACGGTCTGGGCCTGAGCGGCGAGCGGCGTGGCGAGCGCGAGCAGCGCGGTGGAAAGCAAGAGCTTCATGGCGACTCTCCCTGGGTGTTTGAGCGCAGCATGACACATTGACGCAACCGTTCAAGTTGCCCGATGCGTGGCGCGCGCCTAGATCGTGTCCGACGATGTCCGATCCCAATTCCCCCAATCGCTTCAACGAGGAAAAGGCGACCTACGCAGTGCGCGGCGCCGACGCGCCCGACCTCGAGGCGGGCGTCGCGGCGATCCGCAACGTGCTGAAGACATTGCCCGCGCGGCCGGGCGTCTATCGCATGCAGGACGCGCGCGGCGACGTGCTGTACGTGGGCAAGGCGCGCGCGCTCAAGAACCGAGTGACCAACTACACTCAGGTCCAGCGGCTCTCGAAGCGGCTCCAGCGGATGGTGGCGCAGACGCGGTCGATGACGATCGTCACCACCAACAACGAGGCCGAGGCGCTGCTGCTCGAGGCGCAGCTGATCAAGCGTTTCCGCCCGCCCTACAATGTCCTGCTGCGCGACGACAAAAGCTTTCCCTTCATCCTGCTCCGGCGCGACCACGATTATCCGCGCATCCAGCTCCACCGCGGGGCGCGGCGCCTCAAGGGCGACTATTTCGGGCCGTTCGCGGGGGCGGGCCAGGTGCGAAAGACGTTGAACGCGCTCCAGAAGCTGTTCCTGCTGCGGAGCTGCACCGACGGCTTCTTCTCGACCCGCGACCGGCCCTGCCTGCTCTACCAGATCCGCCGCTGCTCGGCGCCGTGCGTCGGGCGGATCGACGAGGCGGGTTACGAGGAGCTGGTGAGCGACGCGCGCGACTTCCTGATGGGCAAGTCGACCAAGGTGCAGGCGAAACTCGGCGCGCAGATGCAGGCCGCGGCGGAGGCGCTCGATTTCGAGCTCGCCGCGATCCTGCGCGACCGGCTGAAGGCGCTGACCTTCATCCAGGGCAGCCAGGCGATCAATGCGGAGGGGGTGGGCGACGCCGACATCTTCGCGCTCGCCTGCAAGTCGGGGATGATGGGTATCCAGGCCTTCTTCATCCGGGGCGGGCAGAATTGGGGGCATCGCAGCTTCTTCCCCGCGCACACCCAGGACGTGCCCGAGGACGAGGTGCTCGCGGCCTTTCTCATGCAGTTCTACGAGGAAGTGCCGCCGCCCAAGACGATCTTCGTCGACCGCGACCTCGCCGAGGCCAGGCTGCTCGCGGAAGCCCTGGCCGAGCGCGCGGGGCGCAAGGTGGCGCTGGGCGTGCCGCAGCGGGGCCCGAGGCGGCGGCTGCTCGAACAGGCGAAGCGCAACGCGGTGGAGGCGCTCGACCGGCGATTGGCCGAGGGGACGACCCAGGCGAGGCTGCTCTTCGAGATCGCCGACATCTTCGAGCTTCCCGAGCCCCCGGACCGGATCGAGATCTACGACAATTCGCACATCCAGGGGACCAACGCGCTCGGCGCGATGGTCGTCGCGGGGCCGGAGGGCTTCCGCAAGAACCAGTATCGCAAGTTCAACATCAAGCGCGCCGAGACTGCGCCGGGCGACGACTTCGCGATGATGCGCGAAGTGCTCACGCGCCGCTTCGCCCGCGCGCAGGAGGAGGATCCCGACCGGCAGGGCGGGACCTGGCCCGATCTGGTGCTGGTCGACGGTGGACGTGGGCAGCTCAACGCGGCCAAGGCGGTGCTCGAGGACCTGGGCATCGAGGACGTGTGCATGGTCGGCGTCGCCAAGGGGCCGCATCACGGACGCGAGGGGCGCGAGGTCTTCCACCTGATGGACGGGCGCGAGCTGACCTTGCCGGTCAACTCGCCGGTGCTGTTCTACCTCCAGCGGCTGCGCGACGAGGCGCACCGCTTCGCGATCGGCGCGCACCGGCAGAAGCGCGCCAAGGCGATCGGCGCCTCGCCGCTCGACGAGGTTCCGGGCATCGGTCCCGCGCGCAAGAAGGCGCTGCTGATGCATTTCGGCACGGCGCGCGCGGTGCGCAGCGCCAGCCTCGAGGACCTGCGCAAGGCGCCCGGGGTGTCGGCCGTGGTGGCGCAGCAGCTCTACGATTATTTCCACACGCGCTGACGCTTGCTCCGCCAGCCCAAGCGGTTAGATTTGAGCGCGTTTCAGGGGGATAGTCCGCAGATGTTCGTTCGTGCCGTGGCATTGGGTGCGCTGCTTTGCGCGGCGGGTGTGGCGCATGCCGGCGACAAGCCGCTCTACCAGCCCGTGCCTGCATGGGTGAGGCCGTCGCCGCCGATCGAGATCGCCAAGCTCACCGACACCGATCCGATCCTGCTGGTGATGGACCAGCAGCAGCGTTTCGACGGGGACCAGGTGTGGACCTATGCCGAGCTGGCGATGCGCATCTCCTCGCCGCAGGTGCTCACCCAGTCGGGCACGGTGCCGCTGCCGTGGAACCCGAGCAAGGGCGACCTGATCGTCCACCAGGTCGAGATCCTGCGCGGGAGCGAGAAGATCGACGTGCTCGCGAGCGACAAGAAGTTCACGGTGCTGCAACGCGAGCAGCAGCTCGAGCGCGCGGCGCTCAACGGCATGCTCACCGCGACGCTGCCGGTCGAAGGGTTGCGAGTGGGTGACGTGCTGCGCATCACCTTCTCGATCACGCGCCGTGACCCGGCGCTTCACGGGCACGTCCAGGCGGTCGCGCCGCTTCTCGCCGATCCGGTGCGCCTCAAGTTCGGCCGGATGCGGCTGCTCTGGCCGGACAAGACCGCGCTTCGCTGGCGCAGCTACGGCGCTGTCGGCGATCTCAAGCCCGTCGATGCCGGCGGCGGCATGCGCGAGCTCAGCGTTTCGCTGCCGCTCGCCAAGCCCGCCGAGATGCCGAGCGACGCGCCGCTGCGCTTCAAGCCGATCCCGATCCTCGATGCGACCGATTATGCCGGCTGGACGGACATGTCGAAGGACATGGCGCAGCTCTATCGCACCGACGGCCTGATCGCGCCGGGCAGCCCGCTCGCGGCCGAGGTCGCGCGGATCGCGGCGGCGACGCAGGACCCGCGCGAGCGCACGGCGATGGCGCTCCAGCTGGTGCAGGACAAGGTGCGCTACCTGTTCCGCGGGATGGACGACGGCGATTATGTGCCACAGGCCCCAGCGCAGACCTGGTCCGTCCGCTATGGCGACTGCAAGGCCAAGTCGCTGATGCTGCTCGCGATGCTGCGCTCCCTGGGGATCGATGCGGAAGCGGTGCTGGTCAATACCGAGATCGGCGACATGGTCGCGACGCGCCTCTCGATGCCGGGCGTGTTCAACCATGTGATCGTGAGGGCGACGATCGGCGGGGAATCGCTCTGGCTCGACGGCACCGGGGGCGGCGCGCGGCTCGCCGATATCGGTGACGTGCCGCCGTTCCGCTATGCGCTGCCGCTGCGCGACGCGGGCGCCGAGCTGTTGCCCATGCCGCTTCGCGCCAATGCGCGGCCCACCACCGATGCCGAGATCGAGCTCGACGCCACTGCCGGCGTACTGCTGCCGACACCGTTCAAGGCGCGCGTTACCTTGCGCGGGAGCAAGGTGGAGATGCTGCGCGTGATGGCCGCCCAGGCGGGCAAGGACGAGCTCGACGGCATGATCGACGGCGTCGTGGGGGAATTCGTCGGCAGCAGCAGCGAGCTGGTCGATCGCAGCTTCAAATATGACGAGGCGACGGCCACTGCGCTGGTGACGGCGTCGGGCGTCTCCTATCCCGACTGGGACAAGGACAAGGGGCGCTACAAGACCAAGCTCGATTCGGCGATCGGCTCGATCAGCTTCTCGCCCGATCGCGCACGCCCGGCCTGGCGCGACATTCCCGTGAGCAGCGGCGACTATGCGGACACGCGCGTGCGCACGCGCATCCACCTCCCCGCTGGCGGAGCGGGCTTCGCGGTCGAGGGCGACCGCACGCTGCCCAAGATGATCGCGGGCGTGGGGCTCGAGCGATCGGTCGCCCTGGAAGGCGAATGGCTGACGGTGACCGATCGCGCGACCTCGGGCATCGCCGAAGTCGCGCCCGCCGACATTCCCGCGACGCGCGCGCAAGTGGCGCAGGCCAAGGGGCGGTTGCTCAAGGCGATCGCGCCGGCGGATACGAGTCCGCTCTACCGGCAGATCGAAGCGGCGAAACGCGCCAAGGCGCTCGATCCGATCCTCGCGGTCTATGCCGCGCAGATCAAGGAGAAGCCCGAGGAGGTCGAAAGCTATACCGACCGCGCCTGGTTCCTCGAGCGGATCTACGATCGCGCGGGCGCGATCCGCGACCTCGACAAGGCGATCGAATTGAGCGCCACCTCCGACAATTACATGTGGCGCTCGCGCCTCCGTTCGGCGCTCAGGGACGATGCCGGCGCGCTCGCGGATGCCAAGGCGGCTCTGGAACTCGATCCGGGCTCGACCGGCGCGGTGCAGACCGTCGCCTCGCTGCTCGCGCGGAGCGGCAAGGTCGACGCGGCTCTGACGATGCTCGCGGAACATGCCGACCAGGGCGGCGACGATCGCGTCGGCTATATGAACGCCCAGGCCAGCGTGCTCGCCGACACCGGCAAGGTCGAAGAAGGGATCGCGATGCTCGACGGGATCATCGATGCGTCGCCCGGCAAGCCGGACCTGCTCAATTCACGCTGCTGGATGAAAGGCACGCGCAACGTCCAGCTCGACGCCGCGCTCAAGGACTGCACCAAGGGTATCGAGCTCGCCGAGAACCCCTCGTCGATCTACGACAGCCGTGCGATGGTCTATTTCCGCATGAACCGGATGCAGGAAGCGCTCGCCGACCTCGACGCGGCGCTCGACGAGAGCCCGGACCAGGCGGCCAGCCTCTATCTGCGCGGCGTGATCCGCAAGCAGCTGGGCCTGAAGGAAGGCGACGGCGATCTCGCCGCCGCGCGAATGATCTGGCCGCGCATCGACGAGGATTATGCCCGCTACGGCATCAAGCCCTGAGGGTTGGTAGTTTCTTCACTCGCCTGCGCTAATCGGGCGCCATGGCTACGCGCGTCTTCATCACGATCGACACCGAGCTGATGTGGCGGCACCATGTCGCCGGGCTCGACGTCGGCACGATCGTCCAGCGCTCGCTGGAGCCGGCAGGCGTGGGCGTGGCCTGGCAGCTCGAGCAGCTGAGCAGGCACGGGCTCAAGGCGTGCTTCTTCGTCGATCCGATGCCGGCGCTCGTCTATGGGCTCGATCCCATCAAGCGGGTGGTGAGCGCGATTCTCGAGGCGGGGCAGGAGGTCCAGCTCCATCTCCATCCCAACTGGACGGGCGCGCATGCGGGCGACAAGGGCGCGAGCTACGGCGCGTTCGAGCTGATCGACTATGGCTTCGACGAGCAAGTGAAGC
>CBIFVW010000162.1:0-8553 GCA_966186155.1 uncultured Sphingomonas sp.
GCCTCGGCGACCGCGAGATTGCTCTCGGGCGCGATCGCGCGGATGCGGTTCATCCGCCGGGTCGAGAGCAGCAAGGCCGATCCGTCCTCGGGCGGCGTCGCGCCGCCGACCATGCCGGTATTGCCGCCCTGGGGTACGAGCCGGACGCCGAGCTCGCCGGCCAGCCGCACGATCGCCGCCACTTCCTCGGTCGATCCCGGCGAGAGCAGCGCCGGGGCGCTGCCGTGATAGCGGCCGCGCCAGTCGCTTTCCCAGGGCTCGATCGCATGCCGGTCGGTGGTGGCCGCCTTGGGCCCGAAACGTTCCACTATGGTATCGACGAGCTGCTGCTGGGCGGGTGTCATGGCATTTTTCGACTAGCATGGACGGCGTCAGTTCATCCACTGTTCAAACCTGTGCCGTAGAAGCCGGGAGCGAAATGCCGAATCCGCTGTTTGCCGCCTCCAGCCTGATGCTCCTGCTCGCCGCGCCCGCGGCGGTGCCGGCAGCACCCGAATGGGATTCCGCCGTGGCGGCGCTCCAGCAGCAGCAGCGCGTGACGATCCACGTCCCGCGCGTCACCTTCAGCAGCACGACGATCATCATGCGCAGCGCGCCGCGCCCCCCGGCATTCGTCGAGAAGAAGGCCAAGGATTGCGTGAAGGTCGAGCAGATCGCCGGCTTCGCGGGCGTGACCGCCACCGACGGCGTCGACCTGGTGCTGCGGGACGGATCGCTGCTGCGCGCCAAGCTCGGCCGCGACTGCCCCGCGATCGGCTTCTATGGCGGCTTCTACGTCAAGGCCAATGAGGACCGGCAGATCTGTGCGGGGCGCGACGCCTTCCGCACCCGATCGGGGCGTTCGTGCGGCGTCGAGAGGTTCCGAAAGCTGGTCCTGGATCGCTAGCACGGGTCCCGGGGCTCTCCCCGGCTTGACTTTCGCCGGCAAATCCGCAAGCGCGTGAAGGCTTTGGGGCGTGGCTCAACCACGCCCGATTTCCGGAAAATTGCATGAGCTTTGCCGATCTCGGCCTTTCTGACGAACTTCTGCGCGCGGTGACAGACGCGGGCTATGCCGATCCGACTCCGATCCAGCGCCAGGCGATCCCCTCGGTGCTGATGGGCAAGGACCTGATCGGCATCGCCCAGACGGGCACCGGCAAGACCGCCGCCTTCGTGCTGCCGATGATCGACATCCTCGGCGAAGGGCGCACCCGCGCGCTGATGCCGCGCAGCCTCATCCTCGAGCCGACGCGCGAACTCGCCGCGCAGGTCGCGGAGAATTTCGAGAAATACGGCACCAACCACAAGCTCTCGATGGCGCTGCTGATCGGCGGCGTGCAGATGGGCGACCAGGTCAAGGCGCTCGAGAAGGGCGTCGACGTGCTGATCGCGACGCCGGGCCGCCTGATGGACCTGTTCGGCCGCGGCAAGATCCTGCTCACCGGCTGCAGCCTGCTCGTGATCGACGAGGCCGACCGGATGCTCGACATGGGGTTCATCCCCGACATCGAGGAGATCTGCACCAAGCTGCCCAAGAACCGGCAGACCCTGCTCTTCTCGGCGACGATGCCGCCGGTGATCAAGAAGTTGGCCGACAGGTTCCTGAGCGACCCCAAGCGTGTCGAGGTCGCGCGCCCCGCCACCGCCAATGTCAACATCACCCAGCGCATCGTCGAGACCACGACGATGAAGAAGCGCGACACGCTGCGCCGCCTGCTCGAGGCGGACGACGTCCAGACCGCGATCATCTTCTGCAACCGCAAGACCATGGTGCGCGAGCTCAACAAGAGCCTGAAGCGCCACGGCTTCCGATCGGCCGAGATCCATGGCGACATGGACCAGCCGGCGCGCCTCGCCGAGCTCGACCGGTTCAAGAAGGGCGAGGTCAACATCCTCGTCGCCTCGGACGTCGCCGCGCGCGGGCTCGACATCAAGGGCGTGAGCCACGTCTATAATTTCGACGCGCCCTGGCACCCCGACGACTATGTCCACCGCATCGGCCGCACCGGCCGCGCGGGGGCGAAGGGCGTCGCCTATACGCTCGTCACGTCCGAAGACGCCGAGAACATCGCGCAGATCGAGAAGCTCACCGGGCAGAAGATCGAGCGCGTGAAGCTGGGCGCCGAGGATGGCGACGCGCCCGAAGAGGCTCCCCGGAAGAGCCGGCGCAAGGAAGAAGCTCCGCGCGAGAAGAAGCGCGAGCGCGGCGAGCGCAAGCCCAGGGACGGCGACCGCCCCGAACGCGCGGCCCGGCCCGAGCGCGCGCCACGCGCCGAGCCCGAGCCGCGACGCCGCCGCGAGCCCGCCGACGAAGGTCCGGACGAGGGCTGGAACGGTCCCGTCCCCGATTTCCTGAACTACACGCTCGGCGAATGAGGCGCGCGGGCGGCTGGGCGATCGCGCTCGCCGCGCTGCTGGCGCCTGCCGCCGCGGCCGCGCAGGCCCAGGCGCCGCGGGTCAGCGCGCGCTCGATCGCATGGCTGCCCTATCCGCTTCCCGCGCCCTATGATCCGAGCCGCGACGCGCGGCGGGACGTCGACGCGGCGCTCGCCCGGGCGAAAGCTTCGGGCAAGCCGGTGCTGATCGACTTCGGCGCCAATTGGTGCGTCGACTGCCGCATCCTGGCGGGCGTGCTCGAATTGCCCGAGATGCGCAGCTGGGTCGCGAGCAAGTTCGAGCTGGTGCAGGTCGATATCGGCCGGTTCGACCGCAACCTCGACATCGCCAGGCGCTTCGGCGTGGCCGAGCTCGGTGCCGTACCGGCGCTCTTCGTGATCGATCCGCGCACCGGCAGGCTGCGCAACAAGGCCGAAGTGCTGGGCCTCGGCGATTCACGGCTGCTCCAGCCGCAGGAAATGGCCGACTGGCTCGCGCGCTGGGCGCGATGATCGAGCCTGTCCCGATCATCGAGAGCCCGTGCACCGGCCTCTGCACGATCGATCCGGCGAGTGGCTGGTGCCTCGGCTGCGGCCGCACGCTCGACGAGATCGCGCGCTGGGGCGGGACCAGCCAGACCGACCGCGACGCCGTGACGGCGGAGCTGCCGGCGCGGATGGCGGCGCTGGAGGGGAAGCCGTCTTGGAGCGCCTCCTCGATTCCATGACCTGCGAGGTCATTTCGCCGGCGTGACGGCCGATGTACTTCCGAGGCCAAGGTTTTCGGGAGAAGCGAGATGCACGTCGGACGCAGGGATTTCCTGAAATGGAGCGGTGCCGGAGCGGTCTGTGCCGGACTGCCGGGCGCAGTGGCCGCGTCGATGGCCGCGCCCCGCGCCGTGATCGACGTCCATATGCACGCCTATCCGGCGACCGCCGAGCTCCCGACTCCGATCACCAATCCGATCTCCGGCACGAAGAGCCCGATCCGGACCGGCGCAGATCATCTCTCGGCCTGCATCGCCGAGATGAAGAAGCACAATGTCGTGAAGGGCGTGGTCAGCGGCGGCGACGGCGACCGGCTGCAGGCGGCGATCGACTGGCATGATCGCGATCCCGACCGCTTCGTCGCCGGCGCCGGCATCCGCGGCTCGGGCGACACGCCGCTGCCGCCGCTCGACACGCTGCGCAAGGCCTTTGCCGACGGCCGGCTCAAGGTGCTCGGCGAAGTGACGTCGCAATATGCCGGGCTACCGCTCGGCGATCCCCAATATGAACCCTATCTCGCGCTGGCGGAGGAGTTCGACGTGCCGGTGGCGCTCCATACCGGCACCATGCCGGCGGGGACGAGCTTCGATCCCTGCTGCCGCACGGCGCGGGCGCGCTTCGGCAATCCCAGGCTGATCGAGGAAGCGCTCAACCGGCACCCCAAGCTGCGGCTCAACATCATGCACGGCGGCTGGCCCTATCTCGACGACACGATCGCGATGCTGATGCTCTATCCGAACGTGAACATCGACACCAGCGCGATCGACTGGCTGCTGCCCCGCCCCGCCTTCCACGCCTATCTGCGCACGCTGGTGGAGTCGGGCTTCTCCAAGCGCATCATGTTCGGATCGGACCATATGTACTGGCCCGACGCGATCGGGCTAGCGATCGAGGGGATCGAGAGCGCCGAATTCCTCACCGACGCGCAGAAGCAGGACATCCTGCACGACAATGCCGTGCGGTTCTACAAGCTCGCTCCCGGCGCCTGACGGATCAAGCCGGTGCCTGGGCCTGCATCTCCGCCACCAGCGCGTCGTCCTTCGCCTGCGCCCGCTGGAACGCCTCGCGCGCGCTCAGGCGGCCGAAATAGGCCATGAAGGCGTCGCGCTTGGGCAGCGTGCCGAACATCGTGCCCCAGCCGATCGCGGATCCGACATAGACGTCCGCCGCGGTGAAGCGCTCGCCGGCGACATAGGGATGCGCCGACACCGCCTTTTCGAGCACGTCGACGGTGAGCTCGTAATTGCCGTAGCCGAACATCCGGCCCTGCTCGGGCCGCGGCACGAACTGGGCGGCATGGTTGGTAACCGCCTGCTCGACCGGACCGGCGGCGAAGAACAGCCAGCGATAATAGTCGGCGCGCTCCTCGGCCCGGGGCGCCAGCCCGGCCTCGGGAAACGCCTCCGCCAGATAGGCGCAGATCGCGGCACATTCGGTGACGACCTTGCCGCCATGGACGATCGCCGGGACCTTCCCCATCGGATTGATCTCGAGATAATCCTGTCCCTTCATCGTCGTGCCATAGTCGACGATCTCGGTCGCATAGGGCGCGCCCGTCTCCTCGAGCATCCACCGCACGATCCGTCCGCGCGATTGCGGGTTGGTGTAGAAGACCAGCTCGTTCGCCATTGCCGTCCCTCCTCTCAAAGCGTGCCGAAGGTGGCCAGCAGCCGCTCCCAGGCGCGGTTGGCCTGGGTCTGGTTGTGGACTTTGCTGTCCGGCGGGCACCAGCCGTGCATCGCGCCCTTGTAGACCTCGATCTCGGCCGGGAGCTTGGCCGCGGCGAAGGCGGCGCGCAGCTTGTCCTTGTCCTCGGGCGCGCGGGCATCGTCGTTCTCGGCGATCGCGACCAGGAAGCGCGCCTTCATCTGCGGGACCAGCGCGAGCATCGGATCGGCGGCGAGCCCGCCGCCATGGAAGGTCGCGCCCGCGCGCACCCGGTCCGGCACGCCCGCCGCGGTGAGCATCACCAGCGGACCGCCCATGCAATAGCCGGTGGTCCCCACGCCGCGCCCGGTGTCGACTTCGGGCTGCGCGTCGATGAAGGCGAGATAGGCCCGGGCGTCGCGCGTCGACGCCTCCGGAGTCAGCTGCGCGCGCCACGGCCCCACCTTGGCCCGGAGCGCGTCGTCGAACTCCTGGCCGGGCGTGGTGAAGGGCGCCTTGGTCGAGCGGTAGAAGGGGTTGATCGTGAGCACGGCATAGCCTGACTGGGCGAGCCGCTCGGCCATCTGCCGGAAAGCGGGGCGCGGCCCGAAGATGTCGGGCCAGACGAGCACCCCGGGGTGCTTGCCGGTGGCCGGCGCGACGAAATGCGCGTCGCAGACGCCGTCGGGCGTGGTGACGGCGACGTCGCGGCCCTTGACCTCCAGCGCGTTGGCGGGGCTCGGCAGCAGCACCGCGGCGCCCAGCGCGGCGGCTCCCGCCCCGAAGCTGCGGCGCGACATCGCGCCCGCCAGATATTTCTCGTTGTCGGCTGCCGTCAGTTCGTCACACATGCGCCTCTCCCTCTTGGCCGACCGGACAAGGTCCGAGTCGCGCGTCGGGAGAGGCTATACGCATGAGCGGCCGGCGTCATGCCGGCGCGCACCGAAACCGATCAGCTGCGGAAGAGGCTCTCCGCGGTCGGCTCGGCCGGAGCCGCCGGCTGCTCCTCGCCGTTCGCGATACCCTCGGCCTCGCGGGCGGCGGCCTCGCGCTCGGCGCGCAGCTGCTCGATCAGCGCCTCGCGGTCGCCCTCGAGCCGCGTGTCGGTCGGCGCCTCGATGCCGGCCGCCTTGGCGGCGCGGGCGACGAGCGCATCGAGCTCGCGCTGGGTGGTGAGGCCGAGCGTCACCGGGTCCTTCGGCACGATGTTGGCGATGTTCCAGTGCGTGCGGTCGCGGATCGCCGCGATCGTGGTGCGGGTGGTGCCGATCAGCTTGCCGATCGCGCCGTCCGAGATCTCCGGATGGTTGCGCAGGATCCAGGCGATGCCGTCCGGCTTGTCCTGGCGCTTCGAGACCGGCGTGTAGCGCGGGCCCTTGGTGCGGCGGACCTGCTCGGGGCCCTTCTGCATCTTGAGGACGTAATTGGGGTCCTTCTGGCCCTTCTCGATCTCGTCCATCGTCAGCTCGTGCGCGCGGACGGGATCGCGGCCGGTGAGCTTGGTCGCGGCGGTATCGTCGGCGATCGCCTGCACCTCCAGGATGTGGAGGCCGCAGAACTCGGCGATCTGCTCGAACGAGAGCGAGGTGTTGTCGACCAGCCAGGAAGCGGTCGCGTGCGGCATCAGCGGCTGGGCCACTTGCAATCTCCAGAAATAGAAAGGGCCGCCCTTCACGGGCGGCCTGTCACTGGCTCGACTTACTGCGGGAAAGGCTTCGGGGCAAGGCTGTTAAGCCGCGGCCTTCTCTCCGTCCATGGGATGCAGCGCGTTGAGGAACTGGCGCGCGCTCGCTTCCCAGGTGAAGGTCCTGCCATAGGCCGCGCAGGCCCGCCGGTCCTTGGTCAGCGCCTCGGCGATCGCCTGGGTGAGGTCCGCGCTCATCGCCCCGGTCTCCGGCGTCAGCACGTCGACCGGACCGGTGACCGGATAGCCGGCGACCGGCACGCCGCAGGCCAGCGCCTCGATCATCACGAGGCCGAACGTGTCGGTCTTGCTCGGGAAGACGAACACGTCCGCCGCGGCATAGGCGGAGGCGAGCTCGGCCCCGAACATCGGGCCGAGGAACTTCGCCTCGGGGAAGCGCGCCTCGAGCGACGCGCGCGCCGGCCCGTCGCCGACCACCACCTTGGTGCCCGGATGCGTGGTCCTGAGGAACGCCTCGAGATTCTTCTCGATCGCGACGCGGCCGACATAGAGCTGCACCGGCCCCTCGAGGTCCCGCATCGCCGGATGCGGATCGAGGCCGGGGTGAAAATTCTCGAGGTCCACGCCGCGCCCCCAATGCTTCACATGGGCGAGGCCGTGATCGACGAGCGACTGGCGAATCGAGGGCGTCGAGGCGAGGATCGCCTGGCTCGGCGCGTGAAACCACTTGATGTAACGCCAGATCCACTCGGCCGGCACGCCCGAGCGCGCCGAGACATAGTCGGGGAACTGGGTATGATAGGCGGTGGTGAAGGGCATCCCGCGCCGGATGCACCAGCGCCGCGCCGCCACGCAGAGCGGGCCCTCGGTGGCGAGGTGGATCGCCGTGGGGGCGAATTCCTCCAGCATCGCGCCGACGCTCGCCACCCGGGCCAGGGCGAGGCGAATCTCGGGATAGGTCGGGCAGGGCAGCGAATAGAAGAGATCGGGCGAGATCACCTGCACCAGATGCCCCTGCTTCTCCAGCACCGCGCGCACCGACTGGAGCGTGCGCACGACTCCGTTCACCTGGGGCTCCCAGGCGTCGGTCACGATGGCGATCCGCACGGGCCCGACCTCCGGTGCCGTCACGCAGCCGCCAGTCTGACCCCGGATGCTGCGTCGCTCTCGCGCCTCGCCATCTCTTCGGCCCAATGGAGAATTTCCATGGTACCGTCGTAATGCTCCACGAGCGCGGTGCAACCCTCCACCCAATCGCCGTCATTATAGTAGGCGACGCCTTCGATCGCGCGCATCTCCGCCTTGTGGATGTGACCGGCGATCACGCCGTCGACTCCGCGCGCCCCCGCCTCGTGCGCGACGATCTCCTCGAACTTCGAGATGAAGGAGACGGCGTTCTTCACCTTCTGCTTGGCGTATTTGCTGAGCGACCAATAGGGCAGCCCCATCACGCGCCGCGCGGCGTTCAGCCAGCGGTTGAGCGCCATCATCATCTCGTAGGCGGCGTCGCCGAGATGGGCGAGCCAGCGGTGCGACATGGTGATCGCGTCGAACTCGTCGCCATGGAGGACGAGCAGGCGGCGGCCGTCGGCGGTGACGTGGATCGCCTGGCGGCGGATATGGACGCCGCCGAAGTCCAGCCCGGTGAACTGGCGGAACATCTCGTCGTGATTGCCCGGGATGTAGACGATCTCGGTGCCGCGCTTGGCGCGCTTCAGCACCCGCCAGACGATGTCGTTGTGCGCGTCGGGCCAGTAGAAGCGCTTCTTGAGCGCCCAGCCGTCGATGATGTCGCCGACCAGGTACATCACGTCGCTGTCGACGTGATCGAGGAAGTCGATGAGCATCGCGGCGTTGCAGCCGCGCGTGCCGAGATGGACGTCCGAGATCCAGATCGCCCGGTAGCGGCGGCGCTCGGTGATCGTCCGTTCGGGGATCGACGGCGCCGACGCGTGGAAGTCCGCGACGTTCGCCGCGTCGAACGGAAGCCTGGTGATCGTGGCCATAAGCCCAGCCCCTGCATGCCCTTGCCTGGGCGGGCTAAATGACTGGGAAATATGACAATTGGAATCGTTGCCGGTTCATGCAGATGTCACGAAGAGCTGCATAATGGATCGCTTTCCGCCTCCATTCATC
>CBIFVW010000163.1:0-8540 GCA_966186155.1 uncultured Sphingomonas sp.
CGCCACCGCCACCGCCGCCGAATCGGTCACCGCCGCCGAAGCCGCCGCGATCTTCGAAGCCGCCGCCGTAGAAATTGTCGTCGCCAAAGCCATCGCGCTTGTCGCGGCCACGTCCGCCGCGATCCCCACGGCGCCCTTTATCGAAACTCATGCCCTGTTCGTCTTCCCGGTTCGCCCAAAACTACAATCAAAAGCCAAGCGCCGGACGAAAACGCAGGTCTTCCGGCGCAAAAAGCCGCGCCACGGAATCGGTCATAGCCCAAAATCGGACAGGGCGCGAACGAAATTCGACTTGAATACGGCGAACGCGCGTTAACCGCAGCGCTTGCGCCACAATTCGTCGCAGGGCAGAGAGCTGAGCCATGGACGCGATCCTCGAACTGCTCGCCAGCCCAGCCGCCTGGGCCGCCCTCGTCACCCTCATCGTGATGGAGGTCGTGCTCGGCATCGACAACCTCATCTTCATCTCCATCCTGTCGAACAAGCTGCCCGAGCACCAGCGCAGCCGGGTGCGCCGGATCGGCATCACGCTGGCGCTGGTGCTCCGCATCGTCCTGCTCTCCTCGCTGGTGTGGATCACCAAGCTGACCGCGCCGGTGTTCGACCTCGGCTTCTCGCTCCCCGGCGAGCATGGCGAGCCCGCGCTCGAGACCGCCTTCTCGTTCCGCGACCTGATCCTGATCGCGGGCGGCCTGTTCCTGGTGTGGAAGGCGACGACCGAGATCCACCACAATGTCGATCCCGAGCCGTCGGGCGAGGCGCTCGACAAGAAGGGCCGCGCGGTGACGAGCTTCGGCTCGGCGATCGTCCAGATCCTCCTGCTCGACATGGTCTTCTCGATCGATTCGATCCTGACCGCGGTCGGCATGTCGGATCACCTGCCCGTGATGGTCACGGCGGTGGTCGTCGCGGTCGCGGTGATGATGTTCGCCGCCGATCCGCTCGCCAACTTCATCCACAAGAACCCGACGGTCGTGATGCTCGCGCTGGGCTTCCTGCTGATGATCGGCGCGGTGCTGATCGCCGACGGCTTCGGGGTGCACGTGCCCAAGGGCTATATCTACACCGCCATGGCCTTCTCGGCGGGCGTCGAGTTCCTCAACATCGTCGCGCGCCGCGCCCGCAAGAAGCATGAGCCCGAGGTGCCGCACGTCCCGCCCCGCGCCGATTGAGACGACGCGATTGCCCGTCCCGGCATTGAGATGCGGGACGAACGGGGCTAGGCGGCGGTGATGACCGTATATTTCCACGAAGAAGACATCCCAGAGGGTCTGTTCGCGCCGGGCGCCTCGATCGCCGTCGACACCGAGACGATGGGGCTGATCACGCCGCGCGACCGGCTGTGCCTCGTCCAGCTCTCCGACGGCGGCGGCGACGAGCATCTCGTCCGCTTCGGCCCGCGCTCGTCCTATGACGCGCCGAACCTCAGGATGCTGCTCGCCGATCCGGAGCGCCTCAAGCTCTATCATTTCGCGCGCTTCGACCTTGCCGCGATCCGCTTCTATCTCGGTGTGATCGCCGCCCCGGTCTATTGCACCAAGACCGCCTCGCGCCTGGTGCGGACCTACACCGACCGCCATGGGCTCAAGGACCTCGTCCGCGAGCTGCTCGGCCAGGAGATCTCGAAGCAGCAGCAATCGTCGGACTGGGGCGGTCCCGAGATCACCGACGCCCAGCGCGACTATGCCGCCTCCGACGTCCGCTATCTCCACGCGATGCAGGCGGAACTCGATCGCCGCCTCGAGCGTGAAGGGCGCATGCCCCTCGCCCAGGCCTGTTTCGACTTCCTGCCCTGGCGAGCGGAGCTCGACCTTGCCGGCTGGCCGGAAACCGACATCTTCGCCCATGTCTGAAGTCGCCGCCCGCCTCCGGTCGCAGAAGCGCTCCTGGGCGCATCCCGGAAGCGGGCACGACCGCCTCGTGCGGATCTCGCTGCTCTTCCTGCCCGTCGGGATCGGCGTGCTCTCGGCGTTCCTCGTGCTCGCCCCGCTCGTCACGGGGGGCGACGTCAGCTTCGTGCTCGACAAGAACAAGGTCGACATGGCGAGCGAGCGGCTGCGCACCGAGGCGGCCGAGTATCGCGGCGAGGACGCCAAGGGCCAGGCGTTCCGCCTCCATGCCGGATCGGCGGTCCAGCGCAGCTCGGCCGAGCCGATCGTCCAGCTGCGCGACCTCTCCGCCGAGATCGCGCTGCCCGAAGGGCCCGCCTCGCTCAAGGCGGACCGCGGGCACTACGACATGGAGAAGGAGCGAGTCGCGGTCGACGGGCCGATCAAGTTCCAGACCGCCGACGGCTATACGCTCGACACGCACGACGCGAGCGTCGACCTGAAGACGCGGCGCATGCAGAGCGGCGGCGCGGTCTCGGGGCGGACGCCGACGGGCGTGTTCAGCGCCGACAAGCTCACCGCGGACTTGGAAAACCGCACCATCTCCCTAGATGGCAATGCGCGCTTGCGGATCGTCCCCAAGCGCGCGAATAGGCGCTGAAATGATCCGCGGTCTTTCCCTGCTTCCCCTTGCGCTCGCGCTGGTGCCGGCGGCGTCGGCGCCCGCCTTCGCGCAGCAGCGGCACGACAGCAACGCGCCGATCGATTTCGACGCGCAGCATATCGAGCTGCAGGACAAGGCCAATCGCGTCCTGCTCTCGGGCGGGGTCCGCATCCGCCAGGCCGAGATGACTCTGGCCGCCGCGCGCGTGACCGTGGCCTATACCGGCCAGATCACCAATGGGTCGCCCGAAGTCTCGCGGCTCGACGCGGCGGGCGGCGTGACCGTGACTCGGCCCGACCAGAGCGCCACCGGCCAATATGCCGTGTACGACGTCAATCGCCGCCTGATCACGATGATCGGCGGGGTGACGCTGCGCCAGGGCCCGAACGTCGTGAACGGCGGGCGGCTCTCGATCAATCTCGACACCGGCCGCGCCACGATCGACGGATCGGGCGTCGGCGGCAGCAGCGCCGTGCCCGGCCAGGGCGGCGTCCAGAGCCGCGGCGGCCGCGTGACCGGGCGCTTCTCGGTGCCCAAGCGCGATACGAACTCGGCGCCCGCGACCACGCCGACCCCCGCGCCCAAGCAATAGCCGCCCTTTTTCCACGGCACGCCGCGCCAGGTCTTTCCTTCCCCGCCATCTTCATGCAGGAATCCTGCCAAACGGCCGCTCCGCAAGAAGCCGTCCATCCGCCCCGTCCATGCAGGGACACGCCATGACCGACGTCGCCACGCTCGAAACGCCCGTCGCGGATCCCGTGCCGCTCCCCGACAAGGGGCTGGCGGTCGTCTCGATCGCCAAGTCCTACGACAAGCGCGTGGTGCTCACCGACGTCTCGGTCTCGGTCGGCCGCGGCGAAGTGGTCGGGCTGCTCGGCCCCAACGGCGCCGGCAAGACGACCTGCTTCTATTCGGTGATGGGGCTGGTGAAGCCCGACAGCGGCCGCATCATGCTCGACGGCGAGGACATCACGCGGCTGCCCATGTACCGCCGGGCGATCCTCGGCCTCGGCTATCTGCCGCAGGAGACGTCGATCTTCCGCGGCCTGACCGTGGAGAAGAACATACTCGCGGTGCTCGAGCTCGCCGAGCCCGACCGGGACGCGCGCCAGCGCCGGCTGGACGAGCTGCTCGACGAGTTCGGCCTCACCCGCCTGCGCGCCGCGCCGGCAATGGCGCTGTCTGGCGGCGAGCGGCGCCGCGCCGAGATCGCCCGCGCGCTTGCGGCGGATCCGACGATCATTCTGCTCGACGAGCCCTTCGCGGGCATCGACCCGATCTCGATCTCCGACATCCGCAGCCTGGTGATCCAGCTGCGCGAGCGCGGCATCGGCGTGCTGATCACCGACCACAACGTCCGCGAGACGCTCGAGATCGTCGATCGCGGCTACATCATCTATGACGGCCGCGTGCTCTTCGCCGGATCGCCCGACGAGCTGGTGCGCGACGAGAATGTCCGGCGGCTGTACCTGGGCGAGGGCTTCTCGCTGTGACTTTGGATTACGGCACCGGCCTGCTCCCCCACGCGGCCACCCATAAGATACTGCCGTTGGGTGGCCGGGTGGGGGAGCGGGCCGGCGCCGCATGCAGGTAGCCCCATGAGCCTCGCGCCTCGCCTCGACCTGCGGCAGTCGCAATCGCTGGTGATGACGCCCCAGCTCCAGCAGGCGATCAAGCTGCTGGCGCTCTCCAATCTCGAGATCGAGACCTTCATCGCCGAGGAGCTCGAGAAGAACCCGCTGCTCGAGAACATGGGCGGGGGCGACGAGGAGCGCGAGGCCCAGCCCGAGCCCGAAGCCGAATATGAGGAGCGCGACACCCCGGCCGACGCGAGCGAGCTGATCGCGGGCGGCGGCGAGGCGGCGGGCGAGGCGGCGCTCGACGTCGATTTCACGGCGGAGACCTTCCATCACGACAGCGCCAGCGACGCGATCGGCGGGCTCGACGGCGGCCTCGGGCTCAGCGGCGCGAGCGGCGGGGCGCCCGAGGACGGGCCCGATTTCGACAATCTCGGCAGCTCCGGGCTCAGCCTTGCCGACCACCTCATGGCGCAGGCGGGCGCGAGCGTGGACGGGAGCGACCTGTTCATCGCCCAGCACCTCATCGACCAGATCGACGAGGCCGGATACCTCACCGCCTCGCTGCTCGACGTCGCCAGCCGGTTGAACGTGCCACTCGCCCGAGTCGAGGCGGTGCTGGCGGTGATCCAGACCTTCGATCCCACCGGCGTCGGCGCCCGCAACCTCGCCGAATGCCTCGCGCTCCAGGCCAGGGAGGCCGACCGCTACGATCCCTGCATGGCGCGGCTGATCGACAATCTCGATCTCGTCGCGCGCGGCGACCTCGCGCGCTTGAAGCGCATCTGCGACGTCGACGACGAGGATCTGGCGGACATGATCCGCGAGCTCCGGAACTATGATCCCAAGCCCGGCTGCCGCTATGGCGGCGAGCCGACGCTGACGGTGGTGCCCGACATCTTCGTCGCGCGCCGCGGCGCCGGCTGGGCGGTCGAGATCAACGCGGCGACCTTGCCCAGGCTGCTCGTCAACCGCGCTTATTATGCCGAGGTCTCGTCGGGCCCGCAGGACAAGGCGAGCAAGGCCTGGCTCTCGGACATGCTCGCCAGCGCCAATTGGCTGGTCAAGGCACTGGATCAGCGCCAACGCACGATCATCAAGGTCGCGACCGAGATCGTGAAGCAGCAGGAGGCCTTCTTCCTGCACGGAGTCGCGCATCTGAGGCCGATGACGCTGCGCCAGGTCGCCGAGGCGATCGAGATGCACGAATCGACCGTGAGCCGCGTCACTTCGAACAAATATCTGAGCTGCGCGCGGGGGCTGTTCGAGCTCAAATATTTCTTCACCAGCGCGATCCAGGCGGCGGACGGCGGAGATGCGGTCTCGGCCGAGGCGGTGAAGAACGCGATTCGCCAGCTGATCGCGGCCGAGGATCCCAAGGCGATCCTCTCCGACGACACATTGGTCGACATGCTCCGCGAGAAGGGCTTCGACATCGCCCGGCGCACCGTCGCCAAATATCGCGAGGCGATGGGGATCGGCAGCTCGGTCCAGCGGCGGCGGCAAAAGGCCTTGGAGGGCGTGGGTTGATGAAACTGCTGTTCCGCCTCGCGGCGCTGGCGCTCGCACTGATCGGGCCGGCGGCGGCGCAGGCGCAGGGCGGGCTGACCGTGATGAGCTTCAACGTGCGCTATCCGGCGAAGTCGGACGGCGTGAACGTCTGGGAGAATCGCCGCGACCTGTTCGTCGAGACGATCGCGGCCGCGGATCCCGACATCATCGGCACGCAGGAGCTCTTCCAGTTCCAGGGCGATTATCTGGTGCAGCGCCTGCCCCGATATGGCTGGTTCGGGCTCGACCGGCGCGGCGGGCATGCCGACGAGCATATGGGCGTCTTCTATCGCCGCGACCGGCTCAAGCTGATCGAGCAAGGCGATTTCTGGCTCTCCGACACGCCCGACGTCACGGCGAGCATCAGCTGGGGCAACATCTTCCCGAGGATGGTGACCTGGGGTCTGTTCGAGACGCGCGGCGGCCGGCGCTTCTATCTGTTCAACACCCATTTCCCCTATCGCGACGAGGATGCCGCGGCGCGCGAGCGTTGCGCCCGGCTGATCCAGGCACGCATCGCCGCGCTGCCGAAGGACGTTCCCGTCGTGCTGACCGGCGACTTCAACACCGGCCCCGCGACGCCGCCGCATGCGCTGCTCGCCGGATCGCTCGCCGACGCCTGGGATTCGACGCCGCGCCGCGCCGGGCCCACCGGGACCTTTCATGGCTTCACCGGCAAGCCCGACGAGCGGATCGACTGGATCATGACGCGCGGCTTCCGGCCGGCTTGGGTCCGCACCATCGACGCGCATCGCGGCCCGCTCTACCCGTCCGACCATTTCCCGGTGGTCGCGAAGCTAGAATGGGGCAAGGCCCGGCCTTAGGATTTTGGTAGCCGTATCCGGGCTAAGCCGATTCGATGTCCGCCGATTTCAGCATCGACGTCGATCCTGCCCGCGATCTCGTGCGCATCCGCATGGGCGGCTTCTTCACGCCCGAGGACATCGCGGCGTTCCTTGCCGCGCGCACCGAGGCGCACCGCAAGCTGGCCTGCGGACGCAACCAGCACCTGACGATCAACGACATCCGCGACATGAAGATCCAGTCGCAGGAGATCGTCGAGGCGTTCCGTTCGATGCTCTCCGCATCCGACGCCTATCGCTCGCGCCGGCTGGCCTTCGTCGTCGCCTCGACGCTGGCGCGCGGTCAGGTGGGACGCGCGCTCGCCGGGCGCAACGCGCGCTGCTTCGAGGATATTGCCGAGGCCGAGGCCTGGCTCTTCTCCGATCGCGAGGACGTGCAGGCCGCCTGACGGCCCGCGCCGGTCAGTTGGCCGGCTTGTTGGCCTCTGCCACCATCGCGTCGAACTGGGCCTTGGTGAGCGCCAGCAGCAGCCCCTTGTTGTTCTTGCCGAACGCCTCGAGCGGCACCACGACCTTGCCGCCGGTGCCCGCCACCACGGCGGCGCTCATACTCACCGATTCGACCTTGCCGAGCACCGCCCCCTTCGAATCGCGCACCTCGCTTCCGGCGGCGACGTCCTCGGGCTTTGCCGGCACGGCACGCGCGCTTTTCGGGCGCTCGGCGCGCGATCCTTCGCGAATCGCCTTGTCGATGTTCGACGCCGTGTCGTCGGGGCCCTTGAGCTCCGGCGCGCCCACCGAGCCGACCAGCACCGGGTTGCCCGGCCCCGTCGAACCCGTGGCCTGCGCCTGCGCCGCGCCGGCGCCGAGCGTCAGACCTGCGGCGATCGCCGCCAGCTTGAGCATCTGCATCGCACCTCTCCCTGTTATCGGAAGATGGTATCGCTAACACCTCCCAGAGGCAATTGGGGTCCTAGTCGTCCTCGTCCTCGAACCCGACGAGATCGAGTGCCCGCGCCTTGATCTGACGCAGCCGGCACCAATGGACGAGCGCGTCCTCGCGCCCGTGCGTCACCCAGAGCTCGCGCGGCGCGATCTCCTCGATCGTGCGGGTGAGCTCGTCCCAGTCGGCATGATCGGAGAGGATCAGCGGCAGCTCGACATTGCGCTGGCGGGCGCGCTGGCGGATGCGCATCCAGCCCGACGCCATCGCGGTCACCGGATCCGGCAGCCGGCGCGACCAGCGATCGTTGAGCGCGCCGGGCGGGCAGAGGATGATCCGTCCCTTGAGCTCCGCCTTGGCCACGCCGGTCGCCGGCCTCAGCTCGCCGAGATCCACCCCCTCGGCGACATAGAGGTCGCACAGGCGCTGCAGCGCGCCATGGATGTAGATCGGGTCGTCGAACCCCATGTCGCGCAGTTCGCGGATCACGCGCTGCGCCTTGCCGAGCGCATAGGCGCCGACGAGCACGCAGCGCTCGGGATTGGCGCGGAGCCGGGCGAGCAGCTTGTCGAGCTCGTCATGCGTCTCCGGATGGCGGAACACCGGCAGGCCGAAGGTCGCCTCGGTGACGAAGATGTCGCACGGCACCGGCTCGAAGGGTGCGCAGGTCGGGTCGGGCCGGCGCTTATAGTCGCCCGACACGACGACCCGCTCGCCGCCATGCTCGAGCACGATCTGCGCCGAGCCGAGGACGTGACCAGCAGGGACGAAGCGGATGTCCACCTGCCCGAGGCGCAATGCCTCGCCATAGCCGGCCGCGCGGCCGTTCTGCGGTCCGTAGCGCGCCGCCATGATCGCGAGCGTCTCGGGCGTCGCCCAGGCCTCGCCATGGCCGCCGCGGGCGTGATCGGCGTGACCATGGGTGATCAGCGCGCGCGGCACCGGCTGCGCGGGATCGATCCAGGCGTCCGCCGCGGGGACGTAGATGCCGGTGGGACGCGGCTCGATCCAGCTGCCCAATGCCATGGGAGCAATATGGTCGCGGCGGCGCCAGGTTCCAATTGGATCGAAGCCGGCCGGGCTTCGTTGGTCGGAACGACGGAAACCGGAGGCAATCATGGACCTTTCGAGCCTGCAGGGCGTGATGGTGGTGATCGGCCCGATCGTCCTCGC
>CBIFVW010000164.1:0-8523 GCA_966186155.1 uncultured Sphingomonas sp.
GGGATCGAGCGACAGGTTGAACTGGTCGCGCCAGCGGAACTCGAAGCGGGCGCGGCTGAGCGCGTCGTCGCGGACCTTGGCCGCCGGGTGGCCCTTCGCCAGGTCCGCCGCATGGGCGGCGAGCTTGTAGGTGACGACGCCGACCTTGACGTCGTCGCGGTCGGGAAGGCCGAGATGCTCCTTCGGCGTCACGTAGCAGAGCATCGCGGTGCCGTACCAGCCGATCATCGCGGCGCCGATGCCGCTGGTGATGTGGTCGTAGCCGGGCGCGATGTCGGTGGTGAGCGGCCCCAAGGTGTAGAAGGGCGCCTCGCCGCAGGCCTCGAGCTGCTTGTCCATGTTCGCCTTGATCTTGTGCATCGGCACATGGCCGGGGCCCTCGATCATCACCTGGACGTCCTGTTCCCAGGCGCGCCTGGTGAGCTCGCCCAGCGTGTAGAGCTCGGCGAACTGGGCTTCGTCGTTCGCGTCGGCGATCGATCCGGGGCGCAGGCCGTCGCCGAGCGAATAGGCGATGTCGTACGCCTTCATGATCTCGGTGATCTCGTCGAACTTCTCGTAGAGGAACGATTCGCGGTGATGCGCGAGGCACCATTTGGCCATGATCGAGCCGCCGCGGCTGACGATGCCGGTGACGCGCTTCGCGGTCATCGGGATGTACGGCAGGCGGACGCCGGCATGGATGGTGAAATAGTCGACGCCCTGCTCGGCCTGCTCGATCAGCGTGTCGCGGAAGATCTCCCAGCTGAGGTCCTCGGCCACGCCGCCGACCTTCTCGAGCGCCTGGTAGATGGGCACGGTGCCGATCGGCACGGGCGAGTTCCTGAGGATCCATTCGCGCGTGTCGTGGATGTTGCGGCCCGTCGAGAGGTCCATGACGGTGTCGGCGCCCCAGCGGATCGCCCAGACCATCTTGTCGACTTCGCTCGCGACGTCGCTGGCGACGGCCGAGTTGCCGATATTGGCGTTGATCTTGACGAGGAAGTTGCGGCCGATCGCCATCGGCTCGCTCTCGGGATGGTTGATGTTCGAGGGGATGATCGCGCGGCCGCGCGCGACTTCGTCGCGGACGAACTCGGGCGTGACGTAATCGGGGATGGCGGCGCCGAAGTCCTGGCCGTCGCGGACATATTCGGCGAGGCGGGCGCGGCCGAGATTCTCGCGCTCCGCGACATATTCCATCTCGGGCGTGATTATGCCGCGCCGGGCATAGTGCATCTGGCTGACATTGGCGCCCGGCTTGGCGCGCAGGGGACGGCGGACGACGTTCGGGAAGGGCGCGACGCCGCCCGAGCGGTCAGGGCCCAGCTGGCCATTGTCCTCGGGGCGGACTTCGCGCGCATCGACTTGCTCGACATCGCCGCGCGCGCGGATCCACTCGGCGCGCAGCTTCGGAAGCCCCGCCATGATGTCGATGCGGGCATCGGGGTCGGTATAGGGGCCCGAAGTGTCGTAGACGCGGATGGGAGGCTCGCCGGAGGAGGGCTCGAGGCCGATCTCGCGCATCGCGACCTTCAAGGGACCGACATGGATCTTGCGACTGCCGCGGATCGGACCCGTGGTGACGCCGATTTCGGTCTTCGCGGGGAGGTCGGCCATTCGTCTTCTCCATGTCTCGCGAGGAGAGGACGGTCGATGGATGCGGCCGCTCCCTCCCTACGCCGGTGTCAGCCGGATCAGGTTCAGCGGGTCGCGGAGTTCTCTCCGCCTCTCAACCGCGAGTCAGCGGTCCCCCGGGGATGGGCCGAGTCTTAGGCGGTTCAGAAACTGAACGCCAGCCCCGCGGCGCCGACCCATTGATCGCGCGAGCCGGCGATGCTTACGATCGGCGAATCGCCGAAATCGCCGATCAGCCGGCGATAGGTGCCGCCCGCAACGAGCTGGAGGCCATGGGTGAGGTCGCCGGTGAGCGAGACCATGGTGCCGAGCCCCGCGGTCCAGCTCTTCCAGCCGCCGCGCGGGTTCCACACCGGCAGGCCGCTCGCCGCCGATCCGGCGGGCGTGACGCCGAAATAGGCGTCGGCATAGCCGTTCTCGACTCGGTCGGCCGAGACGAAGGCGGCGACCATCGCCTTGCGGCTCAATGGCGTCATGTAGCTGACCGTCGGAGTGAGCACCCCGGCATCGGAAACTCCCGCGACGTCGTGGCGGTAGCTGACCGTGACCGAGAGCCGGTCATAGTCGCTGGTGATCACCCCCACGCGGCCGATGCCGACATAGCCGCCGAGCTCGATCGCGGTGTCGAGCTTGCCGAGCGCCTTGATCCGCGGATCCTCGATCGACTTGGTGCTGGTGCGGTTGAAATTGACGACGCCGATCGGGCCGAGCTGGAAGTCCCAGCCCGGCGCGGCCGAATCGCGGATCAGGTCGATGCTGAGCTGGTTGCCGATGAGCTGGAAGTTGAAGCCCTCGACGCTGCCCATCGCGCCCGGCACCGGCGACCAGCTGCGATCGTTCGAGCCTTCGTAATCGGGAAGGTTCGCCACGCCTGCGCCGAGCACGACATGGTCGCGGGCGAGCTCGTCGTCGGCGCTGCGCGCCTCCTGCGCGAGGGCGGGTGTGGCGAGAAGGAGGGGAAAGGCCAGAAATACGCGGCGAACGGACATGGGGCGCTCCGGATGTTGCAGGTGCGAAACGCGCCGGAGCTAGGAACGCTCCCGCATCTCGGCAACCCCGGCGTCGGTGCCGCAGAGCCGGTCCCAGAGGCGGAAATAGAGGCCGTAGTTGCTGCGATAGCGCTCATGGTGGCGCTGGTGGTGGCTCGCGCTGATCAGCCAGCCGCGGGTCCAGCGCGGGAAGATCTCCCAGCCCATATGGTTGGTGACGCCCATCACCGTCATGATCGCGAGCACGGCGCCCAGCGCCGCCACATGGATCGGGACCAGCAAGACCAGCGCCGGGATCACCACCGCGCCGGTGAGCGCCTCGGCCGGGGCGAAGCTCATCGCCGCCCAGGCGGTGGGCGGGCGGCTGGCATGGTGGACGGCATGGACGCGGCGGAACAGCGCGGGCGCATGCATCCAGCGGTGCGTCCAGTAGAACCAGGCGTCGTGCGCGAGGAGATAGAGCAGCACCGACAGCGGCAGGTACCAGAGCGGAAAGGCGTGGAGATCGGCATAGATCCGCGTCCAGCCATGCGCCTGCCAGCCCCAGGCGACCACGCCGGCGGGCACGCCGTAGACGGCGGCCGAGGCGAGGCTCCAGCCGATCTCGCGGCGGATCTGGCGGCCGAGCCCGGCATAGAGGCCGGGGTGCCGGAGCCGCGTCGCCAGCGCGAAGGCGCCGCTCGCGGCGAGATAGCGCACGGCGACGATCAGCGTCATCGCGAAGGCGGAGAGAAGGGCGGTCATCATCTGGTCCTTAGCGCAACGGAGCAGCTTCCCGTCACCTCCGCCCAAGGCCGGTGGGGAAAGAGCGCTGCCCAAAATTTAGGCACACCTTCGCTTCTGCACAAATTTTTACCTTCCCGTAACATTTGATTGCGCGAAAGCGGCGCTGAATCGCGCGATTCTTGCCATTGGCACGCCCCTTGCTCCGGGACCCCCCGGGACAACCGCCAACGAGGGGGCGAAATGAAGCTCATCATCGCCATCATAAAACCATTCAAGCTGGACGAGGTCCGAGAGGCGCTCACCGGCGTCGGCGTCGCAGGCATGACGGTCACCGAGGTCAAGGGCTTCGGGCGCCAGAAGGGCCAGACCGAAATCTACCGCGGCGCCGAGTACAGCACGAACATGGTGCCCAAGATCAAGATCGAGGTCGCCGTGGCCTCCGACCTCGCCGACCGCGCGGTCGAGGCGATCCAGGCGGCCGCGAGCACCGGCGCGATCGGCGACGGCAAGATTTTCGTCCTCGATGTCGGCCAGGCCGTGCGCATCCGCACCGGCGAGACCGACGAGACGGCGCTGTGATGAAGGGGGTCGAGATGAAGTTAGCGATGAAGATTGCCGCGGGAGCGGGGCTCGGCGCCCTGTTCGCCGCGATTCCGGCGCTCGCGCAGGCGCCGGCCGCCGCCGCGCCGGTGGTGCCCACCGACGCGATGGTCAACAAGGGCGACGTCTCGTGGATGCTCGTCTCCTCGGCACTGGTGCTGATGATGTCGGTACCGGGCCTCGCGCTCTTCTATGGCGGCCTGGTCCGCACCAAGAACATGCTCTCGGTGCTGATGCAGGTGCTCACCATCGTCTGCGTCGCCGGCCTGCTCTGGGTGACGATCGGCTATTCGATGGCCTTCACCAACGGCGGCAGCCTCAACGCCTTTGTCGGCGGCTTCTCCAAGGCGCTGATGAAGGGCGTCGACGCCAACAGCTTCGCCGCGACCTTCTCGAACGGCGTCTACCTGCCCGAGACGACCTTCGTGGTCTTCCAGATGACCTTCGCGATGATCACGCCCGCGCTGATCGTCGGCGCCTTTGCCGAGCGCGTGAAGTTCACGCCGCTCATCCTCTTCGTCGTGCTCTGGTCGATCCTGGTCTATTATCCGATGGCGCACATGGTCTGGTACTGGCCGGGCCCGGACTTCACCGCCGGCCTGCCCGACGACCATGGCTTCCTCTGGGGCAAGGGCGCGCTCGACTTCGCCGGCGGCACCGTGGTGCACATCAACGCGGGCATCGCCGGCCTGGTCGGCTGCCTCGTGATCGGCAAGCGCGTGGGCTACAAGAGCGAGCCGATGCCGCCGCACTCGCTGGTGATGACGATGATCGGCGCGTCGCTCCTCTGGGTGGGCTGGTTCGGCTTCAACGCCGGATCGAACCTCGAGGCCAACAAGTTCGCCTCGCTCGCCTTCATCAACACCATGGTCGCCACCGCGGCGGCGGGCGCGATGTGGGCGATCATCGAGCAGGTGGTGCACGGCAAGCCTTCGCTGCTGGGCGCGGCGTCGGGCGTCGTCGCCGGCCTGGTCGCGATCACTCCGGCCGCGGGCTATGCCGCGCCGATGACTTCGGTGGTGCTGGGCGCGGTCGCCTCGGTCGGCTGCTTCTTCTTCGTCACGACAGTGAAGAACGCGCTGAAATATGACGACACGCTCGACGTGTTCGGCGTGCACTGCATCGGCGGCATCATCGGCGCGATCGGCACCGGCGTGGTCGCCGATCCGGCGCTCGGCGGCCAGGGCTTCATGGACTTCACCGTGATCCCGGCAGTCGCCGGCAAGTACGACATGGCCGCGCAGCTCTGGGTGCAGACCCAGGGCGTGCTGACCACGCTGGCCCTTTCGGGCGGCGTGTCGCTGGTCCTGTTCCTGCTGCTCAAGTTCACGATCGGCATCCGCCCGAGCAAGGAAGTCGAGGTCGAGGGCCTGGACATCAACGCCCATGGCGAACGCGCCTACAACTATTGACGAGATCGGGCGCCGCGCACCCCTGCGCGCGGCGCCCAACCGAGGTTCCTCCTGCGGACGACTGGGCCGGTGCGAAAGCATCGGCCCTTTTTTTATCCTCCCCGAAAAAACGGGGAGGATCTAAGCCAAGTCCTCGCGGAGGAAATCGGCGCAGCGCTCGCCGATCATCACGCTCGGCGCGTTGGTGTTGCCGCCGATCAGACGGGGCATGATCGAGGCGTCGGCGACGTAGAGTCCCTCGACGCCGCGGACCTTGAGCCGCGGATCGACCACCGCGCCGGCATCCGATCCCATCCGCGCGGTGCCGACCGGATGATAGACCGTGTCCGCCCGCGCGCGGATCAGCCGTTCGAGCGCGGCGTCGTCGGCCAAGTCGATCGGATAGCGGTCGCGGCCCTTGAAGCGCGCGAGCGGCGGCGCCTCGAGGATGCGGTACATCGCGCGGACGCCGCGCTTCAGCACCGCCATGTCGGCGGGATCGCCGAGGAAGTCGGGATCGATCAGCGGCGGCACGCGCGGATCGAGCGACTGGAGGCGGACCGTGCCGCGGCTCTCGGGCCGGAGCACGCAGGCATGGCAGGAGAAGCCGTGGCCGGCGACCTTGGACCGGCCATGATCCTCGACGATCGCGATCAGGAAATGGAGCTGGACGTCGGGCCGCTCGGCCGCCTGATCGGTGCGGAGGAACGCGCCGGCCTCGGCAAAGGGCGACGTCATGCCGCCCTTGCGCGTGGCGAGCCAGCGGACCATCGACCCCAGCGACTTGAGCGTGCCCGGCAGCGAGCGGCCGAGGAAGAAGCTGCCCCGCGTCTCGAAGGCGGCGACATAGTCGACATGGTCCTGGAGGTTGCCGCCGACCGCGGGCCGATCGATGCGGACCGCGAGGCCCTGCTCGCGCAGATGCTCGCCCGGACCGATGCCCGAGAGCATGAGCAGCTGGGGCGTCTGGAAGGCGCCGGCGGCGAGCACCACCGCGCGATTGGCGCGGATCTCGCGCGGCTGGCCGTCGCGCTGATAGGCGACGCCCCAGACGCGGCCGTCCTCGAACAGCACGCGCTCGACCATCGCGTCGGTGACGATCTCGAGATTGTCGCGGGGCGCGAGATAGGCGCGGCCGGCGGTCCAGCGCTCGCCATTGCGCTGGGTGACCTGGTAGAGCCCGGCGCCTTCCTGGCGCGGGCCGTTGAAATCGGCGTTGCGCGGGATCTGGAGCGCCTCGGCCGCGGCGATGAAGGCGTCGCTGCCCCGGTGCGACCAGAGCTGGTCGCTGACCCAGAGCGGGCCCGCGTCCCCATGGAAATCGTCCCCGCCGCGCGTGTTGCGCTCGGAGCGCTTGAACACCGGGAGAACGTCGTCCCAGCCCCAGCCGGGGCAGCCGAGGTCACGCCATTCGTCATAGTCGTGCGGATGGCCGCGAATGTAGAGCATCGCGTTGATCGCGCTCGACCCGCCGAGCCCGCGGCCGCGCGGCTGATAGCCGCGGCGCCCGTCGAGCCCGCGCTGGGGCACCGTCTCGAACGCCCAGTTGGTCGCGGGGCCCTGGAAGGGCATCATACCGGGCATGATCGTCTTGAGACCGGTGTTGCGCCCGCCCGCCTCGAGCAGCGCGACACTGTACCTGCCGCCTTCGCTCAGGCGGCCTGCGGCGGCGCTCCCGCCCGATCCTCCGCCGATGACGACGATGTCGGCTGCTTCCACGGTTCCCCCCGCTGCTGCCGCGCTTCCCAGCGGGCCTTGATCGTCTCGGATGTATCGCGGCTGCCGTCGTGGCTCCAGCCCGGCGGCGCGACCATGTACCCGATTCGGGACTTCCAGTCGGGCGCGCGCCACACGTCCCTGGCGATGCCGATCCATTCGTGGAACGCGGCCCAGAGGATGTTGAAGCTGCCCAGGTCCTTGACGATCCCGTAGCGCGGGCGATCGTCGGCGCGCTCTTCCTCGAAGGTGCCGAACCATTTGTCCCAGACGATGAAGACGCCGGCATAGTTCCTGTCGAGGTAGCGCGGGTTGGTCGCATGGTGGACGCGGTGGTGCGACGGCGTGTTCATCACCGCTTCGAACCAGCGCGGCATCCGGCCGATCACTTCGGTGTGGATCCAGAACTGGTAGACGAGGTTCACGCCCGCGACGAAGAAGACCATCGCGGGGTGGAAGCCGATCAGGAACAGGGGCAGGCGGAAGAGGAAGCTCAGGCTGAAGAAGCCGGTCCAGGTCTGCCGCAGCGCGGTCGAGAGATTATAATGCTGGCTCGAATGGTGGATGACGTGGCTCGCCCAGAACCAGCGGACGCGATGCGCCGCGCGGTGGAAGGCGTAGTAAGCAAGGTCGTCGATCACGAAGGCGGCGACGAACCAATACCATTGCCAGCCGATCGTGAAGAGGCGGAACTGGTACACCCACAAAGCGAGCGCGAAGACGAGACCGCTCGACACCAGCCCGGCGACGGTGCTGCCGAAGCCCAGCATGAGCGACGTGAGCGTGTCGCGCGGGCAATAGCGGCGCCGGTCCCTGGCCCGGGCGACGAGCATCTCGGCCAGCACCAGCAGCACGAAGCCGGGGATGGCGAGGTCGACCGGATCGGGCAGGTCAGGCACGGCGCGGACTCGTTAACATCGATGTAAGTTCGCGCGCTTCGGCTTCCGACGCAAGCGCGATCACGAAGGGCTCGAGCAGCCGTTCGCCGCTGGCGATCACCACCATCGCGCCTTCCGCGCCCGCCTCCACCGGCAGCGCGAACCGCCGCGCGACGAACCGCGCGCCGTGGCGGCGCACCACCGCCACGCCGTCCGCGCCTTCGACCACCGCGCCGGCCCGGTCGCGATCGAGCCATGCGCGCCCGCAGGGCTCGAAGCCCGGCAGCATCGCCTCGGCGGTATCGCGCGCTTCGGCTTCGCCCGCGAGCGCGGCGCCCCCCAGCCCCAGCAGCCTGGCGATTCCGGCGAGCAGGAGCACCGCCAGGATCGAGCCGCCGAGGAGGTAGAGCTGGTTCACGCCTTGCCGGACAGCGCGTCGAGCAGCGGGCGGATGCCGGAGATGTCGTAGCCCGCCTGCGCGGCCCTCGCAGTGATCGTGTCCGGGTCGCCGCCGCGGCTCGCCTCGGCGAGCGCCCAGAGGTTGCACGAGCGCGTGCCCGAGCGGCAATAGGCGAGCACCGGCCCCTTCGCCTCGGCGAGCGCGGC
>CBIFVW010000165.1:0-8510 GCA_966186155.1 uncultured Sphingomonas sp.
AGACATAGCCCATGCCCGCGCCGCCCAGGCTTTCGGGGATCAGGATCCCCGCCCAGCCCATCTCCGCCTGCGCCTGCCACGCCTCTGCGTCGTATCCCGCGGTCGGCGCCGTGTCGCGCAGCTTGCGGAATGCGCTCACGGGGGATTCATTGTCCGCCCATTCGCGCGCCATGTCGCGCAGCATCGTCTGTTCTTCGGTCAGAATGGCCATTTTGTCCTCGTCATCCGGGCGAAAGCCGGGATCTCGTGCCGCAAGCGCACGCTGAGTGGAGAGAGACCCCGGCTTTCGCCGGGGTGACGGTGGCTATTGATGATCCAGCATCCCCAATATCCGCTTCGCGATCACGTTGTTCTGGATCTCGCTCGATCCGCCATAGATCGACACCGCCTTGCCGAAGAGCCAGGTGCGGACGTCCTTGAGCGCCTCCTCCTCGAACCCCTCGCCTTCCCAGCCGAGCCCGGCCATCCCCCGGATCTCGATCAGCAGCTCGGAACGCTCCTGCATGATCCGGGCGCCGACATTCTTCATGATCGACGTCGCCGCCGAAGGCCCCTGGTTCGACTTGGCCTCGAGCGCCGAGCGGCGCAGCGTCAGCAGGAAGGCGCGCAGGTCCATCTCGTGCCGGGCGATGCGCGCGCGCAGATCGGTGTCGGCGATCCGCCCCTGCTCGTCGACCCCTACATGTTTCTTGGCGATCTGGCCCAGCGGCACGCCCGCGAACATCCGCCCCGCCGCCGATCCGCCGCCCGACAGGCTGTTCCGCTCGTGCTGGAGCAGCCGCTTGCCGATCGTCCAGCCCTGCCCCTCCTCGCCGACGCGGTTGGCCTTGGGCACCTTCACGTCGGTGAAGAAGGTCTCGCAGAAGGGCGAACTGCCCGAGATCAGCCGGATCGGCCGCACTTCGATCCCCGGCGTGTCCATGTCGACGAGCAGGAAGGTGATGCCCTCGTGCTTCCTCGTCTTGTCCGTGCGGACGAGCATGAAGCATTTGTCGGCCCATTGCCCGCCCGAGGTCCAGGTCTTCTGGCCGTTGACGACATAATGATCGCCGGCATCGGCGGCGAAGCATTGCAGGCTCGCGAGGTCCGATCCCGCGCCCGGCTCCGAATAACCCTGGCACCAGCGCACCTCGCCGCGCGCGATCGCCGGGATATGCTCCTGCTTCTGCGCCTCGCTGCCATATTCGAGCAGGGTCGGGCCGAACATCATCACGCCCATTCCGCCGATCGGATTCCATGCGCCGATCCGCGCCATCTCCTCCTGGAGTGCGCGCGCTTCGGCCTTGGAGAGCCCGCCGCCGCCATATTCCTTCGGCCAGGTCGGCACGCCCCAGCCCTTCGCGCCCATCGCCTCGCGCCAGGCCCGCTGCTCGGGGGTTTCCTCGGTCGGTCCCTCGACCGCCGACATCGCATTGTCCTTGCCCTTGAGGCTCGGCGGGAAGTTCGCCGCGAGCCATTCGCGCGCCTGCGCGCGGAACGCGTCCAGCGCGTCGGCCGGCGATTCGATGTCGGGGGCCGTGGCCATCACTCTCTCCCGTGGGACTTCTTATCGAGTTTCGAATTTGCGGTACGGAGAAGGCGGCGTCAAGGGCATGCTCCAAGATCCTCCCCCAGCTTGCCTGGGGGAGGATTTCAGGCGAATTGACTCTTACATTCCAATATATCTATATAGCCATATGGCTATCGAATCACCCCGCCTCGATGCGACCTTCGCGGCGCTGAGCGACCCCACCCGCCGCGCGATTCTCGCCCGGCTCGCGCTCGGCGAGGCGACCGTGTCCGAGCTGGCCCGGCCCTTCGCGCTCAGCCAGCCGACCATCTCCAAGCATCTGAAGGTCCTCGAGGGCGCCGGGCTGATCGAAGCGAACCGCGACGCGCAGCGCCGCCCCCGCAGGCTGAAGGCAGAGACGATGAAGGAGGTCGCCGACTGGATCGAGCCCTTCCGGATGCTCTGGGAGCGCCGCTTCGACAATCTCGACCGCCATCTCGCCGCCAAGATGCAGAAGAAGGAGAAATGACCATGTCCGCTGCCGCCCAGACCGCCGAGCCGGCCGATTTCGAGATCGACCGCGCCGCCCACACGCTCCGCTTCGTCCGCGATTTCGCCGCGCCGCGCGAGGCGGTGTTCGATGCCTGGACCCGGCCCGAGGAGATCTCCTGCTGGTGGGACGCGGGCGGCGAACCGCTGCTCGAATGCGAGATGGACGTCCGCCCCGGCGGCAGCTTCCGCTTCCTCGCCGCGAGCCATGCGCACCTGGCGTTCACCGGCACCTATCTCGAGGTCGCCCGCCCCGAACGCCTGGTGTTCACGGCGATGGACGCCACCGGCCGCGTCCTCCTCGCCGAGATCGAGCGCGGCACGCGGATGACCGTCGAGATCGTCTGCAACTCGGCCGAACAGCTCGAGCAATATATCCAGCGCGGCGTCGCCGACGGCACCAGCCGGACCTGCGACAACCTCGTCGCGTACATCTGGGAGACGAGCTAGGGCCGGATTCTACCCCGGAGGGGGAGGATGAAGCGGGCTGCATTACGCGCATATTTCCGCTGTCCTACACCGCGCAAGTCCGATACGTTCTCCTTATGTTCGAATCAAGCGCCGCCCGAAGACGCCTCCGCAATGGCTTCCTCGTGCGCGTGCGATGGCGTGACTTTTGTGACTTTCCGAGCCCTCCGGCTCTGATAAGGTCGGAAAAAGAGGGGTAGGCATGCAGTTCCATCACCGCGCGGTCCCGATCGTGCTGACCGCCGTCATGATCGACTCGATCGGCTTCGGCATCGTGCTGCCGGTGCTGCCGCGGCTGATCGTCGAGCTCGCGCATGTCGGCCTCGAGGACGCGACGCGGATCGGCGGGTTCATGCTCGTCGCCTTCGCGGTGGCGCAGTTCTTCGCCGGGCCGGTGCTCGGCACGCTGGGCGATGCGATCGGGCGGCGGACGGTGCTGCTCTTCTCGATGATCGCCTTCTCGATCGACTATGCGCTGATGGCCGCCGCGCCGACGATCGGCTGGCTGTTCGCCGGCCGCGTGATCGCGGGTATCGCGGGCGCGTCCTACGGGCCGGCCAATGCGATCCTCGCCGACGTGACGCCGCCCGAGAAGCGCGGCGCGACCTTCGGGCTGATGGGCGCGGCGTTCGGCATCGGCTTCATCCTCGGCCCGGCGCTCGGCGGCCTGCTCGCCGGCTTCGGTCCGCGCACTCCGTTCGTCGCCGCCGCCGTGCTCGCGGGGCTCAACGCCCTCTGGATCCTGTTCATGCTGCCCGAGACGATGACGCCCGAGCGGCGCCGCCCGTTCCGCTGGGCGAACGCGCACATCTTCGCGGCGTTCAAGCCGCTCTTCCATGCCGGCAATGCCGGCTGGCTGCTGCTCGCGGTGTTCCTCTGGCAGTTCGCGCACATGGTCTATCCCTCGACCTGGGCCTTCTTCGGCGAGATCGCGCTGGGGTGGAACGAGCAGATGATCGGCCTGTCGCTCGCCGCCTCGGGGCTGTGCATGGCGGCGGTGCAGATGCTGGTCACCGGCCGGGCGATCAAGGCCTGGGGCGAGGAGCGCACCGTGGTGCTCGGCATGGCGGCGGGCGGGCTCGCCTTCCTCGCCTATATCTTCGTGCGTCAAACCTGGATGGTCTATGCGATCATCCCGATCAGCGCGTTCCAGGCGCTTGCCTTCCCCTCGATGAACGCGCTGCTGTCGCGCATGACCGACGCGAGCCGCCAAGGCGCGCTGCAGGGCGGCGTGTCCAGCCTCAACAGCGTCGCGCTCATCGGCGCACCGCTGCTGCTCACCCAGGCGCTCGCCTTCGGGGCCGAGCGCGGCTTCAACGCCGGCAACTTTGTCCTCGCCGCCGCGCTGGCGCTCACGGCGATGCTGATCATCGTGCTGCGCGTCGTGCCCAAGGTGCACCAGCGCGAGGAGGCCGTGCCCGAGCCGGCCGCTTGACGCTTAACCGAGGTTAGGAACTTTTCGAAAAATGCGTATGGCGTTCGCTCCGGCGCTCTTCTAGCCTTCCCCGCATGGGGGAAGATGTGACGAGCGCCGAGGCGATGCTGGCCAGCGACTTCGCGACGCTGTCGGACCTGGTCCGCGCCCATGCGTCCGAACGCGGCGCCAGGCTCGCGATCGTCTTCGGCGACCGCGCGCTGAGCTATGCCGAGCTCGACCATGCCGTCGACCGCGTCGCCGCCGCCCTCCAGCGCGACGGCGTCCGGCAGGGGCAGGCAGTCGCGATCCTCGCGAGCCCCTCGATCGACTATGTGCTGGCGTTCCTCGGCGCGATCCGCGCGGGTTGCCCCGCCGCGCCGCTCGCGCCTTCGGCCACGCCCGCGCAGCTCGCCGCGATGGTCTCCGACAGCGGCGCGCCGATCCTGTTCCACGACGCCGCGCACGGCCTCGACCTGCCGGTGCGCAAGGTCGCGCTCGAGCGGCTCGGCGACTGGCTCGCCGACGGCCCGCCCGCGCCGGTGGCGATCGCGCCCGACGACCCGTTCAACATCATCTATTCCTCGGGCACCACCGGCACGCCCAAGGGCATCGTCCAGCCGCACGCGATGCGCTGGTCCCACATCGCCCGCGCCCCCGCCGGCTTCGGCGAAGCGGTGACGATGGTCTCGACTCCGCTCTATTCGAACACGACCCTGGTCAGTCTCATCCCCACCCTCGGCTGGGGCGGAACGGCGGTGCTGATGCCCAGGTTCGAGGCGCGCGGCTTCGTCGCGCTCGCCGAAAGGCACCGCGCCACTCACGCCATGCTCGTGCCGATCCAGTATCAGCGGATCATGGCGCTTCCCGATTTCGACCGGTTCGACCTCGCCAGCTTCCGCTTCAAATTCTGCACCAGCGCGCCCTTCTCCGCCGCGCTCAAGGCCGATATCCTCGCCCGCTGGCCCGGGCTGCTGATCGAATATTACGGCATGACCGAAGGGGGCGGCACGACCGTCCTCGTCTGCAACTCCCGTCCCGACAAGCTCCACACCGTCGGCGCGCCGATCCCGGGCCACGACATCCGCCTGATCGACGATGACGGCAACGAGGTCCCGCGGGGCGCGGCGGGCGAGGTCGTCGGCCGCTCGTCCGCGATGATGTCCGGCTATCACGGCCGCGCCGAGGCGACCGACGCGGCGACCTGGCACGACGCCCAGGGAAACCGCTTCATCCGCCACGGCGATGTCGGCCGTTTCGACGAGGACGGCTTCCTGATCCTGATGGACCGCAAGAAGGACCTGATCATCTCGGGCGGGTTCAACATCTATCCTTCCGACCTGGAAGCGGTGCTCGCCGAGCATCCCCAGGTGGCGGATTGCGCGGTGGTCGGCGTGCCTTCGGACGACTGGGGCGAGACGCCGGTCGGCTTCTATGTCGGCGAGGGCGATCCGGCCGAGGTCATGCGCTGGTTCAACGGCCGTGTCGGCAAGACCCAGCGCCTCTCCGCGCTAGAGAAGGTCGACGAGCTGCCGCGCAGCGCGATCGGCAAGGTGCTGAAGCGCGAGCTGCGCGACCGGTATTTCGTCGCGTGACTCCGCTCGCCGAGATACTTGCCGGCGCGGCGCGGGCCGAGGGCGGCTTCCGCACCGCCATTCCCGCCGGCTGGGCGCAGCGCCGCACCGCCTATGGCGGCCTCTCCGCCGCGCTGGCGCTGCAGGCGGCGCTCGAGGCCGAGCCCGACCTGCCGCCGCTCCGCTCGGCCCAGGTCGCGTTCATCGGGCCGCTCGCCGGCGACGTGACGGTCACCGCGACGAAGCTTCGCCGCGGCCGCAACGCCGCCTTCCTCCAGTCCGACGTCGCCTCGGAGGCGGGGCTCGGCCTGCGCGCGACCTTCGTGTTCATGGCGCCGCTGCCCTCCGCCGTGTCGCACGACACCGCCGAACGCGCCCGCGCCGCGCCGCCCACACCGGGCGCCGAACTACAGACCGGACCCGACGACTTCTTCACCGGCAATTTCGAGTTTCTCGACGTGACGGACGGCACCGGCCCCGCCGAATGGCTGCGCTGGGCCCGGCTCAGGGCGCGCGAGGACCTGCATCCCTTCGTCGAGCTGATGGCGGTCGGCGACGCCTTGCCCCCCGCGGCGTTCAAGCTTCTCGCCGAGCGCCGGACGCCGGTGAGCTCGCTCAACTGGCAGATCAACTTCCAGACCGCCGCGCCTGCCACAGCCGATGGCTGGTGGCTGCTCGCCGCCGGCGCCGCGATCGCGCGCGACGGCTATTCGAGCCAACGCATGGCGATCTGGAACGCCGCCGGCGAGCCGGTCGCCGAAGCCATGCAGGGAGTCGCGATCTTCGGGTGAAATCCGCCCCTGCGACAATTTGCGACATTTTCCCCCACTCCTGACAAACCGATGCGACAGCGGGCGTTCAGAAGCGTCGCAGTCGGGGAGCGAACCCCGCAGCACAGGAGTTCACCCCGATGAAGAAGACCCTCGCCGCCGCCCTGCTCGGCGCGACGCTGCTGACCGGCAGCGCCGTGGCGCAGGACGCGCCGACTCCGCCCCAGGACCGCCCGATGCCCCGCGATCCGCTCGCCAAGGCAGACGCCGATGGCGACGGGATCGTCACCAGGGACGAAGTACTCGCCGACGCGGCCGCCCGCTTCGCCAAGCTCGACGCCAACAAGGACGGCAAGGTCACTCCGGAAGAGCGCGACGCCGCCCGCGAGGGACGGATGGGGCGCCGCGGCGGTCCCGGCGGCCGCATGACCGGCGACATGACCCTCGCCGACATGCAGGCCCAGGCCGCACGCCGCTTCGACCGCGTCGATACCAATCATGACGGCAAGATCGATCAGGCCGAGCGTGACGCGATGCGCGACCGGATGATGCAGATGCGCGACCGCCAGGGTCCGCCGCCTCCCCCGCCGGCCGACGCCCCGCACAACGACTAGTCGGCCGGGTCCTGCCCGGGCGGGTACGCCTCCTCGCCCGCCCGGGCACTTCCCTTCGCATCATGAGTTGCTACGCTCCCGACATGTCGGAAAACCCGCACCTCCTGCTCGTCGAGGACGAGCGCTCGATCCGCGAGCCGCTCGCCCAATATCTCACCCGGCAGGGGTTCCGGGTGACCCAGGCGGGCGACGCCGAAGGCGCACGCGCGCGCATGACCGCCTATGCGATCGATCTGGTGGTGCTCGACATCATGATGCCCGGCGAGGACGGCCTCAGCCTCTGCCGCCATATCCGCGAGACCAGCGACACGCCGGTGATCCTGCTCACCGCGCGCGGCGAGGAGACCGACCGGATCGTCGGGCTCGAGATGGGCGCCGACGATTATGTCGTGAAGCCCTTCTCCCCACGCGAGCTCGCGGCGCGCATCAAGGTGGTGCTCCGCCGCCTCCAGGCCGGCGGCACGCGCCAGCACGCGCCCGAAGCAGGCAGCTATGCCTTTGCCGGCTGGGTGCTCAAGACCGGCGAGCGCGCTTTGGTCGATCGGGAGGGCGTCTCGGTGCCGCTCTCGACAGGCGAGTACAACCTCCTCCACGCATTGGTGACCCGGCCCCGTGCCGTCCTCACCCGCGACCAGCTGCTCGATCTGACCCAGGGCCGCGAGGCGGCCGCCTTCGACCGCGCGATCGACAACCAGGTCAGCCGGCTAAGGAAGAAGATCGAGCCCGATCCTAGGAATCCCGCGATCATCAAGACGGTCTGGGGCGGCGGCTACACGCTCGCCGCGGAAGTCACACGGTTGTGAAGTCGCCGGCGCACCTGGTGAACCGCCTGTTCCCTCGCTCGCTCCCCGGTCAGATCGCGCTGCTCGTCGCGGTGGCGCTGTTCGTCGCCCAGGCGATCAATTTCGGGCTGCTGCTCCGCGAGCGCCAGGGCGCGCGCTTCGCCCAGGTGATCGTGCCGACCGTCACGCGCCTGATCGACGCCGCCGAGCGGCTCAATGCTCCCGTCGCCCAACGACCCGACGCGCGGCCGGACGATCCCGATCGCCGGAACGCCCGCCGCGCGCCGAGACGGGGCCGCGTCGACTTTCTTCCCGCCAATCCGATCCCCGCCGAGCTGAGCCGCCGCTCCGACGTCGAGAGGGACATCCGCCGCGGCATGACCGATGGCGGCGTGCAGGTCGGCCAGGTGATCGCAGTGACGCGCCTGATCACCAGCAGCCATCCGCTGCTCAAGCGCATGGATCCCGCGCGCGCCGACCGGATGCGCCGCGTCGGGGCGGAGCTGATGGTCGCGGTCGAGCTGCCCGGCAAGGGCTGGCTGTCGCTGAGCTCGGGCTGGCCGCGCAGCGAGCGCAACCTGATCTGGCAGCTCGTCGCGCAGACGCTGATCCTCTATATCGTCGTGCTGCTTCCCGTGCTCTGGGCGGGGCATCGCATCGCCCGGCCGCTGCGCCAGCTCGCCAAGGCCGCGCGCGAGTTCCGCCCCGGCGACGGCGCCGCTCCGGTCGCCGAGCGCGGGCCGAGCGACGTGCGCGCAGTGATCGCCGCCTATAACGCGCTCAGCGCGCGCGTCACCGGGATGCTCGACGAGAAGGACCGGATGCTCGGCGCCATCGGCCATGATCTGCG
>CBIFVW010000166.1:0-8482 GCA_966186155.1 uncultured Sphingomonas sp.
TCACATCTGCGCCAGCAGCGACTTGATCGGCACGAAGGCGAAGGCGACCGAGCTGTCCGCCACGCCATAGGGGATGAACAGCTTGTCGCCGTGCTTGATGGCGCCGCAGGTGTAGACGACGTTGGGGACATAGCCCTCGCGGTCCTGGTCCGCGGCGGCGAGCAGCGGCTCCTTCGAGCGGGCGAGCACCTTGGAGGGGTCGTCCTTGTCGAGCAGCGCCGCGCCGATCGAATATTTGCGCATCGCCCCGACGCCATGGGTGAGCACCAGCCACCCCTCGTCGAGCTCGATCGGCGGGCCGCAATTGCCCATCTGGACGAGCTCCCAGGGGAATTGCGGCTTGATCAGCAGCTCGCCGCCCTCCCAGTTGGTGAGGGTGTCCGAGCTGTGCAGGAAGATGTTCTCGCCGTCCTGCCGGCCGAGCATCATGTAGCGCCCGCCCACCTTGCGCGGGAACAGCGCCATGCCCTTGTTGCGCGCCGCGCCGCCGGTCATCGGGACGAGGTCGAAGGCGCGCCAGTCGCGAGTGCGCAGCAGCTCGGACTGGATCACCGAGCCGTTGTACGCCGTGTAGGTCCCGATCCACTCCTCGCTGCCGTCCTCGTGATGGAAATGGCAGATGCGCAGATCCTCGAGTCCGTTCGACTGCGCCTTGGTGATCGGGAAGATCACCGTGCCGGAGAGCGTCGAATCCCGATGCCGGTACACGGTGACCGGCCCTTCGGGGACATGCTCCTCGTCCTCCTCCCGCGCGTCCGCCGCGGTGGCGAAGGGCGGCTCGGGGGCGAGCGTCAACTCGTTCTTGTCGGTGATGATGCCCTCGCGGAACGCCACCGACGAGATGTGCCCCTCGCCCACCGCCCTGAGGCTCATCAGGATGCGCAGCGAGCCCTTGGGCATGCCCGACTGGTCGTAATGCGGCACCGCGCTGGGGTTCATCAGCGCGGCCGCGGCGTAGCTGTACTCGTGGCAGAAATAGGCGCCGATCAGCTGGCGCTTCTCGTCGCCGATCTGGCTGCCGTCGAGGCCGAGCATCCCCTCGATCTCGTCATAGCGGGTCATGAACACGCGCCGCGTCTGCCAGTGGCGCGCCTCGAAGTCCTTGAGCACCAGCTCGAGCTGCGCGCGCGCCTCGCCGGGCGACATGGCGAGCACTTCGCTGACCAGCCGTTCGGTACGGCTCGGCGCCGAACCGTTCGAGGCCCAGGCGATATGGAAGGGACGCACCACGACACGGGACGGATCTGCGCGAAGCCGCAGCGAGTGGTTGAACAATTCGAGCATTCCCGCTCCGCCAAATGATCCCTTCGCCGGCGCGAAGGGATCCTACGCGACGGCGGCCGGGCGGGGTGTTGCCACGTTTCCGGCCGCTTTTGAAAGAGCCGAAATCGCGCAATTCGCCAGTTGGAGCGCCAGAATCGACTCGGCGCCCTGATTGCGGTTCAAGCCGTGCGGCATCAGCCCGTCGAAGCAGCCGCCGTCCTGCGCGGTGGCGAGCGGCAGCTCGAGGTCGTTGGCGCCGAGATACCAGCGATAGGCGCGCATCGCCTCCTCCATCCAGCGCGGCTCGCCGGTGATGTCGTGCGCGGCGACGCAGGCCTCGATCGTCGCCTGCGCCTCGAGCGGCTGCTGGTCGAACGGCAGCGGATCGGCATAGGCGCGGCCGAAGCTCTCGGTGCCCACCGCGCGGAAACGGCCTTCGGGCGAGGTCTGGCGCGCGACGATCCATTCGAGCGTCTCGAGCCCCACGCTGGTGAAGGCGCTGCGCCCGAGCACCTTGCCCGCGCGCAGCAGCGCTTCGGGGAGGCGCGCATTGTCGTAGGCGAGGACGATCTCGAACCATTTCCATTCGGGCCGCCGCGCGCCGTCGAGCAGCTGGATCAGCTCCTCGCCGAAGCGGACGAGGATCTCGCGGCTGAGCGCATGCCCCGGATGCGCCTCGAGCATCGCCGCCGCCCCCAGCATCGCGAAGGCGCGCGCGCGCGGCGAGCCGAGCTCGAGCGCGATCGAGGCGGTGGCGTCGAACAGCGCCGACGCCCAGTCGCGATGCTTCTGCGCCCGCGCGTCACGCGCCGCGACGCCCAGCGCCCAGATCGCGCGGCCGTTCGAATCCTCCGAGCCGACATCCTCGCACCAGCTCCGGTCGAAGTTCATGAAGTTGCGGAAGCGGCGCTCCTCCGGGTTCCAGGCATATTGGACGAAGGCGGCGTAGATGCTCGTCCATTTGTCGCGCACCGCTTCGTCGATCTCCTCGATCCGGCACATCAGGATCAGCGCGCGGGCATTGTCGTCGATGCAATAGCCGTGGCGCCGGTCGGGCACCGAATAGACCGAATGCTGGAGCATGCCGGTGGCGTCGCTCATCCGCTCGACCGCGGTGAGATCGGGCTTGAGCGGGGGCAGCTCGGCGGTCGGGCGTGCGAAGCGGCGCGGGCGCTCGGCGACGATCCGGGCGAGCTCGGCCATCGCCGTCTCGGCGAGCCGCGGCCAAAGCATCGTCCGGCCGCGGGCCCAGGCGCGCGCCGACAACGCGTCGCGCGCCGCCTTGTCCGAGAGCAGCCGGACGATCTCGCGCGCGAAGGCGGCGCTGTCGCCGAAATCGACCAGCACGCCGTGCGCCTGGCCGAGAATCTCGGTGGCATGGACATAAGGGGTCGAGATCACCGCCTTGCCGACCCCCACCGCATAGGAGAGCGTGCCCGAGGTGATCTGCGCGGGATTGGTATAGGGCGTCGCGTAGATGTCGGCGGCCTGGAGATAGTCGATCAGCTCGTCCTGCTCGACGAACGCGTCGATGAACTGGACATGGTCCGCCACGCCCCGTTCGGCGGCGAGCGCCTTCAGCCGGTCGCGATAGGCCTCGCCCTCGTGCGCGACGAGGTTGGGATGCGTCGCGCCGAGCACGACATAGAGCGCGTCCGGATGCGCCGCGACCACTTCGGGCATCGCGGCGATGATCGTCTCGATCCCCTTGTTGGGCGCCAGCAGGCCGAAGGTGAGCACCACTTCGCGCCCCTCCCAGCCGAATTCCGGCTTGACCGCCGCGGGGTCGGTGAACTCGCGGTCGGGCACGCCGTGCGGAATCATCACGATCTTGCTGTCCTCGACCCCATGGACGCGCTTCAAAATGTCGCGGCCGCGCTCGGCCATCACGATCACGCGCGCCGCGCGGCGCAGCAGCGCCTCCATCACTCGGCGCTCGTCGGGATTGGGCCGCTCGAGAACGGTGTGGAGCGTGGCGATGACGGGGATCGACAACCGGTCGATCAGCGCGATCAGGAACTCGCCCGCGGGGCCGCCATAGATGCCATATTCGTGCTGGATCCACAGCGCCTGCGCGCCCGACGCCTCGATCGCGCGCGCGGCATCGACATAGGCGGCCCGGTCGTGCTGGGGGATCGCGCGGGTGACTTCGGGGGGATAGTCGTAGCGCCCGACATGGTCGTCCATCGCGTAGACGTCGACGCGGAGCTTCGGGAAACGCTCCTTGAGCGCGGAATGGGTATCGGTAGTGTAGGTGGCGATCCCGCACTTGCGCGGAAGGAAGTTGCCGATCAGCGCAATGTGGCGGATATCGGGGCCATTCATGCTCCGTTCTTTCCTTTCGCTAACGCAAACCAAGTTTGCTCCAGATCCCCGCTCGCCTCTATAAACACCTGCTTTTCAATATAGTTGCGTCATGCTGCAATGCAACACAACCGACTCGGGCCGGTCCGTTGTAAATCTGAGGTTCAGCCGCGCCCGCGATAGCCCGGGACGTCCTGCGCGGGTATCCAGACACCTTCCGGCGGTGCACCAGATTGCCAGAAGACGTCGATCGGAATGCCGCCGCGCGGATACCAATAGCCGCCGATCCGGAGCCATTCGGGCTTCATCTCGTCGAACAGGCGCTGGCCGATGCCGACCGTGCAATCCTCGTGGAAGGCGCCATGGTTGCGGAAGCTGCCGAGGAACAGCTTGAGCGACTTGGATTCGACGATCGTTTCCCGGGGCACATAGTCGATCACCAGATGCGCGAAATCGGGCTGGCCGGTGATCGGGCAGAGCGAAGTGAATTCGGGCGCCGCGAAGCGCACGAGGTAGCGCGTACCGGCACGCGGATTGGGCACATAGTCGAGCTCGGCCTCTTCCGGCGTGGCGGGAAGGGCGGAGGTCTTTCCGAGATGCTTGGCGTCCATCGCGGTGATGTAGGCGTTTGCGCCCGAGTTTGCATCCTTCTAGGACGACCCCATGGACGGGCTCGTAACGACCGAATGGCTGGCCGGCGCCGGCAATGTGCTGGTGCTCGACGCGACCTACACCTCGACGATCCCGGGATCGCCGCCGCGCGACCCGCGGGCCGAGTTCGAGGCCGAGCACATCGCGGGCGCGCGCTTCCTCGATCTCGACACGCTGGTCGACGAGGCGAGCCCGCTGCCCTCGACCATGCCGACGGTCGCGAAGATCGCCGAGCGGCTGCGCGCGCTGGGCGCCGACACCGAGACGCAGATCGTGCTCTACGACAATGGCCCGCACCACACTTCATGCCGCGCCTGGTGGGTGCTGCGGCTCGCGGGAGTCGATGTCGCGCTGCTCGACGGCGGCATGGCGAAATGGAAGGCCGAGGGGCGCCCGATCGCGACCGGCCCGCACGTCGCCGAGCCCGGCGATTTCGCGCCCCGCGCCCCTCGGTCGCAGGCACGCACGCTCGATCAGATGCGGACCACCGGGGAGCAGATCGCCGACGCCCGCTCGGCCGCGCGCTTCACCGGGGAGGAACCCGATCCGCGCGCGGAGGTCGCCGCGGGCCACATCCCCGGATCGCGCAACGTCCCTTATCCGCGCTTCTTCAACCCCGACGGCACCTGGAAGGCGCCCGATCAGATCCGCACGGTGTTCGAGGAGAGCGGGATCGACCTGGCCAAGCCGCTGGTCACCACCTGCGGCTCGGGGATCACCGCCGCGATCCTGGCGTTCGGAGCGCATCTTCTGGGCAACGAGGCGGCATTGTACGACGGCAGCTGGACCGAATGGGGATCGCATCCCGAGACCGCCAAGGCACTGGGCCCGGCATGAGCGGCGCGCGGGACAAGACCAGGGTCGTCGCCGCAGGCCGGCGCAAGGAATGGACGCAGGGCATCGTCAACCCGCCGCTGTGGCGCGCCTCGACGATCCTCTACGACGACGTCGCGGCGCTGCGCGCGAATGCCGGGACCGACACCCATCACCGGCTCTATTACGGCCGCCGCGGCACGCCGACCCAATGGTCGCTCGCCGACGCGCTCACCGAGTTGGAGCCGGGTGCCGAGGCCACCCTGCTCTATCCCTCGGGCGTCGCCGCTATCGCCACGGCGCTGCTCGCCCTGCTCGCGCCCGGCGATCATCTGCTGGTCCCCGACAGCGCCTATGATCCGACGCGCAGCCTCGCCAACGGGCTGCTCAAGCGGATGGGGATCGAGACGAGCTTCTACGATCCGCTGATCGGCGAAGGCATCGCCGCGCTCTGCCGGCCCAACACCCGCGCGATCTTCCTCGAGAGCCCGGGCAGCCTCACCTTCGAAGTGCAGGACGTGCCCGCGATCGTCGCCGTGGCGAAGGACCGCGGCATCGCGACCCTGCTCGACAATACCTGGGCGACGCCCCTGCTCTTTCCGGCGATCGAACTCGGCATCGACTATTCGATCCTCTCCGCCACCAAGTACGTGGTCGGCCATTCGGACGTGATGCTGGGCTCGGTCACTGCCGCCAAGGGCCGCTACGCGGCGCTGCGCGACACGACCTACCAGCTCGGCCAGACCGCAAGCCCCGACGACGCCTGGCTCGGGGCGCGCGGCCTCCGGACCATGGCGGTGCGGCTCGAGCAGCACGGCCGCGCGGCGCTTCGGATCGCCGAATGGCTCGCGACTCGTCCCGAAGTGGCGCGCGTGCTCCACCCGGCGCTGCCCGATTGTCCCGGCCACGCGATCTTCCAGCGCGACTTCCGCGGGTCCTCGGGCCTCTTCTCCTTCGTCCTGCGCGGCGGCGGCGAGAAGGCGCGCGCCGCCCTGATCGACGCGCTCGAACATTTCGGCATCGGCTATAGCTGGGGCGGCTATGAGAGCCTCGCCATTCCCGCCGATCCCGGGCGCATCCGCACCGCGACCGAATGGCAGGCCGAGGGGCCGGTGGTCCGGCTCCAGATCGGCCTCGAGGATACCGACGACCTGATCGCCGATCTCGAGCGCGGCCTCGCCGCCTTCGCCGAGGCCCGCGGCTGATGCGGCGGTTCGGCGATTGGCTGGCGGGTCACGACCTGCCGCCGGCCGCCGAGCTTTCCGAGGCCGGTATCGCCGCCGCGCTCGCGATCCTTGCGCTGGCCCTGGGCTGGCTCGCGGGACGCCATCTCGGCACGCGGATCGCGGGCCTCTGGACCCAGCATGTCGAGGACAATGCCGTGTTCACCGGCCGCATCTGCGCGATCGTGCGGCACGGCACCGCGGCACTGCTGCTGGGGATCATGATCGCGGCATGGCCGTGGCAGCCGCTCGCCCAGCTCGGGCTCGGCTTCGCCTGCGGGGCGGCGGCGGCGCTGTTCGCCGTGGCGGTGCTGCGCGGGCTCAACCTGCCGCGCTGGGTCGCCTGGACGGTCGCCGCGATCGCCTTCGCCGCGATCCTCTCCCATGCGATCGGCGGCTTCGTCGAGACCCAGGCGACGCTCGATCGGGTCGGCGTCCAGATCGGCCAGCGCCGGGTGACCCTGCTCTCGCTGTTCACCGTCGCGATCACCGTCCTCCTCCTCTTCGCGAGCGTGCGGCTGGTGAACCGCATCGTCGCGCAATGGATCACCGGCGCGCGCGGTTTCGATCCGACGCAGAAGCTGCTCTTCCAGAAGCTCGCCGGCATCGCCGCGGTGATCCTCGCCTTCTTCGTCGGGGTCGACCTGCTCGAGATCGACCTCACCGCCTTCGCCGTCTTCTCGGGCGCGCTCGGCCTCGCGGTCGGCTTCGGCCTGCAGAAGACCGTCGGCAATCTGATCGCCGGGATCATCCTGCTGATGGACCGGTCGATCAAGCCGGGCGACGTGATCGTGGTGGGAGACAGTTTCGGCTGGGTGAACAAGATCGGCGTGCGCGCGGTGAGCGTGGTGACGCGCGACGGCAAGGAGCATCTGATTCCGAACGAGAATCTGATGACCCAGGAAGTCGAGAACTGGTCCTATACCGACCGCAACGTCCGGGTGCGCATCCCGGTGACCGTCTCCTATGGCTGCGACCTCAAGCTGGCGCAGCAGCTGATGCTCCGCGCCGCGATCGAGAGCCCGCGCGTGCTCGACAGCCCCAAGTCGAACGTCTGGCTGATGGCGTTCGGCGAGAACGGCTTCGAGCACGAGATCCTCGCCTGGATCAGCGATCCCGAAAGCGGCGTCGGCAATGTGAAGAGCGACGTGCTCAACCGGCTCTGGGACTTGTTCCAGGAGCACGGCATCACCGTGCCGGTGCCGCAGCGCGAAGTGCGGATGACGGGGCCGAGCGAAGCCTGACCGGTTGTCCCGCACGGCCTGCGATCCCTATCTGGTGGGCGTGACTTCCCAACCCATCACCGCCCGTATCGCCGACGGCGTCGCATCGATTCCCGCGGAGCAGTGGGACGCCTGCGCCGGCACCGGCAATCCGTTCGTGTGCCACGCCTTTCTCTCGATCCTCGAAAGGTCCGGCTCGGTCGGCCCGCATGCCGGCTGGCAGGCGCTGCCGGTGGTGGTCGACGGCCCGGACGGCGCGCCCGCCGCCATCGCGCCGGCCTATGCCAAGAGCCACAGCCAGGGCGAATATGTCTTCGATCATGGCTGGGCCGATGCGTGGGAGCGCGCGGGCGGGGAATATTATCCAAAGCTGCAAGTAGCGGTGCCGTTCACCCCGGTGCCGGGCCCGCGGCTGCTGCTGCGCGATCCGGCGCTCGCTCCGGCGCTGATCGCGGCGATCGAGGCGGTGACCGACCAGAACCGGCTCTCCTCGGCGCACGTCACCTTCCTCGACGCGGCGCAGCGCCCCCTGTTCGAGCAGGCGGGCTGGCTGATGCGCGCGGGAACGCAGTTCCATTGGCACAATCACGGCTATGCGGACTTCGAGGATTTCCTCGGCGCGCTCGCCAGCCGCAAGCGCAAGGCGATCCGCAAGGAGCGCGCCGCGGCGCTCGACGGGCTCAGCGTCCGCCATTTGACCGGCGCCGAGATCACCGAGGCGCATTGGGACGCGTTCTGGGATTTCTATCAGGACACCGGCTCGCGCAAATGGGGCCGGCCCTATCTCACGCGCGACTTCTTCTCGATGCTCGGCGAGGCGCTGGGCGACGCGGTGCTGCTGATCCTCGCCTGCCGGGGCGGCCGGCCGATCGCCGGCGCGCTCAACCTGATCGGCGGCGACGCGCTCTACGGGCGCTATTGGGGCGCGGTCGAGGAAGTGCCCTTCCTCCATTTCGAGCTCTGCTATTATCAGGCGATCGACGCCGCGATCGCGCGCGGGCTGGC
>CBIFVW010000167.1:0-8447 GCA_966186155.1 uncultured Sphingomonas sp.
GACGATCGTTTCCTCGACGCAGTAGCGCCGCTTGTCCTCCTTGGCGGTGGGCGTGGCGGTCTCGGACTTGGCCTGGGCCGCAGGCTTGGGGTCGCTGGCCGCGGCCGGCGCGACGGTTCCGGCGGTCAGGGCAGCGGCCGCAGCCAGAGCCAGAACCGCCGACGAGATGCGCATGTTCATATCCTCAACTCCTCTACGTCAGACATGACAGGCTCTCCTTCGTCCGCCTGCGCCACATGCTTCGCAACGGGCGTGCCAACTTATCGAGTTGTGGAAATTCAATAGCTTACATGAATATTACAGAGTGATGACGTGCTATAACACGGCAATACACGCCAGATGTTGGGGTTTTCGCGAGATCACCGTCCGGAAGTGGACAGCGGCGTGTCCGGAAGCGGTCAGTCGCTAGCGCAGAGTGACCCAGGTGGGCGCGTGGTCGCTGGCCTTCTCGCGGCCGCGATAGTCCTTATCGACCCCTGCGCCGAGGAAGCGGTCCGCGGCAACGGGGCTCAGCAGCAGGTGATCGATGCGGAAGCCCGCGTCGCGCTGCCAGCAGCCCGCCTGATAGTCCCAGAAGGTCCAGATGCCGCCCGCCGGGAAGCGCGTGCGCAGCGAATCGGTCCAGCCCTGGGCGAGCAGCGCGCGGTAGCGCTCGCGGCTCTCGGGCTGCATCAGCGCATCGCTCGCCATCGCGCGGACCGAGAAGGTGTCGTCGTCGTTCGGGATGACGTTATAGTCGCCGGCGAGCACCACCGGCCGTTCCTCGGCGAGCAGCGCGCGGGCGCGGTCCGCCAGGCGCTCCATCCATCTGAGCTTGTAGTCGAACTTGGGGCCGGGCTGCGGATTGCCGTTGGGGAGGTAGATCGAGGCAACGACGAGGTCGCCGATCTCCGCCTCGACATAGCGGCTGTGCGCGTCCTCGGGATCGCCCGCCAAGCCGCGCTGGCGCTCGATCGGCTGCTGGCCCCTGGCGAGAATGGCGACGCCGTTGAAGCCCTTCTGCCCGTGCCACACGGCGCCATAGCCCGCCGCCTCGATCTCCTTGACCGGCAGCGTCTCGTCGGCGCCCTTCAGTTCCTGGAGGCACACCACGTCGGGCTTCTGCTCCGCGAGATATTCGAGCAGGCGCTCCATGCGCGCCTTGATGCCGTTGACGTTGTAGGTGACGATCCGGGGCAAGGCGCGCTCAGACCGAGAAGCTAGTGCCGCAGCCGCAGCCCGAGGCCGCGTTGGGATTCTCGACCGTGAAATGCGCGCCGCCGAGATTGTCGACGAAATCGACGCTCGCGCCGCGGACCAGGTCGAGGCTGACCGCGTCGACCACCAGGCGCACGCCGTCGGTCTCTGCGACGCTGTCGTCGCCCTCCACGGCGTCGGCGAAGCCGAACCTGTACTGGAAACCCGAGCAGCCGCCGCCCTCGACCGAGAGGCGCAGGATCGCGGGCTTGCCCTGCTTCGCCGCGATCGCCGCGACGCGCGACGCGGCGGCGGGAGTCAGCGCGATCTCGGGCTGGGTTAGCGTAGCCATGGAGCGGAGATAGTGAGGCGAAGCGCGCGAGGCAATCGGCCTAATCGATCACGCGCCCAATGCGGACGAGCACGCCGGTCGGATCGCTCACGGCGAATTCATAGGTGCCCCAGGGCTTGCGGTGCGGCGCACCCCTTTCGATGATCCGATCGCGTACCCGATCGGCGACGGCGTCGACGTCGTCGACATAGAGATAGAGGCCGAAAGGATTGTCCTCTACCTTGCGCGGCCAGCCCGGCATCCGGTTGAGATGCAGATGCCAGCCCCGGCCATCCTCGAGGATGCGATAGTCGCCATAATCGCTGGTCACGTCGAAGCCGAGCAGCTTGTAGAAGGCCTCACTGGCGTCGAGGTCGCTGCTCGGGACGATCGCGACCACGCGGTGTTCCTGGGTCATTCAAGCTGCTCCGATCTGGATTCGCGCGCATGATGCGCCGGGCGCACCGCCGGTGCGAGGGTGAAACGCGCGCCATTATCGGTTTCCGGACGGAGCGGCCCGGATGTCCGGAACCCGGCGCTCCCCGTGGCGGCGGCATGGCTGTAGAAAGGCGCGATGAGCGAGCTCGACCCTAGGGCACGGCAAACGCGCGAGGCAATCCTGCGCGCGTTCACTGCACTGGCCTTCGAGCGGCGGTACGAGGCGATCCGGATCGCGGACCTGGTCGCCGCCGCGGGCGTCGGCCGGGCGACCCTTTACGAGCATTTCCGCGGCAAGGACGCCGTGCTGCTCGCCGCGATGGAGCCGATCCTGCTGCCGCTCGCGGGCGCCGCGGCCGGCCGGGCGAGCAAGGTGCAGGTGCGATCGATGCTCGAGCACATATGGGAGAGGCGGGCCTTGGGCCGGGTCATCCTCGGTTCGGCCGCGGGCATGAAGCTCCAGCGCCGGCTCGCCGCGATGATCGAGGCGCGGCTGGACCCGCCCGCGCCGGACGCCGCGCCCCCCGCGATGACCGCCATGGCCGCCGCGGCGGCGCAGCTCGCAATGCTCCGCATGTGGATCACCGGCGAAGCCAGCTGCTCGGCGGAGGCGCTGGCGCTGCGGATGCTGGACTGCGCGCGGCTCGCCCGGCCCGAATCGCGCGTCCGCTAGTTCGCTTTCCCGGCGGCACGGAAAAATGTCGCCGATGCCAGCCACAGCGCCGTGAAGAAGCCGCCGGACAACAGGAACTTGAACGAAGCATCCGGTATGCCGGCGGTCGAGGGTGCGGTCGCGATGGCCGTGCTGAGCAATGCCTGCATGATCGCTATGCCGAACATGGTCCGCGCCATTCCCGCGGGCCGAAACCAGGCGGAGAACCCACCAACCGCCGCCGCCATGATCAGCATGAAGAAGCCGATGCCATTGCCGTGGTCGCGAACGATCGTCGTCCACAGTGTCAGGAACGACGTTATGAGCGCGATGGCGGCCCCTGCACGATAGGCGCGACTTTCGCTCGCCCGTTCGGCAAGCTCGTAGAGCAATCCGATTCCACCGATGACGATACCGGCGAGGAGGAAGCTGCCGGCGGTCCAGTGCCATCCTTCGCTGACCTGCATCATCACCAGCGGGGTGAGCAGCAAGGCCAATGCCCCGATCCACCGCGCTGCCCGCCAATGGTTCCCGCTTCCCGTGCCGCCGCGCTCGATCGATTCACTCATGCTCGCCTCCTGTGGGAATTACAGTTCCATCCTGGCCCGAGACGGGATGAGCGGCATGAGCAAGAAGTGAGGAAGCGCTGAAGAATCGAGTCGCATGCCGGGGCACGGCAGACCCATGGCTCGCAATCTGGAGGTCCCCGAAAAAGAAAGGGGGCCGCCTACACGGGCAGCCCCTCTCCTCTCCTACCCCTGGAATTTCGGTTATTTCGGGCCGCCGACACCGCCCTGGACGCGGTCCTGCACCGCGACGAGATATTCGCCGGTCTGGAGGAAGGGGATCGGATTGACCGCCTTGCCGTCGACACGGACTTCGTAATGGAGGTGGCTGCCGGTCGAGCGGCCGGTCGAGCCCATCAGGCCGATGATCTGCCCGCGGCGAACGCGGGTGTTGTCGGCGACGAGGATCTTGGAGAGATGGCCGTAGCGGGTCTCGATGCCGCGGCCATGGTTGATCTGGACGAGATTGCCATAGCCGCCCTGGCGGCCGGCATGGCTGATGACGCCGTCGGCAGTCGCGTAGATCGGCGTGCCGAGCGCGCCGGGGATGTCGACGCCGGCATGCATCGCGGCGGTACCGCGGAAAGGATCGGAACGGACGCCGAAGCTCGAGGTGAAGGTCACCTTGTCGACCGGCTGCATCGACGGGATCGAGATCACCGTCTGTTCGAGCATGTCGAGCTTCTTCCAGGTGACGAACAGCGCGCGGAACTGCGCGTCGGCATTCTCGGCGGCGCTGTCGTTGCCGTCATTGTCGTCGATGGGCTCGTAGGGGCCGCCCATCGCGGGCATCTGGACATAGCGCTCGGGGCTGAGGCCGAGGCGGCGCATATGATCGGCGGTCTGCTGGAAGCGGGCCTCGCCGGCGGCGCGGGCCTTGCCGGCGAGCGCGATCTGGCGCGCCTCGACCCGACGGAGCGGCGCGAGCACTTCGTCGGCGACGGCACTGGTGCGCGGCGCGTTCGCCGGCATCGGCTGCTCGATCGTCGCGCGGTCGCCCTTGCCGGTGAGCGTCGCTGAGATCAGCGCCTGACGCTGCTCGACGCGCGCGGCGTGGAGCCGGGCAGCTTCCTTGGCGGCGGCGACATCGGCCTGCATCTTCTCGACCTGCTCGCGCATCTTGGCGACCTGTGCCTCGGGCGAGGCCGGGGTGCTCGTCACGCCGCTCAGCGCGATCGCGCCGACGGTCGCCTGCGCCACGCCATAGGCCGAGAACACCACGGTGATTCCCGCCACGCCGGCGAGCAGCGCCTGGGTGCGCCCGGCGACGCTGAAACGCTTCAGGTCGCGGCCGTCGTGGAAGATAAAATCACGGGTAGTGAAAAAAGCACGGAACCGCTGGCCTGCTGTAGCGGTTTTGGTGTTCGACGCCTTAGCCATGAGTCCCCGGCACGTTCATGGAAGCCAGCACCGAAAAGCGACCCGGTGTCCGTCTTCTTTTCCATTCAAAGTCGCAGGAGCAGCCCCTCCGCTTCTGGACGCTGGCTTGTGACGTAAGGCGTCAGCGAACGGCAAGGGCTTCGTAATAATCGCGGGACAAACCGGCTGAGTCGCGCGCCGAGTCGTTGAATGGCGGCTTAAGCGCGCCGCGAAAATGCAACGAAACCAGCGCTCGCCAAGTCGTTTCGGGAGCGATTCCCCGCGCCGCGCAAGCCGATTCGAACCAGGTCGTACCCGCGCGGACGTGGCGCACCTCGTCGTTCAGAATCCGTGTGAGGATACGCGCGGTAACTCCATCATCCGCCGCGGTAAAACGCTCGATCGTCGCCGGCGTGACGTCAAGCCCGCGCGCCTCGAGCACCATCGGCACCACGGCGAGGCGGGCGAGCGGATCATGCGCGGTCTCGGCCGCCGCATCCCACAGGCCGTCATGCGCCGGCATCGCGCCGTAGAAGCTGCCGAGCGTCTGCAGTCGCCGATCGAGCAGCGCGAAATGCATCGCCTCCTCGGCGCCGACGCGCATCCACTCGTCGGTGAAGCCGCGCGGGAATGCGCCGCCGAAACGGCCGATCAGATCGAGAGCGAGGTCGATCGCGGCGAACTCGATGTGCGCGAGCGCGTGGATCAATGCGATCCGGCCGCGCTCGGAGCCGCCCTTGCCGCGCTTGGGCATGCGGTTGGGCGGCAGCAGCTTGGGCACGTCGGGCCGCGCCGGGCGATCGGGCATCGCCACGTCGAAGGCGTGCGCGAGCCGACCGAGCCGCCAGTCGCGCGCGGCGGCGCGGGCCGCCTTGACCTTGGCGCGCGGCTCGGCGGTTTCGAGCACCGCGCGGCACGCCTCCGCGACGCTCCTCACCGGCCAAGCATCTCCTTGACCGATTCGAGCACGTCGACGGCATGGCCCGGCACGCGAACGCGGCGCCAGGCGCGGAACAGCTTGCCCTCGGCGTCGAACAGGAAGGTCGATCGGTCGATGCCCATGTAGCGCTTGCCGTAGAGCTGCTTCTCCACCCAGACGCCGAACGCCTCCATCGCCTTCCCCTCGGTATCGGTCGCGAGCGGCACGGTGAGGTCGTATTTGTTGATGAACTTCTGGTGCTTGATCGGCGGATCCTTCGACACGCCGACCACCTGGGCACCGAGCGCCTCGAACTCGGGGAGCAGCGCCGAGAAATCCTGCGCCTCGCGCGTGCAGCCGCCGGTGTCGTCCTTGGGGTAGAAATAGCGGACGAAGGGCCTGCCTGCCTGGTCCTTGAGCGCGAGCTTGCCGCCGTCACTGGTGTCGAGCTCGATCGCGGGGAGCTTGTCGCCTTCCTCGATTGCCATGAATGCCTCCGTCAGCCGGCGCGGACCGCCGCCCAGCATGCGCGCACCTCCTGCCGGGTCCGGTCGAGCTCCGCAACCACCTCGTCCCAGCCGTCGAGGCCGAGCGCGCGCGCGATCAGCGCCTGGGTGGCGGCGCCCGGCTCGCGCGCGTCGGGAGCGACGAGGCGCAGGATGACGAGCAGCCGCGACAGGAAATCGTGCGCGGGCCGCATCGCCGCGGGCAGCAAGCCCTGCTCGGCCAGCGCGTCGATCGCCTCGCCGAGTCGCGGCTCGAACCCGGCGCGGTGGACCAGCTGCGTCACGTGCACCGCGAATTCGAGATCGACGAGCCCGCCGTCGAGCAGCTTCGCGTCGAGCGGGCCCTTGGGCGGCTTGTACGCGGCCATCTCGGAGCGCATCTTCGCGGCGTCGGCGACGATGTCCCGCTCGGGCCGGGCGCCGTGGAGCACCGCGTCGACGATAGCCGAGACCTTCGCCCGCGCCTCCGCGGAGCCGAACACCGGCCGCGCCCGCGTGAGCGCCATATGCTCCCAGGTCCAGGCGTCCTCGCGCTGATATCTGGCGAAGGCGTCGAGCGAGACGGCGAGCGGCCCCTGCGCGCCCGAAGGCCGCAGCCGCGTGTCGACTTCGTAGAGCGGCCCCGAGGCGGTCGGCACCGAAAGTGCCGCGGTCACGCGTTGGCCGAGCCGGTTGTAATAAGTCACCGCGCCGAGCGGCTTGGCGCCGTCGCTCTCGGCGGCATAGTCGCCGGTGAAGAGATAGACGAGGTCGAGGTCGGAGGCATGGGTGAGCGCCCGCCCGCCCATCCTGCCGAGCGCGAGGATCACGAGTTCGCTCTCGGGCACCGCGCCGTGCGCGCGGGCGAACTCCGCGACCGTCGCCGCCGCCAGCACTTCGATCGCCGCTTCGGCAACGCGGGCATAGCCGGCCGAGACCTCGAGCGGGTCGCTCGCCCCGGCGACGATCTGGGCGCCCAATGCGAACCGCTTCTCGTTGACGAAGCGGCGGACATGCTCGAGCTGCCACTGAAAGTCCGCTCCCACCTCCCAGCGTCGCATCTCCGCCGCGAGCGTCTCGATATCGGCGACCGGCGACAGCGCGCTCGCGTCGATCAGCCCGTCGAGCAGCTCCGCGCGCCGCCCGAGCTGCTCGGCGAGCGTCGGCGCGAGCGCAAGGATCGCGCCGAGCAGGCGCGCCAGCGCGGGTTGCGCCTCGAGCAGGCGGAAGAAGTTGATCGCGCTCGGCAGCCGCGAGAGCATCGCGTCGAAGCGCGTGATCGCGTGGACGGTGTCGGGTGCCTGGGCGAAGGCAGTGATCAGTGCGGGCAGCACCGCCTCCAGCGCCTCGCGCGCCGCGGCGGTGCGCAGCGCCGGATAATGGCCGCCACGCCACCCCTCGATGATCCGCACCGCGCCAGGCGCATGCTCGAACCCCTGGCCGCGCAGCCGCGCCTCGAGCGTGTCGGTCTCGGCCGGGAGCCGCTCCCCCGTATCGTCGGCGAGCGAATCATAGACGCGCCCTACGCGATCGACCTGGGGGCGGAGCAGATCGAACAGCGCGTGCCCTCCGCCCGGGAGCCCGTGCAGCGCCGCGATATTGTCGAGCGCCTCGGACCCCTCGGGCAGCTGGTGGGTCTGGAGGTCGTTGACCATCTGCAGCCGATGCTCGATCGTCCGGAGATCGGCATAGGCGGCCGTGAGCGCCGCCGCGTCGTCCGCATCGATCCGGCCCGCCTCGGCCAGCGCCGCGAGCGCGTCGCGCGTCGCCGGAGTGCGCAGCGACGGCTCGCGCCCGCCATGGATGAGCTGGTGGATCTGCGCGAAGAACTCGATCTCGCGGATGCCGCCCCTGCCCCGCTTCAAATCGTAGCCCGGCCCGAAGAGCTGCGCCTGGGCATAATGGTCGCGGATGCGGCGGCTGATGTCGCGGATCTCGCGGATCGTGCCATAGTCGAGCGCGCGGCGCCACACGAACGGGCGGATCGCGTCGAGGAACCCGCCGCCCAGCGCGAGGTCCCCCGCACAGGCGCGCGCGCGGATGAAGGCGGCGCGCTCCCAGGGCAGCGCCTGGCTCTCATAATAGGAGATCGCCGCCTCCACCGGCAGCACGATGGGAGTCACCTCGGGCGAGGGCCGGAGGCGCAGGTCGACGCGCAGCACATAGCCGTCGCCGTCGCGCGCCTGGAGCAGCTCGACCACGCGCCGCCCGATCCGTACCGCCGCGTCCTGCGGGTCCTCGCGCGGGCGGCAAGGCAGGGTGCCGGGATCGAAGACCAGGATCGGATCGATGTCCGACGAATAGTTGAGCTCCTGGCTGCCGAGCTTGCCGAGCGCGATCGCGGCGAACCCCCGCGGCTCGGCGTCGGGTGTGCGCTCGGCGATCGCCGCGCGGATCGCCCGGTCGACCGCGTCGTCGGCGAAGTCGCTGAGCAGCCGCGTAACGCGCGTCAGGTCGAAGACGCCGGCGAGATCGCCGAGCGCGACGAGCAGCGCCAGCCGCCGCCGCTCGATGCGGAGTC
>CBIFVW010000168.1:0-8430 GCA_966186155.1 uncultured Sphingomonas sp.
GTGAGCGACGAGAGCGGTACGATCGGCGGGCAGCCTGCGGGCGAGGACGGCATCCCGGTCTCGGCGCCGCGCGAGCCGATCCTGCCCGAGCGCCGCGAGAATCTGGGCGACGGGCAGGCGCGCGACCGGCTGATGGCCGCGCTCGCGCTGATGGGAGGAGTCGGGCTGCTGCTCGCGCTGCCCTTCGCGCTGCAGGCGGGCTCGTCCTTCTTCTTGCCGCTCACCACCGCGCTGGTGATCGCGATCGCGCTGGTGCCGCTGCTCGAATGGCTCGAGCGGCACCGCATCCCGGCGCCGATCGCCGCCTTCATCTGCGTGCTGCTGTTCCTGGTCGCGGCGAACGTCGCGCTCGCCTCGATCGTGGTCCCCGCCTGGCAATGGATCCGCGACCTTCCCGCCAAGATCCCGCAGATCCAGGAGAATCTGAAGCCGCTGATCGAGTTCTACGCCAATCTCGACCAGTTCGTGAACCGCACCCTGCTCAACTTCGCGGCCGAGCCGATGAAGCAGCCCGAAGTGATGGCCGCGACGCCGCCGCGCTCGCTGCTCGACCTGTTCGCGACCTCGGCGCCCTCGGCGCTGATCGAGATGTTCTTCGCGATCCTGGTCATCTATTTCTTCCTCTCGGGCTGGACCCGGCTGCGGCGCAACGCGATCACCAGCCGATCGAGCTTCGGCGGCGCGATGGCGACGGCGCGCGTGATCCAGGACGTGGTCGACGACACCTCGGCCTATCTCGGCACGATCACGCTGATCAACCTGACGCTGGGGCTGATCGTCGCGACCGCGCTCTGGTCGATCGGGATGCCGACGCCGCTGATGTGGGGCGGCATCGTCGCGCTCTTGAACTACATCCCCTATTTCGGGCCGGTGCTGGCGGCACTGCTGCTCGCCATGGGAGGCCTGATGACCTTCCCGGACCTGTGGTGGGCGTTCGTGCCGGCGGTGATCATGATCGTCGCGCATCTGATCGAGGCGAACGTCGTCACGCCGCTGATCGTCGGCCACCGCCTGACGATCAGCCCGATCCTGATCCTGATCTCGCTGAGCTTCTGGGGATGGGTATGGGGCACCACGGGCGCGCTGCTCGCGGTGCCGCTGCTCATCATCATCCAGACCGTGCTCAACGCCGCGGGCAAGCCCGACATCGCGGGCTTCCTGTTCGAGCACGGCACGCTGGTGAACGATCCTGTGGATAGCCGGGGGCATCGGCGCCATAGTCGCGACCAATCCGGTTGACACCCCCGAATCGGGCGGCTAGTGGCCGCCTCCTCGCTGGAGCAAGCGGGTGTAGCTCAGTTGGTTAGAGCGCCGGCCTGTCACGCCGGAGGTCGCGGGTTCGAGCCCCGTCACTCGCGCCATCGTGCGCCGCAAGGAAGCTCGCACGGTTCGCCGCAAATTCCGGACATCGTCGCCCGCCCGAGCGTTCTTCGCGTGCGGCCCGCACCCTTGCGCGCCGCTTCCCTGGGAGCAGGAGCGATGGATCTCGAAACGCGTGAAACGCACAGCATGATTGCGTCCGACCAGGTCGAAGGCACCGCGGTCTACAATGGCGAAGGCGAGCGGCTCGGCACGATCGAGCGCTTCATGGTCGACAAGGTCTCGGGCCAGGTCGAATATGCGGTGCTGTCGTTCGGTGGGCTGTTCGGCATGGGCGACAAGCATTATCCGCTGCCCTGGCAGACGCTGACCTACGACACCGGCAAGGGCGGCTATGTCGTCGATCTCGACAAGGAGCAGCTCGAGGGCGCCCCGAGCTATGACGACGAAGGCGGCGAACCCGAGTTCGACCGCGACTACAACGCTCGGGTCTATCAATATTACGGCATCACCTACGGGTGATGGAGGCGCGGCCTAGGCCCGCCAGCGGCCTGTCTCCATCCATTGGAGTACCGGCTTGAGCGGCGCGATCCAGACGATGCCGGTCACCACGTAGATCGGCAGCTGCGCGAGCACCGGGAGCGCGCCGACCCAGCGCGAGAAGGTCGCGACCAGGATGATCCAGACGAGGATCCAGGCGACTATGCCCAGCGCCCCCGCGGGCTTGCGCCAGCTCGGTTCTAGGCTTCGGCGTGCCATGTCATGCCCTTTTCGGTGATGACCGCGTGCAGCGGCACGTCCCAGATGTCGGTGGGGATGGCGGGAGTCTCCTGAACCGACCAGGCGACGCCGACGCGCCACGCCTCGGGATAGCGCGCGAAGGCGCGGTCGTAATGCGCGGCGCCTTGGCCGAGCCGGTTGAGCCGCGCGTCGAAGCCGACCAGCGGCGTCAGAATCACGTCGGGCGCGACCTCGGGCCTCGATTCGTCGGGCTGGCGGAGGTTGAAGGGGCCGGCGACCAGCGGCTCGCCCATCTGCCAGGCGAGGAAGCGGATCGGCGCGGAGCGATCGACGACATGGGGCAAGGCGAGCCCGCAGCCCAGCTCCGCGGCGGCGGCGGCGAGCTGGGTGGGATCGGCCTCGCTGCCGATCGCGAAATAAGTGGCGACGCACATGCCTGGCCTCAGGCGAGCGAGGAAGACGGGCGGCGCGAGGATGGCCTCGCTGGCCTCGGCGGCGAAAGCGTCACGCTCGGCGCGCAGCTGGGCCCTCAGGGCTAGCTTGTCGATCATGACGGGCTTTTAGGGGCGGGGTGGCGGGACCGCCATGGCCGTTTGCCAGAATATCCACTGACGCCCGTTACGTCAGGTGGGGACCATGTGCGACAGACCAGGATCTGCACAGGGACAGCCCCCATGGATGATGAATAGCCTCAGGGATAATTGCAAAGGCTCGTACCGGGCAGTGCCCGCCGAGGGGGGATGTAGGGATTTCGAGCGGCGTTCGCAACCACGACTATGCCTGGGCCGCATCCTCCTCGAGCGCGGCAGCGACCGCTTCGAGTCGGTCGGCGATCCGCTCGAGCAGCACCGGAGAAACTCCCTCGGGCGGATTGCGCTCGGCTTCGTCGAGCAGGTCCGCTAGGATCAGCGCGAGATAGATCAGCGTTCGCTCGGCGTTGAGCCCGCCCGAGGCGCGAACCGCGGTATCGGCGTGCTTCTGCAGGATGCCCTCGAGCCGGCGCAGATGCGGCTCTTCGCCGTCGCGCGCGGCGACGACATAGCTCCGGCCGGCGACGTTGAGCGTGATCTCTGCCATTATTCGTCCTCGCTCCGCGCTTCGCGCGCGATCAGCGCGTCGAGCGAGGCGACGGCGTCCTCGATCCGGGCGCGCAGCTTCTGGTGGCGGAGCGCGAGCCGCTCGGCGGCATAGGCGCGCGCGGCGGCCGCCTTCTCGATCCGTGCGAGCGCCTGTTCGATGCGGTCAGCGGAGGAAGCGGCCATGCATCAAGCGATTAGGCTCGGGCGGCAGCGGCATCAACCCCTGTTTGCTCCAGGTTAAGAGGTCGGCTCGACGGGCCGGACCGGAGCGGCGCCAGGCCGCAACCGGCGCCGAGCCGGTTGACGTGCGGGCGCATGCGCCGCAAAGGCGTCCGCGCCAGCATCAGGGGACCCGACGTGACCGCAAGCTTCACCGACTGCGCCAATGCCATCCGCGCACTGGCGATGGACGCCGTGGAGGCCGCGAATTCGGGCCATCCGGGCATGCCGATGGGCATGGCGGACGTCGCTACGGTCCTGTTCCAACGCTATCTGAAGTTCGATCCCGCGGACCCTTATTGGGCCGATCGCGACCGTTTCGTGCTCTCCGCCGGACATGGTTCGATGCTGCTCTACGCGGCGCTCCACCTCACCGGCTATGCGCGCCCGACGCTGGAGGACATAAGGAACTTCCGCCAGGTCGGCAGCCCTTGCGCCGGGCACCCCGAGAATTTCGAGCTGCCGGGCGTCGAATGCACCACCGGCCCGCTGGGGCAGGGGCTGGCCATGGCGGTGGGCATGGCGATCGCCGAGCGGCATCTCAATGCGGGCTGGGGCGACGGGCTGGTCGACCACCGCACCTGGGTGATCGCCGGCGACGGCTGCCTGATGGAGGGCGTCAACCACGAGGCCGTGGGCCTGGCCGGGCATCTGAAGCTCGGCCGGCTGATCGTGCTGTGGGACGACAACAAGATCACGATCGACGGCGCGGTATCCCTCTCGTCGAGCGAGGACATTCCGGCGCGCTACCGGGCCTCGGGCTGGCAGGTCGTCGAGTGCGACGGGCATGATGAGGCCGACATCGCGCGCGCCTTCGACGAGGCGTTGGCGAGCGAGCTGCCCTCGCTGGTCCGCTGCCGCACGATCATCGGCAAGGGCGCGCCCAACAAGCAGGGCAGCTCGAAGGTCCATGGCTCGCCGCTCGGCAAGGACGAAGTCGCCGCGGCACGCCAGGCGCTGGGCTGGCATTATCCGGCATTCGAGATTCCCGATGCGATTCGCGAGGCCTGGCTCGAAGCTGGCGGACGCGGCGCGGTTCCTCATGCAGAATGGAAGCAACGGCTTGCAAGCCACGAGGATCATGTTGAATTCGAGCGGCTGATGCGCGGCGATCTGCCCGGCTGGTTCTCGCTCGGCGATCATATCCAGGGGCTGATTGACGCGCCGCAGAAGGTCGCCACGCGCAAGGCCAGCGAGATGGCGCTCGAGGCGATCAACGCCCAGCTGCCCGACACGCTGGGCGGTTCGGCCGACCTTACCGGCTCGAACAACACGCTGACCAAGGACCTCGGCGCGCTCACCGCCGGCAATTATGGCGGCCGCTACGTCTATTACGGCATCCGCGAGTTCGGCATGGCCGCGGCGATGAACGGCATGGCGCTGCACGGGGGCGTGATCCCCTATGGCGGGACCTTCCTGGTCTTTTCGGACTATGCGCGGCCGGCGATCCGGCTCTCGGCGCTCCAGCACGCGCGCGTCGTCTATGTGATGACGCACGATTCGATCGGGCTGGGCGAGGACGGGCCGACGCACCAGCCGATCGAGCATCTCGCGAGCCTGCGCCTGATCCCGAATCTCGACGTCTATCGTCCGTGCGACGTGGTCGAGACCGCGGAATGCTGGGAGCTGGCGCTGCAGCGGAGGGACGGTCCGGCGCTGCTCGCCTTGAGCCGCCAGAACCTGCCCCAGCTGCGCACCGAGGCGGCGGAGAACCGCTCGGCGCGCGGCGCCTATGCGCTGCGCGAGGCCGAGGCGCCGCGCCGCGTCGTGCTGATCGCCACCGGCTCGGAGGTCGAGATCGCAGTCGCGGTCCGGGACGAGCTGGAAGCGCAGGGGATCGGCGTCGACGTCGTGTCGATGCCGTGCTGGGAACGGTTCGAGGCGCAGGATGCGCAGTACAAGCGCGACGTGCTGCCGCCGCACGCGCTCAAGGTCTCGATCGAGGCAGGCGCGACGCTGGGCTGGGAGCGCTATACCGGCAGCGACGGGCTGCGCTTCGGCGTGGATGTTTTCGGCGCCTCCGGACCCTATCTGAGGCTCTACGAGCATTTCGGGCTCACCGCGGGAGCCATCGTGCCGCGGATCATCGCGAAGCTGAACGGAGAACAGGCATGACGAAGGTTGCGATCAACGGGTTCGGGCGCATCGGCCGGCTGGTGGCGCGCGCGATCCTCGAGCGCCCCGAGAGCGGGCTCGAGCTGGTCACGATCAACGATCTCGCCGATGCCAAGTCGAACGCCTGGCTGTTCTCGCGCGACAGCGTCCATGGCAGATATCCGGGCACGGTCGCGGCCGACGGCAACGACCTGATCGTCGACGGCAAGCGCATCAAGGTGACCGCCGAGCGCGACCCGGCGAACCTGCCGCACGCCGCGAACGGCGTCGAGCTGGTGCTCGAATGCACCGGCTTCTTCACCGATCGCGCCTCGGCCCAGAAGCATATCGACGCGGGCGCGAAGAAGGTGCTGATCTCGGCGCCGGGCAAGAATGTCGACCTCACCGTCGTCTATGGCGTCAATCACGACAAGCTCGAGGCCGGGCACACGATCGTCTCCAACGCGTCGTGCACCACCAACTGCCTGGCCCCGGTCGCCAAGGTGCTCAACGACACGGTCGGCATCGAGCGCGGGCTGATGACGACGATCCACGCCTATACGAACGACCAGAAGATCCTCGACCAGATCCATTCGGACCTGCGCCGCGCCCGCGCCGCGGCGATGAGCATGATCCCGACCACCACCGGCGCCGCGCGCGCGGTGGGCGAGGTGCTCCCGGAGCTCAAGGGCAAGCTCGACGGCTCGTCGGTGCGCGTGCCCGTTCCGGACGGCAGCCTGATCGACCTGACCTTCACGCCGAAGCGCGACACGACCAAGGAGGAGGTCAACGCCATCCTCAAGGCGGCGTCGGAGAACGGTCCGCTCAAGGGCATCCTCGCCTTCACCGACGAGCCGCTGGTCTCGATCGACATCGTCCACACGCCGTTCAGCTCGACGGTCGACAGCCTGGAGACGGCAGTGATCGACGGCAAGCTGGTGCGCGTCGTCAGCTGGTACGACAATGAATGGGGCTTCTCGAACCGCATGGTCGACACGGCCACGGCGATGGCGAAGCTTTCGTAGGAAATGTCACCCCGGCGAAAGCCGGGGCCCAGAGCCAAGAGCGGCGTCGCCTGCGACCCTGGGTCCCGGCTTTCGCCGGGATGACGAGGAACAGCTATGACCCGCCCTTTCAAGACGCTCGACGACATGGGCGAGATCGCCGGCAAGCGCGTGCTGGTCCGTGAGGACCTCAACGTGCCGATGGCGGATGGCGCGGTGACCGACGACACGCGGCTGCGCGCCGCGGTCCAGACGGTCGCCGAGCTGGCCGACAAGGGCGCCAAGGTGATCGTGCTCGCGCATTTCGGGCGCCCCAAGGGGCGGCGCGATCCCGAGATGAGCCTCGCGCTGGTCACTCGGCCGTTCGGCCAGGTGCTCGGCCGCCCGGTGCGCTTCATCGACGACCAGGACGCTGCGGACGTGATCGCGACGATGGCCGACGGCGAGATCGGCATCCTCGAGAATACGCGTTTCGATCCCGGCGAGGAGAAGAACGCGCCCGAGACGGTCGCGCGCCTCGCGGCCCTCGGCGACCTCTACGTCAACGACGCCTTCTCGGCCGCGCACCGCGCCCATGCCTCGACCGAGGGGCTCGCGCACGCGCTCCCGGCATTCGCCGGCCGCCAGATGGAGGCGGAGCTCGACGCGCTCGACAAGGCGCTCGGCAATCCCGAGCATCCGGTCGCCGCGGTGGTCGGCGGCGCCAAGGTCTCGACCAAGCTCGACGTGCTCAAGCATCTGGTCGCCCGTGTCGATCATCTGATCATCGGCGGCGGCATGGCCAACACCTTCCTGGCCGCACGCGGCGTCGATGTCGGCAAGAGCCTGTGCGAGCACGACCTGACTGGCACCGCCGAGGAGATCCTCGACGCCGCCGACGCGGCGAACTGCACGGTGCATCTGCCCTATGACGTGGTGGTGGCGAAGGAGTTCGCCGCCAATCCGCCCAGCCTGCGCACCGTCAACGTCCACGAGGTCGCGGCCGACGAGATGATCCTAGACATCGGGCCCGCCGCGACCGAGGCGCTGGCGGACGTGCTCAAGACCTGCCGTACGCTCGTCTGGAACGGTCCGCTCGGCGCGTTCGAGACGCCGCCGTTCGACACTGCCACCGTCAGCCTCGCCCAGACCGCGGCGGCGCTCACCAAGGAGGGCCAGCTGGTCTCGGTCGCCGGGGGCGGCGACACGGTCGCCGCGCTCAACCAGGCGGGCGTGGCCGACGAGTTCAGCTTCGTCTCGACCGCGGGCGGCGCCTTCCTCGAATGGATGGAAGGCAAGGAACTGCCGGGCGTGGCGGCGCTCGCCCGCTAGCGCCCGATCCGGTAGCGCACGCGGTAGAGGTCCATTCCGCCCGAGCCGGGGCGCTGCGCCGAGAAGGTGAAGGTCTCCGGCGCCGACCAGTCGAGCATCGGGCCATAGGCGTCCTTGTCCCCATTGACGCGATCGAGCCGCGTGCCTGCGGCATAGCGCCCGGCGGACGGCGAGGCGGCGAACAGGTCGATCCGATCGGCCTGGAGGTCGGGAGCGCGCGCGAAGACGATCGTGCGGCCGTCGGCGAGGAAAGTCGCGTCGAACTCGTCGGCGGGGGTGTTTACCTCGCCGGGCAGCGGCCGCGCCGGCGCGAAGCCGTTTCCGTCGCGTTCGGCGACGTACAGATCCTGCCGACCGGCGCCGCCCGCCCGATCGCTCGAGAAGAGCAGCGCCTTCCCGCCGGGCGCAAGCATTGGGGCCCATTCCTTGCCCGCGCTGTTGACGTTCGGACCAAGGTGCTCGGGAGTGCCGAAGCCGTCGGCGGTCACCGCGACCCGGTACACGTCGTCGCCGCCCAGCCCGCCCGGCCGATCCGAGCTGAAATAGACATGGCGTCCGTCCGCCGAGAAGGCCGGGTCGAAGTCGCGTCCGGGGCTGTTGAAGGATACCGGCTCGGCTGCGCCCCAAGCCGCAGCGGCACGGCGCGACATCCAGATGTCGTA
>CBIFVW010000169.1:0-8366 GCA_966186155.1 uncultured Sphingomonas sp.
GGATAGATCACGCGAAATCCTATTTTGGAAGCCTTTCCTGGGGTGTTGCCGAGGCGCCTTCCAGAGATTGGGTACATACCCCAGGCCGCCTTTTCAGAACCCTCGACTAATGCGCCCGCTGAACCGGCGGAGCGAAGGCCGGCACGGTGAATTTCGGTGCGGCCAGCGCGACCTCGGTGGGCAGGCCATGCGTCTCGCCGGTGCGCAGGAAGTCGTAGAGCGCCTGCCGGGCGGCGGGGTTTTCGCGCAGCTGGTAGAAGGGGCCGTCATGCCCGGCGCGGTGGACGAGGATCGCGTGGCCCATGGGGAAATAGGGCAGCAGGCCGAGCGTGTTCTCGATCGGGGTCGAGGTGTCCCAGTCGCCATGGACGAAGACCACGGGAACCGCCGTCACGCGCGGCAGCCGTACCGCGTCGCCCATGTCCGGCGTCGGCCAGTCGGGCGCCGAGACCAGATTGGCCTCGAAGTTCCAGGCGCCGAGCTGGTCCAACGCCGGATCGGTGCGCATCTGGTGCTCGCGGTCCGCCGAGACGCCCAGGCTGCTGTCGGCGAGCGGGCCGATCAGCTTGACCGGGCCGGCGGCGCGATCGGACAGCGTCTGCCGCGCCCAATCGTCGTAATGGCCGTAGTAGAGCGACAGGATGAAGGCGGGCCAATGCTCGGCCTCGTCGGTATGCGCCAGCAGGGCGAGCTGAAGGTCTTGCGCCCCGAGCACGACCGTCTGCGCCTTGCCGGTATCGTCGCGGACGGTGACGCGGACGGGCGCGGCGGCAAAGCGCCGGTGCAAGGCGCGTATCGCTTCCATCATTCCGCCCTTGGGCAGCCAGGGCGCCAGGCCGGGATCGCGATCGGCATCGAAGGCGATCCGCTGGAGCGCGGCGAAGACGTGCGAGGGCATGTCGAACCCATTGTTCAGCGGCTCGACGCTCGAGAGCACCGCGCGCGCGACGATCTCCGGATGGAAACGCATCACGGCGAGCGCCCATTGCGAGCCGAAGCTGCCGCCGAACAGGCTGATCTTGTCATAGCCGAGCGCGCGCCGGAGATCGTCGACATCGGCCGCGAAGGCCTGGATCGTATAGCCGGACAGATCCTTGTCCGGATTGCGCGCGACGGCGCGCCGGGCGAGCGCCTGCATCGCGGCCGCATCGGCGCGCACCGAAGCCGGTTCGTCGGGCGGAGAAGCGTCGGCCGTCTCGACGAGCATCTCGCCGCGGCTGGTATAGCCACGCTGTTCGATCACCACGAGATCGCCGGCGGCGCCGAAGGTCAGCCAGGAGCGCAGGCGGCTCCGCGCCGCTTCGTTCGCGTCGGTGAAAGCGCCGAGCACGCTCAGCCCCGGGCCGCCGGGCAGCCAGAAGATCGGCGGCGCGCCGGTGGGCCGCGGTGCCTTGATCCGCGCGAATCCGACACCGATCCTGCGACTGTCCGGCTTGTCCCGATTCTCGGGCACATAGAGGGTGCCGATCTCATAGGGCACGGTTTCACCGGTCGGGAGCTCGACGCTTCCCCGCTCGATCACGATCCGATCCGTCGAGGTCTGCGGAGCAGAGGCCCGGGCCCCCGGCCCTGTCTGAACGGCAAGTGCCACAAACGCGCAGACCAGCATGCGAATCGGCCGCATAGCGACTCCCTGGAGAATGGGTTGCCGTCCGTTGCTCACCGACATATACTTCCATGTCAAGATACTTTATATGAAGATAATTGCTGCCCATGGCTGAACAGAGACTCTCCAAGCCGGAAACCGACATCGTCGACCAGCTGCTGGAAGACTGGGCGCGCGAGCGGCCGGATCTGGACGCTTCCGCGATGGCGGTGGTCGGGCGCCTGCTGCATCTGGGCGGACTGTTGCAGGCCCGGGCGGGCGACCAGCTTCAGGCACAGGGTATCAGCTACACCGAGCTCGACGTGCTGGCGACGTTGCGGCGGTCGGGAGCGCCCTATCGGCTGAGTCCCACCGCGCTCCGGAGGTCCGTGCTGCTCACCTCCGGTGCGATGACGGCCTGCCTCAACCGGCTCGAGCAGCGCGGATTGATCCGCCGCGATCCCGACGACAGCGATCGGCGGTCGCTATTGGCGGCACTGACCCCGAGCGGGCTGGAACTGATCGAGACCGCGATCGCTTCGCACTTCGGGCAAGCCGAGCAGGCGATCGCGGGCCTCGATGCGGCCGATCGCGACGAGCTGGCGCGCCTGCTGCGGAAGGTCCGGCTTCAACTCGAAGCTTGATCTGTCGCCATTGCAATTGGGCGCATATCCGTCGGGGCTCCTTGCAGGTGCAAGTGCGATCGACTGACGCCGCGAACCGTCGGGAGGCGCACATGCACCTGAGTATGAAACGGGCGGTCGCGGGCGATGGCTGAACGGTTCGCCGGTTTCGCCAGCGCGACGCTGGACACCGGCGAGGCCCGCCTCTTCGTGCGCCACGGCGGCAGCGGGCCGCCGCTGCTGTTGCTCCACGGCTTTCCCGAGACGCATCTGATGTGGCGCGACGTCGCGCCGGCGCTGGCGCGCGACTTCACCGTCGTCTGCGCGGACCTGCGCGGTTACGGCGCGAGCGGCTGCCCGGCCTCGGCCGAGGACCATGCGCCTTATGCCAAGCGGGCGATGGCCCGCGACATGGTCGCGGCGATGGCGGCGCTGGGACACGAGCGGTTCGCCGTGGCGGGGCATGACCGCGGCGGCCGCGTCGCCTATCGGCTGGCGCTCGACCATCCGGAGACGGTGACCCACCTGGCGGTGCTCGACATCGTGCCGGGCGCCGCCGCCTGGGACCGCGCCGATGCGCGGTTCGCGCTCGCCTTCTGGCCCTGGGTGCTGCTCGCCCAGCCCGCGCCGTTGCCCGAGAGGTTGATCGGCGCGGCGCCCGAGGCGGTGATCGCCGATGCCGTCGCGGCATGGGGCTCGGCGGCCGACGCCTTCCCCGCCGAGGTGCGCGACGCCTATGCCGCGGTGCTCCGCGATCCGGCGCACGTCCACGCGATCTGCGAGGAATATCGCGCCGCCGCGACGATCGACCGCGCGCACGACGCCGCGGACCGCGCCGCCGGCCGCCGCATCGCCTGCCCGTTGCTGGCGCTGTGGAGCCGGGAGGGCGCGCTGGAGCGCTGGTACGCGGACGAAGGCGGGCCGCTCGCGCTATGGCGGGACTATGCTACGGAGGTCTCGGGGCGGGCGGTCGCCGGCGGCCATTTCTTCCCCGAGGAGCATCCGCGCGAGACCGCCACGATGCTCGGCGCCTTCTTCGCTCAATAGGCGCTCATCGAATAGGGCCGCGCGCCCTTGCCCGTGCCCCAGCTCTTGTTCGGCTCGGCCTGCATGACGAAGCGAAGCTCGCCGCCCGCGACGATCTCGGCGTGGCGGAGGAAGCTGCGCGCCAGCGGCCTGCCGTTGAGCGTCACCTTGCCGACATAGCGATTGGCGTCCGAGAGCCCCTCGGCGACGATCGCGAAGCGCTTGCCGTTCGGCAGGTCGAGCGCCGCGCGATCGACGAAGGGGCGGCCGATGACATATTCGTTCGAGCCAGGCGCGACCGGATAGAAGCCGAGCGCGGTGAAGACGAGCCAGGCGGACATCTGGCCGAGATCGTCATTGCCCGAGAGCCCGTCGGGGGTCGGCTTGTACTGGCTGTCGACGATCTGCTTCAGCCGCTCCTGCGTCCGCCAGGGCTGGCCGGCATAGCTGTAGAGATAGGCGACGTGGTGGCTCGGCTCATTGCCGTGGATATATTGGCCGATGAGGCCGGCAATGTCCTCGGCATGGCTGTAGTCGAGCTTCGAATTGTCGAAGTCGAACATCGCGTCGAGCTTCTTCACCACCGCCGCGTCGCCGCCCATCAGGCGGAACAGCCCCTCCTGGTCCTGCGGCACGAACCAGGAATATTGCCAGGCATTGCCCTCGGTATAGTCCGAGCCATAGTTGATCGCAGTGGGATCGAAGGGCTCGCGATAGGCGCCGTCGGACTTGCGCGCGCGCAGGAAGCCGGTCTTGACGTCGAAGCTGTTCCGCCAGTTGCCCGCGCGCTTCTCGAACACCGCGGCGAGGTCCGCCTTGCCCATCGCGCGGGCCATGCGCGCGATCGTCCAGTCGTCATAGGCATATTCGACCGTCTTGGAGGCGGCCTCGGGTTCCTTGTCGATCGGCACGAAACCGAGCTGCATATAGTGGTCGAGCCCGCCATAGGGGCCGTAGGTCGCGCTCCTGACCATCGCGTCGAGCGCCGCCTCGGCATCGAAGCCGCGCAGGCCCTTCAGATAGGCGTCGGCGATCACCGGCACGGCGTGATAGCCGATCATCGTCCAGGTCTCGCGCCCGTGGAACTGCCATACCGGGAGGATGCCGAAGGGGCTCAGGCGCTGGCTGGCGATCAGCGAGTTGACGAAGTCGAGGTTGCGCTGGTCGGGCTGGGTGAGCAGCAGCAGCGGATGCTCGGCGCGGAACGTGTCCCAGAGCGAGAAGGTCGAGTGGAAGGTGAAGCCCTTGGCCTGATGCACCTGGTCGTCGGGTCCGCGCCAGCGGCCGTCGGCGTCGGAGAAGACGCTGGGCGCCATGAAGCTGTGGTAGAGCGCCGTGGCGACGGTCTTCTTCATCGGGGCGGGCGCGTCGATCTCGATCGAGCCCAGCGCCTTCTCCCAGGCCGCGCGGGTCCGGGCGCGGACCGCGTCGAAGCCGCCCGGCTCGCTGTCGAGATTGGCGATCGCGCCGTCCTCGTCGACCGCCGAGATCGCGACCTTCACTTCGAGCGGCCCTTCGATCGGGCCGAAGTCGAGCCGCGCGACCAGCGCGCGCCCGGCGAGCTGCTGCGCGGTGTCCGTGCCGCGGCTCGGGCCCTGGAAGCCCTTATACTCGATCTTCTCCTCGCGGTTGAGGAAGGCGTGGCCGGTGACGTGCTCCGAGGGGCGGATCGCGAAATAGAGCTTGCGCGCGGGCGCCCAGCCGCGCGTCTCGCGGGATCCCGTGATCGTGCCGTCGGGGCGGATGCGGATCGACGACCAGAGGATCTTGCCCGGATAGTCGTAGAGCGAGCTCCTGAGATCGAGCACCAGATGCGCCGGCTTGCCGGCGGGGAAGGCGTAGCGCTGAACCCCGACGCGAGTGCCCGCGGTCATCTCGGCGCGGACGCCGGGCTTGGCCAGCGTCACGGCGTAATAGCCGGGCCGGGCCTGCTCGGTCGCATGGTCGAAGGGGGAGCGATAGCCGTCGGGCTCGAGCGGCACGTCGTCGCCCGAGACCGGCATGACCAGGAAATCGCCGAGGTCCGAATGGCCCGCGCCCGAGAAATGCGTCATCGAGAAGCCCTGGATCGTCGGATCGTCGTGGCGATAGCCGGCGGCATGGCCGTAGCATTTGCGGATCTGGCAGGTCGTGTCGGTGTCCGGGCTCAGCTGGATCATCCCGAAGGGAGCCACCGCGCCGGGAAAAGTGTGCCCCTCGCCGCCGGTGCCGATCATCGGATCGACCGATTCATAGGTCGTCTGCGCGGCGACCGGGGCAGTGGCGAGGGCGAGGCTGACGAGAGCGGCGAGGCCGGAGCGGAGGGGCGCGATCATGGCCCGGGGTTAGAGCATGGCCCGCCGGCCCGCGCCAGAGCGGCTTTACCTCGCGCGCCGCTTCGTGCGACTGGGTTGCGAACGGGTCGGCGCGGAGCCGAGGGGAGAGCGCGTGCAGAACAGCCTATCGGATCGGCAGGCGATATGGGCCTTCGTGCTGGGGTGCGCGATGGTGACGGCCGGGGTGCTGATGCACATCCCCATGTTCCTGATGGGCCGCGACATGCACTTCATGCTCGCCGGCATGCCGATGGGCTGGGACATGATGGCCGGCATGGGGCTGATCATCATCGGCTGCCTCATCGCCGCCTATGGCCTGCTGCCGCGCGACGTCGCCGCGCAGCGTGCGGCGAGCGTCGGGATCGAAGTCGCCGCGCCCGAGGACGCGCATCTCGGCCCGGCGCACTGGGGCCTGATGTTCGTGCTCGTCGTCGCGCTGGTGATCGACGTGATGAAGCCCGCCGCGCTGGGCTTCACCATCCCGGGCATGGTCACCGAATATGGGGTGCCCAAGGCGACCGTGTCGCTGGTGCCGTTCTTCGCGCTGGTCGGCACGGTGGTCGGCTCGGTGATCTGGGGAGCGCTCGCCGACATCTACGGGCGCAAGGCGACGATCCTGCTCTCGGCGGTGATGTTCGTCGGCACTTCGATCTGCGGCGCGATGCCCAGCCTCGCCTGGAATGTCGGCATGTGCTTCATGATGGGCGCGGCGGCGGGCGGCATGCTGCCGGTGACCTATGCGCTGCTCGCCGAGATGATGCCGACCCCGCATCGCGGCTGGAGCCTGGTGCTCGTCGGCGGGCTGGGAGCGGGGGGCGGCTATTTCGCCGCGAGCGGGCTCTCCTCGCTGCTCCAGCCCTATTTCGGCTGGCGGATCATGTGGCTGCTCAACCTGCCCACCGGGCTGCTGCTCGTGCTGCTCGGGCGCTTCATTCCCGAATCGGCCAAGTTCCTGATCGCGCACGGCCGCGCGGTCGAGGCCGAGCGGGTGATGCGCCGCTTCGGCGCGCGCATCCGCCGGGCCGATCCCGCCGCGCGTCCGGCGGCCCCGGGCAAGGGTGCGCTCAAGGGCGCCCATCTGATCGGCAAGCTCGTCGCGCTCTCGATCGCGGCGATCGCCTGGGGGCTCATCAATTTCGGCCTGCTGCTGTGGCTGCCCGCCGATCTGGTCGCCAAGGGCTATTCGATGGCGGTGTCGAGCCGGCTCCTTGCCGAATCGGCGCTGATCGCCTTCCCCACCGTGTTCGTCGCGGCGCTGATGTACAGCCGCTGGAGCACCAAATGGTCGCTCGTCGCGATGCTCGGCATCACGCTGGCGGGGCTGTTGCTCGTGCTCCGGCTCGAGCTGGCCGGCGTGGGGAGCCCGGTGCTGCCGGTGGCACTGCTCATCGTCGGCTCGAACGGCATCCTGGCGATCCTGCTCCCCTATACCGCCGAGAGCTTCCCGCTGCGCGTCCGCGGGCGCGCGACCGGGTGGGTGGCGGCCTGCACCAAGGGCGGCGGCGTCGCGGCGCAGGCGCTGTCGATCACCGCGCTCATCCCGGCGCTCGGCGTCGCCGCGGCGGCGATCATGGCGCCGACGCTCGCGGCGCTGGCGCTCGTCGCCTGGTTCGGGCGCGAGACCAGGGGCGGCGATCTCAGGCATCTCGACGAGGCGATGGAGTCGATCTGATGAAGGCGGCCCTGCTCGCGCCCTCGCTGCTGCTCCTCGCCGGCGCGGCGATTCCCGACCTGGCGCCGATTCCCGTCCATGTCGGCGGGCGCGTGACGGCCGACATGCGCTTCGGCTGGCCGGGCACTTATTTCGAGGGCCGGTTCCGCGGGGCCGACGTCACCGTCGCGTTCGACACCAGGACCGACTTCATGCGCGTGCTGATCGACGGCAAAGTCTATCAGACGCTCACCAGGCCCGACCGCACCGAGATCCGCATCGCCGGGCTGAAGGACGGAGTCCACACCGTCCGGCTCGAGAAGATCACCGAGAGCCAGTCGGGCGGTGGCACGTTTCTCGGCTTCTTCACGCACGGTACCCCGTTGCCCGCACCAGCCGCGGCGAAGCAGATCGAGTTCATCGGCGATTCGCACAGCGTCGGCTATGGCAACATCTCGGCGACGCGCGAATGCGACGAGCAGCGGGTCCACGACACCACCGATACCGGCCAGGCGTTCGGGCCCGTCCTCGCGAGGCGGCTCGGCGCCGATTATCGGGTGATCGCCTATTCGGGCTATGGGATCGTCCGCAACTATGCCGGCAACAAGCCCGGCGAGAACCTGCCCTTCCTCTATCCGCGCGCGATTCCGGGCGAGCCCGCGCCTGCCCGGGCCGATCCGGGCTGGCGGCCGAGCGTGATCGTGATCAACCTCGGCACCAACGACTTCTCGACTCCGCTCCACGCCGGCGAGGCCTGGGCCGACGACGCGGCGCTCCGGGCCGATTATCGTGCCCGCTACATCGACTTCGTCCGCGCCCGGAAAGCCGAGCAGCCCCAGGCGCGCATCTTCCTGATGGGCGCGGAGAATTTCTACGCCGATGTCGCGGCCGTCGCCGGCGCCACCGGTGCGGCGGCGGTGAAGGTGCCCGCGCTCGAGCTGACGGGGTGCAACTGGCACCCCTCGCTCCGCGACCATCGGGCGATGGCCGACCTCCTCGAAAAGGCGGTGGGCGCCGTTCCTTAACCCGTAGCACGGGACTAGGACGTATCGACATTCAACAATTCCACCCTCTCGGAGGGGCAGGAGACAATTCAATCCTCCCCCGGAGGGGGAGGTGGCAGCCCACAGGGCTGACGGAGGGGTAGCTTGCCGCAGGCGCCATCG
>CBIFVW010000170.1:0-8363 GCA_966186155.1 uncultured Sphingomonas sp.
GCCGACCAGCGCGCCGGTGATGATCATCGCGGTGTTGTGCAGCGTGAAGCCCATCGCCGCCGCCGCCCAGCCCGAATAGCTGTTGAGCATCGAGACGACCACCGGCATGTCGGCGCCGCCGATCGGGACGATCAGCAGGAAGCCGATGGCGAAGCTCAGCGCGGTCACGGTCCAGAAGATCCAGGGCGACTGGTCTTGGGTGAAATAGCCCACCAGGACCACAATTGCGGCGAGCACGCCGAGGTTGATGACGTGGCGGCCGGGCAGCAGGATCGGCTTGCCGCTCATGTTGCCGTTGAGCTTCAGGAACGCGATCACCGATCCCGAGAAGGTGATCGCGCCGATCGCGACGCCGAGGCCCATCTCGACGCGGCTGACCTGGTGGATCGCCACCCAGGGCTGCCCGACCATTGGGATCACCATCTCGCCGATGCCGAACGCCAGCGGATTGAGGAACGCCGCCGCCGCGACGAGCACCGCCGCCATGCCGACCAGGCTGTGGAACGCCGCGACGAGCTGCGGCATCGCGGTCATCGCGATCCGCCGCGCAGTGACGAAGCCGATGACGCCGCCCAGCGCGATGGCGATGCCGAGCTCGACCGGGCTCGCGATCTCGTGCGTGACCAGGGTGGTGATCACCGCGATTGCCATGCCGATCATGCCGAGCCGGTTGCCGCGGCGGCTGGTCGCCGGGCTCGAAAGCCCGCGCAGCGCGAGGATGAAGCAGACGCCCGCCACCAGATAGGCGAGCATGACCCAGGGATTCACGGGAGCAGCTTCGTGGCCCAACTCAGCGCTCCTTCTTCTTGTACATGGCGAGCATCCGCTCGGTGACGGCGAACCCGCCGAAGATGTTGACGCTGGCGAGCGCGACGGCGACCAGCCCGAGCCACTTGGCGATCTCGGCCCCCGCCGCGGCGCTGGCGATCAGCGCGCCGACGATGATCACCGAGGAGATCGCGTTGGTCACGGCCATCAGCGGCGTGTGCAGCGCCGGCGTGACCGACCAGACGACATAATAGCCGACGAAGCAGGCCAGCACGAAGATCGACAGGATCGAAATGAAGTCCATGGCTAAAACGTCGCCTCCTTCGGGTCGCGTATCATTCGTACAGCGAGCCTGCCGTCCTCCAGTTTCCGGTACGAAAATGCTCCACCCATGAACTCCGTGGTCTGCTCAATGCCCGACGGCTTTATCTTCGGGGATTTTTGCAGGCATACATCACTGGTACCGACGCAATATGTCAGCATCCCCTGCGCGTAGCGGATGGCGAACGTGCTCCACAGATCGAGCTTGCGTACCTCCTCGGTCGAGAGGCGTCTGGTAAGTATCGGTCCTATGGGATGGATATCGTCACGCTGCAGATGACCAGTATAGGCGCTCCAGACGACATTGATGCTGCTTCTGAACCAGGAATCAAGAACGCCGTCCTCATCCGAGTCTATAAGGCACACAGGCGACTTCCCCATGCCAAGAATCCCTGCAGATACAGTCAAATCCTTCTGGCATGCCATGAAATAGCTGCTCGTGGCGACGGAAAGAGGCAATCCCTTCCTGAGAGTGATTCCAGTGCCCGGAATCGTTACCGGCGCATCCAGGACGACGGCGTTCACCGGCACCGCCTTTCCCAGAAACCACGGATCGTTCTTTTTAATCGTGCGTGACCGCTCCTCAGTCTGGTCGGGGATCAGCAAGGTCAGGAAGTTGTAGCGAATGGATCCAGTTCTCTGCTTGCTTTGCGCGGTGGCCATTCCCGGAAACGCCACCAGGAGAATCATCAGCGCTGCTCGTGCGAGCTTCACCCGAGCAGCCTCTCGTGCACCACCTTACCGCCCTGGGTCAGGCGGATGGCGTTGCCGATCTCCTCGTCGAGCAGGGGCTTGCCCTGCTCCTTGTCCCAAAAGGCGGAGAGGAAGTTGAACAGGTTGCGCGCGAACAACGCCGAGGCGTCGGCGGCGAGGCGCGAGGGGACGTTGCGGTGTCCCACGATCTTCACGCCGTGCCGCTCGACCACTTCCCCCGCGACTGCGCCCTCGACATTGCCGCCCTGCTCGACCGCGAGGTCGACGATCACGCTGCCCGGCTTCATGCTCGCGATCTGCGCGTCGCTGACGAGGCGCGGGGCCGGGCGGCCGGGGATCAGCGCGGTGGTGATGACGATGTCCTGCTTGGCGATGTGCGAGGAGACGAGCTCCGCCTGCGCAGCCTTGTACGCGTCGCTCATCTCGGTGGCGTAGCCGCCCGAACCCTCGCCTTCGATCCCGGCGACATTCTCGACGAAGATCGGCTTGGCGCCGAGCGAGAGGATCTGCTCCTTGGTCGCCGAGCGGACGTCGGTCGCCGAGACCTGCGCGCCGAGGCGGCGGGCGGTCGCGATCGCCTGGAGGCCGGCCACGCCGACGCCCATCACGAAAACCTTGGCGGCGCTCACCGTGCCAGCCGCGGTCATCATCATCGGAAAGGCGCGGCCATATTCGGCCGCCGCGTCGAGCACCGCCTTGTAGCCGGCGAGGTTCGACTGCGAGGAAAGGATGTCCATCGATTGCGCCCGGGTGATGCGCGGCATGAACTCCATCGCCAGCGCCTCGAGCCCCGCGGCGGCATAGGCGTCGATCCGCGCGCGCTCTCCGAACGGATTGAGCCCGGCGACGATCCAGGCGCCCGGCTTCACTCCCTTGAGGCTCGCCGGCTCGGGCCCCTGGACGCCGAGCACGATGTCCGCATCCTTGAGCGTCGCTGCGCGCGTGCCGAGCGTTGCGCCGGCATCGGCGAAGCCCTGGTCCCCGAACGACGCGGCCTCGCCCGCGCCCTTCTCGACCGCCACCTCGGCGCCGAGGCCGATGAACTTCTTGACGGTTTCCGGAGTCGCGGAGACGCGCCGCTCGCCGGCGGCCGCCTCCTTGAGCACGGCGATCTTCACGTCAGCTGGCGATCAGGAAGACGACGAGTGCCGCGACGAGGAAAGCGCCGATCGTCCCCCAGGTCATCATCGCCTTGAAGCCGTGCCACGTATGCTCGTGCGCCTTGATCTCGGCATTGGTGTCGACCGTATCGGCCATCGTCTCTCCCCTGAAACACGGTGTCGTCGGGACCTTAACCGGCTCGCCGCACCGCCTCAACCCCAGCCGCCCTTCGGCACGCTTAATCCGCCCTTTACCCATCCGGCTTATGCAGGGCGCCCTGAAACGGGACATTGGGGACATGGAAGAGCGATGACGCGCAACGGCCAGCGCCTTCTGATGCTGATCGACGACGAGCCGGCACAGCGCCGCCTCGTCGCGGCGATCGCCGCCCGCCGCGGCTGGCGCACCATCTTCGCAGGCGATTTCGAGACCGGCATCGCCACGCTCGGCACGCCCGACGGCATGGCCCTGGACGCCATCCTGATCGACCATTCGGCTTCCGACGCCGATGCCGCCGATCTGATCGCCGAACTGCGCGCCCGTCGGCCGCAGCTGCCCATCCTGATGCTCACCGCCAACGGATCGGTCGCCAACGCGGTCAACGCGATGCGTGCCGGCGCCACCGACTTCCTCGTCAAGCCGCTCGCCTCCGAACGGCTGCTCGCGGCGCTCGAAGCCGCGGTGGGCGGCAAGGCGTCGGGCGAGCTGCGTCCCTTGACCGAGAAGCTCTCCGCACCGCTCGCTTTCGACGAGATCGTCGGATCGGCACCGCTGTTCCGCGCCGCGCTGGCGATCGCCGCCAAGGCAGCCCGCGCGCGCATCCCCGTGCTGATCGAAGGCGAGAGCGGCGTCGGCAAGGAAGTCGTCGCCGAGGCGGTTCACGCCGCGTCCCCACGCAACAAGAAGGACATGGTCCGCGTCAATTGCGGCGCGATCCCCGCCAACCTCGTCGAATCCGAGCTGTTCGGCCACGAGAAGGGTGCGTTCACCGGTGCGTTCGAGCGCAAGATCGGCCGGTTCGCCGAAGCCGATGGCGGCACCATCTTCCTCGACGAGGTCGGCGAGATGCCGCTCGAGGCGCAGGTCAAACTGCTCCGCGTCCTCCAGTCGGGCGAGATCCAGCCGATCGGCGCACGCCATGTCCGCGAGGTGGACGTCCGCGTCATCGCCGCGACCAACAAGACGCTCCAGGTCGAGGTCGAGGCGGGCCGCTTCCGCGAGGACCTCTATTACCGCCTCAATGTCGTCCAGGTGACGATCCCGCCGCTGCGCGAGCGGATCGGCGACATCCCGGCGCTCGCCCGCCACCTGCTCGCGCGCATCGCCGAGCAGCCGGGCCTCCGCCCGCTCGGCATCACCGACGACGCGCTCCAGCTGCTCGGCAGCTACGACTGGCCGGGCAATGTCCGCCAGCTGCAGAACGCGCTGTTCCGCGCCGCCGTGCTCTGCGACGGCGACGGGCTGACCCGCGCCGACTTCCCGCAGATCGCCCAGCTCGCCGCCGGCCGCCCCGCCGCCGGCGCGCAGGCGCAGGGCGCGAGCAATGCCGGGGTCACGCTGTTCCGCCCCGACGGCAACCTCCGCGCGCTCGACGAGATCGAGGCCGACGTCATCCGCCTCGCCATCGGCCATTATCGCGGCCGCATGACCGAAGTCGCGCGTCGCCTCGGCATCGGCCGCTCGACGCTCTACCGCAAATTGGGCGAGCTCGGGATCGACCAGAGCGCGGCCTGAGCCTAGACGGGCGTCATGCCCGTCTTTTCCGGCAGGACCTGTCTCGTCACCGGCGCCGGACCCATTGCGGCCCTCGCCTTCGAGGAATGGCGGCGCATCCTCTCGGTCAACCTCGACGGCGCCTTCCTGACGCTCCGCGCCGCGATACGGGCGATGCAGGGGCGCGGCGGCTCGATCGTGCTCACCGCCTCGGCCGCCGGCGTGAAGGCCGAGCCGGGCGTCGCCGCCTATGGCGCCTCCAAGGCGGCGCTGATCCACCTCGCCAAGGTGGCCGCCAAGGAAGGCGCGCCCCACGGCATCCGCGTCAACGCGATCGCCCCGGCCGGAGTCGAGACGCCGGTCTGGGACGCCGTCCCGATGTTCGCGATCCGCGCCGCCGAGATCGGCCGCGACGCCGCCTTCGCCGAGATGGCGAAGCTCGCCACGCCGCTCGGCCGCTACGCCAAGCCCGAGGAGATCGCCGCCCAGATCGGCTTCCTCCTCTCCGACGCCAGCGCGCTCGTCACCGGCGCGACGCTGGTCAGCGACGGCGGCTATACGCTATAGCGCGAGCCGAAGGAGGACCCGATGCTCGCCCTCGTCGCCCTGATCTGCTCGGCGCTGTTCGCGGGCGCCGCCTTCTACGTCTCCTTCGCCGAGCATCCGGCGCGGATGAGGCTCGACACCCAAGCGGCGCTGGCCCAGTGGAAGCCTTCCTATGACCGCGCCGCGCTGCTGCAGGCGAGCCTCGCGCTGCTGGGCGGCGTGCTCGGCGCCGCCGCCTGGTATCGCTGGCAGAGCAACTGGTTCTGGCTCGCCGGCGGCATCGTCCTGCTCCTCAACATCCCCTACACCCTGCTCGCCATCCGGGGCACCAACGGCAAGCTCAAAGCGACCCCGCCCGGCGAAGCCGGGCCCGAGACCCGCGCGCTGCTGGTCCGTTGGGGCCAGCTCCACTGGGTCCGCACCGCGCTCGGCCTCGCCGCCACTGCGCTGATCGCGCGCGGCATCCTGCCCTAAGCCGGCGCCACCAGCGCCGCGTCGCGCATCCCGCGCCAGACGCGCAGCGCCTGGGCGGTCTCGAACACGTCGTGGACGCGGATCAGCTGCGCGCCGAGCTCCGCCCCCCTGAGCGCGAGCGCCACCGAGCCGCCGAGGCGCCGGTCCGCGGGCGCCTCGTGCGAGAGCGCCCCGATCATCCGCTTGCGGCTCGCGCCGAGCACGATGCCGCAGCCGATCCCGTGGAACAGCGCGAGGCCGTTCAGCAGCGTCAGATTGTCCTGGAGCGACTTGCCGAAGCCGATGCCCGGATCGACCAGGATCCGGGCCCGATCGACTCCTGCCGCCACGACCTCCTCGACGCGCTTTTCGAGCCAGTCATAGACGTCGAGCAGCACATCGCCATAGCCGGCGCCGCCATGCGGCCCCTTGGCCGGATCGGGCGAATGCATCAGCACCACCGGACAGCCGGCCTCCGCCACCACCTCGAGCGCGCGCGGATCGTAGAGCAGGGCCGCGACGTCGTTGACGAGATGCGCGCCGGCCGCGAGCGCCGCCTCCATCACCGCGGCACGGCGCGTGTCGATCGAGACGGCGGCGCCGCTCCGCGCGAGCCGCTCGATCACCGGGGCGACGCGCTTGATCTCGTCGCCCTCCCAGACCTCCGCCGCGCCGGGGCGGGTCGATTCGCCGCCGACATCGAGGATCGCCGCGCCCGCCGCGGCCATGTCGACTCCTGCCCGCGCCGCGCCCTCGGGATCGTCGACATGCGCGCCGCCGTCCGAGAAGCTGTCGGGAGTCATGTTGAGGATCGCCATGACCTGCGGCTGGTCGAGCCGCACGACGCGCTCGCCGAGCCGGAGCGGCGCGCGCGGGGCCGAGATGCGCCCGGCGAGGATGGCGAGGCGGGGATCTTCGGGGAGGCTGCCGACCGGGATCGTCCGCTGGAGGACGCGCCGGCCATTCTCGACGGCCATCAGCTCATAAGCCGCGAACCAGCCGAGCCCGCCGGCGAGCCGCGCGACCTCGCCGTCGCGGCCTACCGGCGAATCGGCGAACTGGACCGGGCGCAGATAGAGGCGCGCCGAGGCGGGGAGATCGATGCTCATCGGGCGCGGAAAGTCCCTAAAGTCGCACTGACTCGCGTGCGCGGGCGCGTACATGTGCGCCCGCGCACGCACGCGAGGGACGAGCAGCAGGGGGCAGCGCGGGAGAGACGGTTCGCCATGGACGAACCGATTTCAGACGAAATCCTACTTTGGAAGCAAAATCTGAAAGCCCCTCGCCTGAAGGGGAGGGGCTTCGGCGTTCAAGGCTGAGTGGCGAGCAGATAGGTCTGGCGCAGCGCGTCGATCGGCTTCAGTCCGTCGGCGGCCTCGTAATGCCAGAAGGTCCAGCCGTTGCACGAAGGCGCGCCCTGGAGCGTCGCGCCGAGCTTGTGGATCGAGCCGGCCTGGCCGTCGCACTGGAGCGACCCGTCCGCGCCCACCACGGCGCGCCAGCGGCGCTTGGTGTCGCAGAGCACCGTCCCGGGCGCGAGATAGCCGTTCTCGACGAGCTGGCCGAAGGCGACGCGCGGCGCGGCCTTGGGCGCCTGCATCGTCACCAGCGCCGATTCGTCGAGCGGCAGCGCCGCGGCGATGCGCTCCTGCGCCGCCTCGACATAGACGCCCTCGCGCTCGACGCCGATCCAGCGCCGGCCGAGCCGCTTGGCGACCGCACCGGTGGTGCCGGTGCCGAAGAAGGGATCGAGCACCACGTCGCCCTTCTTGGTCGTCGCGAGCAGGATGCGGTAGAGCAAGGCCTCGGGCTTCTGGGTCGGATGGACCTTGTGCCCGTCCTTCTTGAGGCGCTCCTGCCCGCCGCAGATCGGGAACTCCCAGTCCGAGCGCATCTGCAGCTCGTCGTTGAGCGTCTTCATCGAGCGATAGTTGAAGGTGTATTTGGCCTTCTCGCCCTTCGACGCCCAGATCAGCGTCTCGTGCGCGTTGGTGAAGCGCGTGCCCTTGAAGTTGGGCATCGGGTTGGCCTTGCGCCAGATGATGTCGTTGAGGATCCAGAAGCCCAGGTCCTGGATCGCCGAGCCCACCTTGAAGATGTTGTGATAGCTGCCGATCACCCAGATCGAGCCGTCGTCCTTGAGGACGCGGTGCGCCTCGGCCAGCCATGCGCGGGTGAAGGCGTCATAGGCCGCGAGCGAATCGAACTTGTCCCAATCGTCGGTGACGGCGTCGACATGGCTGCCGTCGGGGCGATTGAGGTCCCCGCCGAGCTGGAGATTGTAGGGCGGATCGGCGAAGATCAGGTCGACCGACTTCGCCGGCAGCGCCTTCATCGCCTCGATGCAATCCTGCTGGATGATGGTGTCGTAAGGCACCACGTCCACCCAGGAACGCGCTTCCGCCGTGCGCAACCGACCTTTTTCAATGACGCCCAATTAACCCTCCGCTTGCCCGGAAGAGGCCGGTTTCAGGGGTGAAGCCCTGTTCCGTCAAGCGGAGATTGGTTAACGAAAAAAGCTGCGATTTCGTTAACTTGTGGAACGTCCCGGAAACTTCTCCACATGTTGAGTCGAGAAGTTATCCACAGGCACAAGGGATGGGGTGTGGCGAAAAAGACTCAGTTCGGAAAACCGTCATGCCAGCGAAAGCTGGCATCTTCTGGATTCTGCCGTACGCTGCGACGATGGCGCGCGGGGGATGGACTTACATCATGACGAACAAGCCGCGCGGCCTGCCGTATATCGG
>CBIFVW010000171.1:0-8175 GCA_966186155.1 uncultured Sphingomonas sp.
GGAAGACGGGGCGCGGCGTAGTCAGCACGAACCAGAGCGGCAGCGCGATCGCGGCGATCGCAGTGAGCGCCAGCATCGCGAGGACCGGCGGCGACACGCGCGCGAAAGGCGTCCTGGGCGTGGGGGGAGAGGGAGGGGCCAGCATGGGGTCGCCGCCCATAACGCAGAAGTCGCGATGTTGGAACCATATCGGCGCCGGAACGCCGCGGCACGGCTCGGATCAACTCCGGCTCAGTCCGGCCAGAAGCCGGTCGCCTCGCACATGTCCCAATGGTCGGCGGCGCCGAGCTTGCAGGCCGCGGCGGTGGTGACGCCGGTGCACTGCTTCACTTCGCGCTGGTAGCGCCTGTAGCAGCTCTCGGGCCGGGTCGGGCCCGGAGAGGCGCTGGCGACCGTCACCGCCCGCTCGTGCCTGACGGCGGTGGCGGTCGCGACGCCGCGAGCCTCGGCCGCGGTCTCCAGGCCGCGTTCCTTCCCCCCGAAGGCGAGCGGCCACCCCAGATAGATGGCCAGCATCACGCTGACCGCGATCATTGCATTCCTCACGAATTCCCCCCGGAAGACGCGACCCCCAATGAGGGGAAACTACCGCCAATCCGGGGGTAATTCCAGTGGTTCAAGCCTCCGGAAGGAAGTCCGGAACGCTCAGATAGCGCTCACCTGTATCATAATTGAACCCTAGCACCCGGCTGCCGTCGGGAAGGTCGGGGAGCTTCTGCAGGATCGCCGCCAGAGTCGCGCCCGACGAGATGCCCACGAGCATGCCCTCCTCGCGCGCCGCGCGGCGGGCCATGTCCTTGGCGACGCCGGCGTCGACCTTGATCACGCCGTCGATCGCATCGGTATGGAGGTTGCGCGGCACGAAGCCTGCGCCGATACCCTGGATCGGGTGCGGGCCGGGCTGACCGCCGGAGATCACCGGCGAGAGCTCGGGCTCGACCGCATAGACCTTGAGATTCGGCCAGCTCTTCTTGAGCGTCTCGGCGACGCCGGTGATGTGGCCGCCGGTGCCGACGCCGGTGATGATCACGTCGATCGGCGCGTCGGCGAAGTCGTCGAGGATCTCCTGCGCCGTCGTGCGGACGTGCACGGCGACGTTCGCCGGGTTCTCGAACTGCTGGGGCATCCAGGCGCCGGGCGTCGACTCGACGATCTCCATCGCGCGCTCGATCGAGCCCTTCATGCCCTTCTCGCGCGGCGTGAGGTCGAAGGTGGCGCCATAGGCGAGCATCAGCCGTCGCCGCTCCAGGCTCATGCTCTCGGGCATGACGAGGACCAGCTTGTAGCCCTTGACCGCCGCGACCATCGCGAGGCCGACGCCGGTGTTGCCGCTGGTCGGCTCGACGATCGTGCCGCCGGGCTTCAGGCTGCCGTCGCGCTCGGCCGCCTCGACCATTGCCAGCGCGATGCGGTCCTTGATCGAGCCGCCCGGGTTCGCGCGTTCGGACTTGATCCACACCTCGGCGCCGGGGAACAGCTTCTGGACACGGATGTGCGGCGTGTTGCCGATCGTCTCGAGGATCGTATTGGCCTTCATGTCGTCATCTCCTTGGGAGGAACTTCGAGATTGGCCGGAGGATCGAAGGTGCGAGCCCGCCTCAGCTCCGGGAATAGCTTGGCCCATGCCGCCGTGACAAGGATCGCGCCGACGCCGCCGCCCACTACTGCGGCCACCGGTCCGACCAGCGCGGCGAGAAAGCCCGATTCGGCCTCGCCCAGCTCGTTGGAGCCCGAGATGAACAGCGTCGAGACCGCGCCGACGCGGCCGCGCATCTCGTCGGGAGTGTAGAGCTGGATCAGCGACTGGCGGACATAGACCGAGACCATGTCCGCCGCGCCCAGGACGAACAGCGCGAACAAGGCGAGCAGCACCGCCGGCGCCATGTCGTGCCCGATCGCCGCGGGGCCGAGCAACGGCGCCAGCACCGGCGCGGAGAGCCCGAAGATCACCGTCGCGAAGCCGAACAGCCCGACGGCGAGCAGCATCTTCACGCCGACGTCGCTCTTCAGCGGCCGCCAGGAGAAGAAGATCGCCGTGACCACCGCGCCCAGCGCCGGCGCGGCGCGGAGATGGCCGAGTCCCTCCGAGCCGACCTGGAGGATGTCGCGGGCATAGACGGGCAGCATCGCCGTCGCCCCGCCGAGCAGCACCGCGAACAGGTCGAGCGAGATCGCTCCGAGCACCAGCCGGTTGCGGCGGACATAATGGAGGCCGTCGATCATCTGGCGCCAGGGGCTGCCGCTGAACTTGGCGGCGCTGCGCGGCACCGGGCCGATCAGCATCAGCATGAGGAAGGCGAGCAGGAACAGGCCGCCCGATACGGTGTAGGGTAGCCAGGCTTGCGCCGCATAGAGATAGCCGCCCATCGCGGGGCCGATCACCGTGCCGGCCTGCCAGGAGAGCGAGCTCAGCGCGATCGCGGTGGGCAGGATCTCCTTGGGGACGAGGTTGGGCGAGAGCGCGCCCAATGCGGGGCTGGCGAAGGCGCGGGCGACGCCGAGCAGCGCCGCGACGCCGAACAGCGCGGGAAGGCTGATCGTATGGCTGTACGTCATCCAGGCGAGGCTGAGCGCGCAGAAGGCCTCGAGCGCGATGGCGGCGCGGGCGATCCAGCGGCGGTCGACTCGGTCGGCCACCCAGCCGGCGAAGAGCGACAGCGCGAGCAGGGGCAGGAATTGCGCGACGCCGATCAGGCCCAGCTGGAAGGACGCCTCCTTCACGCTCATCGTCTCGCGGGCGATGTCGTAGACCTGCCAGCCGATCACGATGACCATCGCCATCTGGCCGAGCGTGGTCGCCAGGCGGGCGAGGAAGTAGAAGCGGAAATTGGGGACGGCGAACGGGTGGTTGGGCGCGGCCATGCCGATGCCTCTAGGCCGCATCGATGCCGCACCGCAACGACCGATTGGCCTGGCGGACGATAAAGCTCAGCGCACCTGGGCGGGCTGGACTTCCTCGGTCTCGGCGGTGCGGGGATTGCGGATCGCCGGGCGGAGGCGCGCGAGGCTGCAGATGCCGGCGACCAGCGCCAGGCCCGCGCCGACCAGCGGCGGCACCCTGCCCGCGACGCCGAGCGCCAGCAGCGCGGCGACCAGTGTCGCGCCGGTGGTCTGGCCGACCATGCGCGTGGTCGAGATCAGCCCGCCCGCCGCCGCGGCGCGATCGATCGGCGCGGAGCCGATGATCAGCCGCGCATTGGGCGATAGGAACATGCCGAACCCCGCGCCGGTGAGCGACATCCGCCAGGCGATGTCTAGCCAGGTCGGGTCGACGGGAAGGAAGGCGAGGAGGATCAGGCCGGCGACCGCTATCACCATCCCGATCCCGCCGGGATGCTCGGCGGGATAGCGATCCGACAGCGCCCCGGCGAGCGGCGCGACGATCATCGTGGTGAGCGGCCAGGGCGCGATCACCGCGCCGACCTCCGAAGGCGCGAAGCCATAATCGTGCTGGAGACGGAAGGGGAGCGAGAGCAGCAGCGTCATCGTCGCGATGAAGGCGGTGTAGGCGCCGATCACCGACAGCGCGAGCACGGGGCGGGCGAGCAGGTCGACCGGCAGGATCGGATAGGGCTCGCGCCGCTGGCGGCGGACGAAGACCAGGCCGATCACCGCGCCCGCCAGCACCACCGCGGCCGAGACCACCGGGCTGTCGCCATGCACTGCGCTTTCGAGCCCGCCGATCACCAGTCCGAACATCGCGGCGCAGAGCAGCGCGCCGAGAACGTCGAAAGGCTCGGCGCGGGCCGGGGTGTCGGGCAAGGCGCGGCCGAGCAGCAGGCTCGCGACCGCGAAGGGCACCGCGCTGGCGAACACCCATGGCCAGGGACCGACGGCGAGCACCAGTCCGCCGATCGTGGGCGCCAAGGCCGCGGCGCTCGACACCACGACCGAGTTGATGCCGAGGCCCCGGCCCAGTTGCTTGGACGGATAGATCTGGCGGATCAGCGCCGAGGAGACGCTGAGCGCCGCGGCCGCGCCCGCCGCCTGGGCCGCGCGGACGATGAGCAGGAAGGGCAGGCTCCTGGCGAAGAAGCACAGCACCGTCGCCACGGTGAAGACCAGCTGGCCGATCTGGTAGAGCCGCTTCAATCCGATCCGGTCGCCCAGGCCGGAGAAGGGCAGGAGCAGCATCACCAGCATGAGCTGGTAGACCGTCACCACCGCCACCGCCGCCGAACTCTCGACGTGCAGGTCGCGGGCGATGGTGGGGAGTGCGACCGTGGCGATCGCGCCATCGATCACCACCAGCGCGGTTCCGAACGAGACCGCCGCGATCGCACGGATCCGGCGGGGCAGCGGCAGGCCTTCGGTCATGTCCGGCTAAACGCGCGAAGCCGCGTGCCGGTCAAGCCGCGGCGGCGTCTCCGTCGTCGTTCGCGGTCTGCGGCGATCGCGCGAAGATCATCGCCCGGAGCGCCCACACCTCGGCGACATAGCTCCCGCGCGGGCCATAGCGCATGCCGGCGGGCGGATTGGGCGGGAGGAGGGGCACGATCTCTGCGGCTTCGGCCTCGACCCGCGCACGGATCCGCGCCATCAGCCATCCCACCGAGCGGCAATAGGTCTCCCATTGCTCGGGCGTCGGGAAGACGTGCCAGCGCCCGGCATGGTCGCGGAAATCGACCATCAGCGCCGCCGTCTCGGCGCTCGCCCGGCTCGCGCGCTGGGCCGCCTCGAACCGGGTATCGTCCATCAAGGGGCCGTAGACCTCGCCTTCCATGAAGGCGAAGTGAAGCAGCAGGTCGCGCGCGAAGCCCCAGCGGCGGAAGCAGATGCCCTGGACCTCGCCCGGATGCGGGGCGGCGACGAGCCGCTCGAAACGCTCGACATGCGCGAGGATATGGCCGTGCTGCCGCAGCACGCGTTCGATCGGCATCGTGCGACTCCTTATATCCTCGGTGCCCGTCTATGGCTGCGCGAGGATGAAGCCGCGGCTCCGGGGGAACCCGTACCGGTGTTGCTACGGAGCCCGCCCGCGCCGACGCGGACGGGCTCCCGAACCGTCAGCGGCAGCGGACCTGGTTGCGGTCGACCGAGCTGCCGAGCGCGCCGCCGGCGATCGCGCCGAGCAAGGTGCCGACGGTCTTCGAGCGGCCGCCCGCGATGACGTTGCCGAACAGCCCGCCCGCCGCCGCGCCGACGATCAGGCCGGTCGTGCCGTCCGAGCGCTTGCAGTAATAGCGGCCGTCCTGCCCGCGATAGACGCGGTCGTCGGGCGTGAGGACGCGCTCCTGATAGCCCGGCGGCGGGGCGCGATAGTCGCGCGCGGGATCGTAGAACTCGTCGTCGCGCGGATCATAGCCGCCCCCGCGCGGCGGCGGCGCGTCCCAGCGCGGGCGCGCGGCGCGATACCGGTCGAGCGCCTCCTGGTAGATCCGGTATTCGCGATCGAAGCGCTGCTGCGCGGCGTCGAAGCGCGCCTCCTCGTCCTGCTGCGAGCCATAGCGCTGCGCGGCGGCGGGCGACGCGACCGCGAGGCTGGCCGCCGCGAGCGCGGCGAGGCTGACCAGATGCTTCATGACAATTTCTCCTTCAAGGACGGCACTGCGGCCGGAGGTGCATGATCGTTTCGAAAACGCGCGTGAAGCGGCGATGAACGCGCGCGGACTGCCACAGGTTAATGATCGGAGCCCGCGCCCGGCCCAAGGGGCAACCGGCGGGGAAAGCTGGAGATTTGGTTTGCCGATGAAAGCTGCGCGCAAGACCGCGGAAGGAACGTTTCTCGTCGATGCGATGGAAGAGCCCTCGATTCCCCATGCCCAATGGGTGAAGGCACGCATCCGCATCGCGGGCATCTGCGGCACCGACCTGCGCCATTGGAAGAAATCCGAGCCCGAGCTCGAATGCCATGTCGTGGGACACGAACTGGCAGGCGAGGTGGTCGATGTCGGCGCCTCGGTCACCAACGTCGCGATCGGCGACCGTGTGGTGATCGAAAGCGTGCTCGGCTGCGGCCATTGCGAATGGTGCCGCGTTCGCCAGTACAATCGCTGCCCCGACCTCTATCCGACCCGGATGGCGAGCGTCTCGCGCGCCTATGCCGAATATGTGATCGGCCCAGCCGAGAAATTCTACAGGCCCCCCGATCATGTGAGCTTCGAGGAAGCGGCGTTGATCGACACCTTCGCGGTGAGCCTTCACGCGCAGCATCTGTCGCGCCTCACGATCAACGAGCGCGTCGCAGTGATCGGCGCGGGCCCGATCGGCCTTGCCCAGATGATGCTCGCCAAGGCGAGCGGCGCCGACGTCCTGATCACCGACATGGTCCCGCACGCGCTGGACCTCGCGCGTGCGCTGGGCGCGGACGAGGTGGTGAACAGCGCCGAGGCCGACCCGGTGGAGCGGGTGATGGAATGGACGGGCGGACTCGGTGTCGACCTGGCGTTCGAATGCGCGGGCGGAACGTCGATGGCGGAGACGCTGGACCAGGCGACGCGGATGGCGCGGCGCGGCGGGCGTGTCGTCATCGTGGGCGGCTTCGACAAGGGGCCGGTGTCGGTGCCGCTCGAATGGCAGCGTATCCAGATGAGCGAGATCAGCCTGATTCCGAGCGCGAGCTTCGCGATGTGGGACATCCGGCCCGAACAGGGCCAGGTGCTCGACATGATCGCCAAGGGCCGGCTCGACGTGCGCAAGCTCGTCACGCACCGTTTCCCGCTCGACCGGATCAACGAGGCCTTCGATTGCGCGCAGGCCAAGGAGGAGACGGGCGCGGTGTTCGTAGCGCTCGAGATATGAGGCGCCCGCCGCCACCTCAGCGCTCCGGCGCCGGTGCCGCATTGGGGCGCGGATATTCGAGCTGCATCGCGACCAGGTTCGCCGTGCTCGGCCCATAGCGCGTGTCGATCGCGGCGAGCGTGCGGTCGAGCGCCGGGACCGGTGGCAGGGCGACGGCATCGGGTACCGTCCTCGTCGCCGGCCAGCGCGCCGCCGCCGTATCGGGCAGGATGCGCATGCCGCCGCGGCTCGTCACCGGCGCGGCGGTAGGCGCGAAGGTGATCGCGCGCGAGCGATAGGTGCGCGACCAGGCATCGGCGACCAGCACGAGCGACAGCTCGTCGATGCCCGGCGCGAGCGCGATCCCCAGCCGCTCGCGATTCCAGAAGGCGAGCGTGTTGCCCATCGCCGTGAGCGCGAAGGGGCGGTTGAAGGTGAAGCCGGCGCTGGCATGGCGCGCGTCCCAGCTGGCGACGCCGAGGTCGCGGGCGACAGCGCGCGCCTTGTCCGCGCCCGCGATCGCTTCGATCAGCATCAGCGTCGTCGGGATCGACGCGGTGATGCCCGTGGTGGTGACGACGCGCCCGTCGATCACCATGCGCCGGTCGGGCACGTAGCGGATCGAGGGATGCCGCTTCAGCATCTCCTTGCGGTAATACCAGTGCGTGGTCGCGCGCTTGCCGTCGAGCAGCCCTGTCTCGGCGAGGACCTTGGCGCCCGCGCAGACACTGATGACGGTCGCGCCCTTCGCCGCCTGGGCGCGGATCCAGGCGAGCGCGGCGGGATCGTCGTCGCGCCGCATCGCGGGTACGATGATATAGTCCGCGCCCTCGGGATGCTTGGCGTCGAAGGCGGCGATGGTGGCGTCGGGCTGGACCGCGAGGGCGGGATAGAGGCGCACCGGGCCCGGACCGGTGGCGAGCATCGCCACGTCGGCGACCCCGGAGCGGCGCAGGATGCCCGCCGGCAGCAGATAATCGGTGGTCTCGGTCGCGTCGTTGATGCCGATCACGGCGATCAGCGGCCGCGCCCGCTTGGGCGGCTTCAGCGCGGCGAGAGTGGCGGCGGTCTCCTCCGCGGCGATCGGCGGCGGGGCGGCGACCGCGGGGGCTGGCGGCAGCAGGAATATCCACAGGGCGAACCCGGCCAGGCCCAGCAGGGCGCCGGCACCGAGGACGATCCCCACGATCCTCGCGACTCGCTTCATCGCTAGTCTCCTTCGAGCCCGGTATAGCCGAAAGGACGGAGTAAGTTCGGCAAAACCGGAAGCGGCCGCGGATTGACGAGGGCGACGCCCAGCGGCCAAGCAATGGCCGGTGAAGACCAGCCTCTCTCTCGAGGATGCGCGGCGGATCGCGCTCGCAGCGCAGGGGTTCGGCGTCCGTCACCCGGAACGGCCGTCCGCCGCGCATCTCGGAAGGGTCCTCGGCCGGCTGGGGCTGTTCCAGATCGACA
>CBIFVW010000172.1:0-8152 GCA_966186155.1 uncultured Sphingomonas sp.
CGGCGATGCCCGCTTCACCGCGATCAGGATCTGGCCCTGGGCCTGGCACGCGCTGGGCGGCCCGCCCTGTGCCGGTTTCGCCGACGACTGGATCGCGATTCCCCCGGATTCGCCGCTAGCGGCGCTGCTCGACGGCGATCCGGTCGTGCGGCTGTCGGAGGCGCTGGCGGGCGTCTCCCCGGCATTCGGCCGGGCGGTGATCGCGGCCGCGAAAGTCGGCGACATGGCAGAGGCGACCGGCATCCCCCTTCGCCGGCTCCAGCGCCTCTTCGCCCGGCAGATCGGCATGCCGCCGCGCGCCTGGCTGCGGCTGTTGCGCTTCCGCGGCGCGATGCTCGGCGTGCAGCAAGGCGGCGAGACGCTCGCCGACACCGCCGCGGCGCAAGGCTATGCCGACCAGGCGCACATGGCGCGCGAGTTCCGCTCGCTCGCCGGCGTTCCGCCCAGCGACGCCCGCACGCGCGCGAAGGGCCCGTTTCTCTAGGCGCCTACCAGATAGCGCGAATTGCCGCCGAACACGGTCCGCGCCGCCCAGACGAAGGCGAGCGAGAGCAGGAAGACGAGGCATGCGTAGAATGCGAGCGCGCCATGGCCCGGGGCGATCCAGCCGCGCGACGCGATCGGCAGGAGCAGGAGCAGCGGGAGCTGGTGGAGGAAATAGATGCCGAAGCTCCAGCGGGCGATCGGCGTCATGCCCGGCACGGGGCGATCGGCGATGCGCAGCAGCACGCCCGCGAGCAGCAGGATCATGGCGATCTCGCGGATATAGACGATCTTTTCCGGCAGCCACATCACGCTCAGGCCCGCCGCAAGGTCGAGCCCAGCCCGATATTGCGCAGCGGCGAGCACCGCGACGATCCCGGCCGAGATCGCCAGCGTCTCGGGCCGGCGCACCATCGCCTCGAACCGCTCCCGGTTGAGGCTGCAAAGGATGCCGAGCGCATAATAAAAGCTGAAATGGCCGACATTGGCGAGGCGATAGAACACTCCGCCCCGGTCGACGGCCAGCCCGAGTACGAACAGCACGGTCAGCGTCGCCAGCTGCGCGCGGCTCCCCATCCGGACGAAGGCAAGGAACAGCGGCGAGAGGAGGAACATGTCGAACAGGAACGGGACGTACCACATCGCGGGCCCGCCTCCGCCGGTCAGCGCCGAGACCGCGAACTGCCCGATCGGGTCGTGAATCCGATAGCGCATCCCGTCGAGACCCATCGCGCGCTCGACCAGGAGCAGCAGCATCGTCACCGTCAGATAGGGCGGCAGCAAGGTCCGCGCCTTCTTCGCCAGGAACCGCGCATAGCGGAACTCGCCGCCGAAGACGTGGTGGAAGAAATAGCCCGAGAGGAAGACGAAGACCGGGGTCGCGCCCGAGATGAAGCTCAGCACCGGGTCGTACGGGGACCAGTGGAGCGGAGTGCCGCTCCAGGCGAGCCCATAGCAGTGCGACGCGACCACCAGCAGGATCGCCACCGCGCGCATGTTCTCGAGATAATGGATATGGACGCGCGCGGGTGCCGCTGCCGCGGCCCGATCCCCGCTCGCCGCCGTCGCGACCCCGCACGCATAGACGGTCGCCATACCCCGGTCCCCCGTTTCGCCCCCGGGAATATCGGGCGGCCGCTGCCGGAAGGTCACCGGACAAGCTTAGCGAAAAATTTTCCATGGGAAGCGACCTTCCGGAAACCGGTTAGGCAATTGTCAAAACTTGGCGCGTAGACGTGCTCCGCCGGGGCTTGGGGAACGAAAGCTTGCAATGAGTGCCTTTGGACGACGCAGCGGACTGGGAGGCGGCGCGGCCGGCGGCCGGCCCGCCTTTGGCGTCGCGCGCCCGATGCAAGGGGGCCCCGCGCCGCAGCGCCCGGCCGATTCGATGCCGATGGGCGGCGAGCAGTTCCCACCGATCAATTCCGTGCCCCTGCCCGGCGGCGGGGCGCCCGATCCGATGGAGCAGCGCGACCCCTCGGGCCCGAGCATGGCGAGCAGCGAGGCGATGCAGCGCCTGGCCGACCGCCAGGCCGCCGCGGGCGACCCGGGCAATTCGCGGATGGAGGGCTTCGAGGCCTCGATCCATCGCATCAAGGAACAAGTGCTTCCCCGCCTGCTCGAGCGCGTCGACCCGGAGGCGGCGGCGACGCTCAGCAAGGACGAGCTGGCCGAGGAATTCCGCCCGATCATCGGCGAGGTGCTCGCCGAGCTCAAGCTCACTCTCAATCGCCGCGAGCAGTTCGCGCTCGAAAAAGTGCTCGTCGACGAGCTGCTCGGCCTCGGGCCGCTCGAGGAGCTGCTCGCCGATCCGGCGGTCAGCGACATCATGGTCAACGGCCCCGAGCAGACCTATGTCGAGCGCAAGGGCAAGCTCGAGCTCGCCAACATCCAGTTCCGCGACGAGGAGCATCTCTTCCAGATCGCGCAGCGCATCTGCAACTCGGTCGGCCGCCGCGTCGACCAGACCACGCCGCTCGCCGACGCGCGCCTCAAGGACGGCAGCCGCGTCAACGTGATCGTGCCGCCGCTCAGCTTGCGCGGCACCGCGATCTCGATTCGTAAATTCTCGGCCAAGCCGATCACGCTCGACATGATGGCGCAGGGCGGTTCGATGAGCCAGAAGATGGCCACCGCGCTCAAGATCGCGGGCGCCAGCCGCTTCAACGTCGTCATCTCGGGCGGTACCGGCTCGGGCAAGACGACGATGCTCAACGCCTTGTCGAAGATGATCGACCCGGGCGAGCGCGTGCTGACGATCGAGGACGCGGCCGAGCTCCGGCTGCAGCAGCCGCACTGGCTGCCGCTCGAGACGCGTCCGCCCAACCTCGAGGGCCAGGGCGAGATCACGATCCGCGACCTCGTCAAGAACGCACTGCGCATGCGCCCCGACCGCATCATCCTGGGCGAGATCCGCGGCGCCGAATGCTTCGACATGCTCGCCGCGATGAACACCGGCCATGACGGCTCGATGTGCACGCTCCACTCGAACAGCCCCCGCGAGGCGCTGGCCCGTATGGAGAACATGGTGATGATGTCGGACATCAAGGTGCCCAAGGAAGCGATCTCGCGCCAGATCGCCGACTCGGTCGACTTGATCATCCAGGTCAAGCGCCTGCGCGACGGCTCGCGCCGCGTGACCAACGTCACCGAGGTGATCGGCATGGAAGGGCCGGTGATCGTGACGCAGGAGCTCTTCAAGTTCGAGTATCTGGACGAGAGCGCCGACGGGAAGATCATCGGCGAATATCGCTCGATGGGCCTACGCCCCTACACGCTCGACAAGGCCAAGCAGTTCGGCTTCGACCAGGCGCTGCTCGAGGCGTGCCTCTGAGCCGCTGACCGGCTAGGATCGGCGCCGTGCCGCTGTTCCTGCCCCTCGCACTCGCATTGCTCGATCCGCAGGCGAGCGCCACCACGACGCTCGCGCCCGACACCGAGGCGCGCTGGGTGCCGTTCGAGCTCACCGCATCCAATCAGATCCGTTTCGAGGCCAGCCTGGGCGGCCGGACGGTGCGTGCCGTGCTCGATACCGGTCTCAGCGACACGATCGCGACGCGCGCCTTCGCGGACGCGGCGGGGCTCTCGCCCACCCGCACCGAGAAGGCATTGGCGATCGGCGGGGGCGTCGAGGTGGCATGGGCGCATGCTCCCGCGCTCGCGTTCGGCGGGCTCGAGCGGCGCGGCGGGCGGATCGGCATCACCGACATGCCCGGCCAGGAACGGTTCGGCGCCGACATGTTGGTCGGCAGCGACGTGCTCGGCTGCTGTGCGCTCGAGATCGACTATGACGCGCGCCGCTTCCGAATCCTCCGCAGCGGCCGCCTGCCCTTCACGGGCGCGACCGCGCCCTTGCGGGCCGCGCGCGAATCGGGGGTGCCGCTCACCGAAGTGACGCTCGCGGGCAAAAGGCTCCGTCCGATGATCGTCGATACCGGCGACGGTTCGTCGGTCACGTTCAGCCGCGCCGCCTGGATCTCCGCGGACTATCGCGGCGCGGTGCTCACCACCACGCTCGGCTGGGGCATGGGCGGCGCGCTGGTTAGCGAGGCCGCGGTGGTTCGCGGGCTGGCACTGGGGGGGCTCGCCGCGCCCGAGACCGAGATTCGAATCGAGGGGTCCGGCGGCTATTCGATGTCGGCGGGAGTGGCGGGCCGGATCGGCTCGGGACTGTTGCTGCGCTATCGCGTGCTGCTCGATCCGCGCGCCGGGCGGATGGTGCTCGAGCCTGGCAGGGGCGCGGGCGCGCCGCCGTTGCGCTCGACCAGCGGGTTGCTGCTCGCCGCGGTGGGCGACCGGCTCCGCGTCGTCCATGTCATGCGCGGCTCGCCCGCGGCCGAGACCGGCTGGCGCGACGGCGAGGAGATCTGTGCGGCCGACGGCGTACCGGTCGCGGGCCGCCCGGTCGACTGGAGCGCCGCCGCGCCCGGACGGACCGTGCGCCTCACCCTGTGCGACGGCGCCGAGCGCAGGCTCACGCTGCGCCGCTTCTATTGACGGATATTGAGCGCGACGCTCGCCAGGATCACCGCCGCGAGCATCGCCATCACCTGGACGAACTGCCACGGCACCCAGCCGACATTGTCCATGTCGCGCCGCCTGCGCCTCAGTCCCTCGCCGAGGCCGCTCATCACCGCGAGCAATATCGCCGCAACGGCTCCGCCCCACAATTGTTGTTGCATCGTACCGGCCGGCTCCCGCATCCCCGACTCTCATCTAGGCAAGGAATCCGCATGCGCCAGACCCTGACGATCTTCGCCGTGCTCGCCACCGCCGCCGTCGCCGTTGCGAGCGTCGCCGCAGGCGAGCCTCAAACCCCGACCCAGGCCATCCGCGATGCGGTCGCCGCCACGACCCGCACGCCGACCAATGTCGCGCGCGATCCCTATCGCCATCCGGTCGAGACGCTGAGCTTCTTCGGCGTGAAGCCGACCGACACCGTGGTCGAGATCTGGCCGGGCGGCGGCTGGTACACCGAGATCCTCGCCCCGCTCACACGATCGGGCGGCGCCTATTATGCCGCGATCGGTCCCGCTTGGCCCGACGGCGGCAAGGCAGTCGAGGCGCTCAAGGCCAAGGACCCGGCGCTCTACGGCCACGCCAAGCTCGCGGCCTTCCCCGCCGCCGAGGGCCAGCCCAGGGTCCCCGACGGCACCGCCGACGTCGTCCTCACCTTCCGCAACGTCCATAACTGGCGGATGGGCTATCGCCGCGACGGGCAGGACTATTCGCCCGAGGCGTTCCGACAGATGTACGCGATGCTGAAGCCCGGAGGCACGCTCGGCATCGAGGACCATCGCCTGCCCGAAAGCGCGAGCGCGGAACGTGAGAGGACCAGCGGCTACATCAAGGTGTCGACCGTCCGCCGGCTCGCCGAAGCGGCGGGCTTCCAGTTCGTGGGAGCCTCCGAGGTCAACGCCAACCCCAAGGACAGCGCCGATTGGCCCGACGGCGTCTGGACGCTGCCGCCCACCTATCGCCTCAAGGAGGTCGACCGTGCCAAATATGCCGCGATCGGCGAGAGCGACCGGATGACCCTCAAGTTCCGCAAGCCATAGGCCGCGAGCCCTCACGCGGCATTAACCATTTCATTCTACCACTGAAACGTGCCGCGTCGAATTCGAACCCTCCTGTCGGTCCTCCGCGAGGAAGTGGACAGCTATGCCGCGACGAGCGAGGAGATCGCCGCGCGGACCAACCTGCTCGCCCTGAACGCCGCGATCGAGGCCGCCCGCTCGGGCGAGGCCGGGCGCGGCTTCTCGGTGGTCGCGCAGGAAGTGAAGGCGCTCGCCCAGCAGGCGCGCGGCGCCTCGGTCGAATTCCGCTCCGAAGTGCGCGAGCGCCTCGCCATGGGCGCCGGCATCGCCGACGAGATGGTCGGCGAGATCGAGGGCACCCGCCTCGTCGAGCTCGCCCAGGCGCTGATCCAGAATGTCGCGCGCCATCTCTATGGCCGCAGCGTCGACCTGCGCATGATGGCATCCGACGCCGAGGTGATCGCCGCGCTCGCCGACCCGACGCCGGAGAACATCGCCGCCGCCGACGCCCGGCTCGCGCTCGTAACCGCCATCTCGCCTTATTACGTCAACGCATTCATGGCCGACGCTTCGGGCAAGGTGGTAGCCGCCTCCGACCCCTATGCCCGGGTACGCAGCGTCGATCTGTCCGGCGCGCCGCAGTTCCTCAAGGCGATGGGCAGCCATCGCCGCGACGAATGGTTCACCGACGAGGTGTGGCTCAATCCCTATTCGGATCATCGCGCGGTGCTCGTCTTCGTCACCGGCATCCGCCCGCGCGGTCGCGACGGCGCACCGCTCGGCGTTCTCTATCTCGAATTCGACTGGGAAGGGCACATCCCCGCGATCATCTCGGACCGCTCGCTGCTCGGCGAGCGCGACTGGGACCGCACGCGCATCTCGATCGTCGACGAGGCCGACCGGATCGTCGCCGACTCGACCGGCGCGCGCCATGGCGAGCGCGTGCCGCTTCCCGCAAACGCGGTTCGCGGCGCCGACGTGCGCGGTGACAGCACGGTCGCCTTCGCCACCGCCGCCGACTATCACGGGTTCGACGGGCTCGGCCTCAGATGCGTCATCGAGCAGAAGATGCCGAGCGTGGAGGAGATCCGCGCGGCGCTGGGCGGCCTCCGCTCTCGCGCGGCCTGACTATTTCGCCAGCTTCTCGATCTTGTCCTGCAGCCGGGCGAGCTCGGCCTTGAGCGCGGCGACTTCGTCGCTGCCCTCCGCTTCCGCCGCCGGCGGTTGCGCCGGCGTGGCCGAAGGGGTGGCGCCGGGCTTGAACGCCTGCGCCGCTGCCTCGAACATCGCCATGTTGCGCTTGGCGATCTCGGCGAAGGGCGAGTTGGCGAACGCGCCCTCGACCGCCGACTTGAACTGCTCCTGGTTGCGACGGAAGCTCTCCATCGACGCCTCGAGATAGCCCGGCACCATCGCCTGCATCGAATCGCCGTAGAGCGCGATCAGCTGCCTCAGGAAATTGACCGGCAGCATCGTCTGACCGCGCTGCTCCTCCTCCATGATGATCTGGGTGAGGACATTATGGGTGATGTCCTCCTCGGTCTTCGCGTCGACGACCTTGAAGTCGCGGCCCTCGCGCGTCATCGCCGCGAGATGGTCGAGCGTGATGTAGGACGAGGTTTCGGTGTTGTAGAGCCGCCGGTTCGCATATTTCTTGATGATGACCGGACCGGTGCCAGAAGCGCTTTTCTTCATCAGGACCCCCGCGTGAGTGCAACATATCTATCATCTTTCCATTCTGCAGCGCAACACGGCCCGCGCCCCCTCCCCCTGTTTCTTTCGCTGTTGCGCAACGAAACCGCAGCATCGCCCGAGCGGCGGGCGGCGGCACTGGCGGGGCTGAAGGCCTATCCGCAGGCCGATCGCCCGCCGGAGCGGTTCCCCCCGCCCGCCATCGCCACCGCGGGCCGCGCATCGCTCCGGGACTATGGCGGGGAGGGTCCGCCGGTGGTGTTCGTCCCATCGCTGATCAATCCGCCCTTCATCCTCGATCTCGCACCGGGCAACTCGCTGCTCGAATGGCTTGCGACTCAAGGGCTTCGCCCGCTGCTGGTCGATTGGGGCACGCCAGGGCCCGAGGCACGCGAGGAAGGCATCGACCATCATGTCGCCCGGCTGCTGCTGCCGCTCCTCGACACGCTCGAGGAGCCGCCCCTGCTCGCCGGCTATTGCCTGGGCGGCACGCTCGCCGCCGCCGCGGCGATGCTGCGTCCCGCGCGCGGCCTCGCGACGATCGCCGCGCCGTGGCGGTTCCGCGGCTATGGCGATCTCGCGCGCGCAGCGATCGCGGCGCAATGGGAAGCGGCTCGCCCGGCTTCGGCCGCGCTCGGCCTCGTCCCCATGGAAGTGCTCCAATCGGGCTTCTGGCAGCTCGACCCGGCACGCACCGTCGCCAAGTTCGAGCGATTCGGCCGGCTCGACTCGAATAGCGACGCCGCACGCGCCTTCGTGGCGCTCGAGGATTGGGCCAATGGCGGCGCGCCGCTCCCCTATGCCGCCGGTGAGGAGATGTTCGAACGCTTCTTCCGCACCGACCGCCCGGGCGCGGGCCGCTGGTGGGTCGACGGCACCCGGATCGCGCCGAAGCGCCTCGCCTGCCCCACGATCGAGTTCCTCTCGGCGACCGACCGGAT
>CBIFVW010000173.1:0-8112 GCA_966186155.1 uncultured Sphingomonas sp.
GTTCGTCGGGAAAGACAAGCTCCTCGAACGGGATGCGCCGCGCGGCGAGCTCGCGCGCGAGCAGCAGCGACTGGGCGAAGTCGACATTGCGATCGTCGTCGCCATGGACCAGCAGCACCGGCGATCGCCAGCGGTCGATCGCGCCCATCGGCGACGAATCCCACTGCTTCTGCCGCGCGGCGAGCTGCTGCTCGGGCGAGAGGTTGTTCTCCAACGGCCGCAACATGGTGTGCACGCCGTGGAAGTCCGCCCCCGCCGCGAACAGATCGCTGTTCCGCGCCAGGGCGAGCGCGGTCAGATAGCCGCCCCAGCTCCCGCCCCAGATGCCGATGCGCTTGGAGTCGACGTCCTTCTGCGCCGCGAGCCAGCGCCCGCCGGCGAGCACGTCGCGATATTCGGCGGCGCCGTCGCGCGCGGTGCCGGGCGCGTCGCGGAACGCCCGGCCATAGCCGGTGCCGCTCCGGTAATTGACCGACAGCACCGTATAGCCCCGCGCCGCCAGCGCCTGGTTCATGACATAGGCGTTCGAATAATATTGCGAGGGATGAAAGCCGAGCAGCATCTGCCGCCGGGGCCCGCCATGGACGAAGACCAGCGCGGGCCGCTTGCCCTTGCCCGCGCCGCGGAAGAGTTGGGCGTGGACGGTCACGCCATCTTCGGCGGTATAGGTCACCGGCTCGGGCTGCACGAAGCGCTCCAGCTTCGCGGCGGCGCCGAGCGGGATCGGCTTGTGGTCCACGAGCACCGGATGAGCGGGAGACGCCGCGTCGGTCGCGATCGCCGCGAGCGCTCCGCCCGCTGCCACGGGCAAGGACTCGCTCCCGCCGCCCCAGGTCAACGTCACCGCCCGGTGACCGTCGAGCGGGGCGTACCAGAGCTGGCGCCGGTCGGTCTGCTCGGCGCTGTTGGCGGTGTAGACGACGCCCTTGCCGCCCGGCGGAAGGAGGAAGGTCTCGACTTCGAACTTGCCGGGCGTCAGCTCCCGGGGCTCGCCGCCCTTCGCCACATCGATCGCATAGACGTGCATCCAGCCCGTGCGTTCCCAGGGGAAGAGCAGCTTGCCGTCGGCGCTCCAATAGAGATTGTGCTGGCGCGTGCCGGCATAGCGCCCGCCCGGGCCCGGGGGCGCGCTCCACAGCGTTCGGGCCTTGCCCGTCGCGGTGTCGGCGACGCGGATCGACCAATAGGGTCCGCCGCCGGGCGCGGCGCCGGCGGGCGGATCGCGATACTGGACATAGGCGATCTGCGATCCGTCGGGCGACAGCGCGGGCTCGACCGAATAGCCGAGCGCCGGCTCCATATAGGTGAGCTTCGTCCCGTCGACGTCGAGCAGCGCGACGAAGCCATGGTCGTTGCGGTCGTTGGCGAAGGACAGCCGCTTGCCGTCCGGCGTCCATTGGAGATCGCTCGCCTCCCCCGGAACCGCGGCGATCCGTCGCGCCCTGCCGTCCCAGAGCCAGATCTCGCCGCGGCGCGTGAACGCGATCCGCGTCCCGTCGGGCGAGAAGACGGGCAGGTGCCCCTCGCCGATCGCCACCGGCTCGGGCGCGCCTTCCTCGACAAGGAACAGCCGCTGGTCCGGCGGCAGTGGCGCCGAGGCGGTATTGGGGATCCTGCCGTCCGGAAACTCGTCGTCGCCGCCGCGCACATAGGCGAGCCGCTTGCCGTCCGGGCTCAGCGCGAGGTCGTAGACCATCATGCCGTCGTCCTCGGCATAGCGCGTCACTTGCCGCGCCGGCTTGCCCGCATCGGCGATCCAGACGTTGCGCCTGCCCGCCCTGTTCTCGACCCAGGCGAAGCGGGGGACGTCGCGCGCGCCCGTCAGCTGGCTCGCGACCGGCAGCGCGAGCGCCTCCGCCAGATCGTCGGTTTGCGCCAGCGCCGGTGCGGCCATGGCCAGCACCAACGCGCACCAGAGCCTCAGGGCGGTACGCAGGATCATTACGCCACCGTGCAGGCGCTATGTTGCCGGAACAATGCCGGCATGCGCGGCGGTTATGCCCGCGCGAACCCTCTGAATGATCGCGGGTTTGCACGCCGCTTCGCCACGGTTACGCTCGCGGCATGAAGCAGCTCCTCGCCCTTGCGATCCTCGTCGCCGCGCCCGCCACCGCGCAGACCCTCACCGAGCGCGTCGAGGCCAAGTTCGCCGAGGCGGCGCCGGGCACGCGCTTCGGCCTCGTCGTCGCGACCGAGGACGGCAAGGAGATCGTCGCGATCAACCCCGACGGCCGCTTCATCCCGGCCTCGAACACCAAGATGTTCACCACGGCCGCCGCATTCCTCAACCTGCCGGGGATCGGAGAGCCGGACACGGCCGGCGGCACCGCGGTCCGCCTCGACGGGGGCGACGTGATCCTCGAGGGCCATGGCGACGCCCGCCTGTCGAGCGCAGTCGACTGCCAGGCCGACTGCCTCGCCACGCTCGCCGACGCGGTCGCGGCGAAGACGAAGCGCGTGCGCGACGTGATCGGCGACGACACGCTCTTCCCCGACCAGCGCTGGAGCCCGGGGATGAGCTGGAACAACATCCCGACGCCCTCGGGCACCGGCATCTCGGCGCTGACGCTCGACGACAACGAGCTGGCGCTCACCGTGACGCCGGGCAAGCTCGGCGAGGCGCCCGGGCTCGACCAGCCCTGGCCCTATTACACCGTCGACAACCGCGTCGTGACGGTGGCGGGGGAGGGCAACGCGATCGGATATGACCGCGATCCCAACGGCCGGCTGCTGCGCCTGACCGGCACGATCGGTGCCGATGCGAAGCCGCGCACGCTCAAGCTCGGCATCGACGATCCGGCGCACTACGCCGCCTGGCGCTTCAAGGCGCTGCTCGAGGCGCGCGGCGTGCGCGTCACGGGCCGCATCTCCTCGCGCCATCGCGTGACCATGCCCGAGGACGATCCCGCGGTCCGCAAGGGCACGCCGCCCGCGCGGCCGCCCATGGCCGAGCCGCTAGCCCGGCTCGTGCCGCCGCCGCTCGCCGAGGATCTGAAGCACATCAACAAGGTCAGCCAGAACCTCCATGCCGAGCTGGCGCTGCGCCGGGTGGCGCTGCTGCGCGGCACGGGCTCGCTCGCCGACGGCGTGGCGGAGGTGCAGGCGATGCTCACGACCGCCGGGGTGCCGCGCACCGCCTACGACTTCTCCGACGGTTCGGGCATGTCGAGCTACAATCGCGTCGCGCCGCGCGGCGTGGTGACTTTCCTGCGCTGGATCGCCGGCCAGCCCTGGGGGGCGCAATGGCGCGAGACGCTGCCCGTGGCCGGCGTCGACGGCACGCTCGCCCGCCGCTTCAAGGGCACGCCGCTCGAAGGCAGGCTCCAGGCCAAGACGGGCACGCTCAACGCCACCAATGCGCTGGCGGGCTATATGACCGCGGCGAGCGGCAGGACGCTGGTGTTCGCGATCTACGCCAACGACGTGCCGCAGAACGCCTCGGCGACGAGCTTCATGGACGCGGCGCTCAACCTCGTGGCGGCGGCCAACTAGGCCGAGCCGCGATTCATTTATTACGCAGGCGCGCGTTTACTCCATCGTAACGCCCCACCCCCGATGACACCGTTTGACCCGGGGTCATCCGGGCGCCGGAGTCGCGAAATGGTGGGGCATTGATCAACGTCGCGCTATGCATAGCCGTCGAGCACGACCCTTGGCTCGTGGCGCTCGCCGTCGCGATCTGCTGCATCGGCTCCTTCGCCATCGTCCAGATGTTCGAGCGCGCGCGCGGCACTTCCGGCGCGCAGCGGCTGGGCTGGGCGTTCCTCACCTCGGTCGCCGCGGGCGCGACCATCTGGTGTACCCATTTCGTCGCCATGCTGGCCTTCGAGGCGCGCGTGCCGGTGACGCTCGATCCGGTGCTCACGATCGCGTCGCTGGTGGTGGCGGTGGTCGGCTGCTTCGCCGGCTTCGTCATCGCCGCCTGGGGCTCGAAGGACATCTACGGCACGATCGGCGGCGCGCTGTTCGGCCTCGCCATCTCGGCGATGCACTATACCGGCATGGCGGCCTATCGCGTCGACGGCCTGGTGACCTGGGACCCGGGCTATGTCGCCGCCTCCATCCTGTGCGCGATGATCCTGGCCGGCGCGGCGCTGACCGCGCTCCGGCCGAACAAGATCGCGCGGGGCCGGATCGCGCTGGGTACCGTGCTGATCGTCCTCGCCATCGCGACGCTGCACTTCACTGCGATGACGGCGATGAAGATCACCCCGCTCGCGCTGGACCAGACGCCGCTCCGGACCGACGACCTGCGCGCGCTCGCGCTCGCGACGGCCCTGGTCGGCGGGATCGTGATCGCCGCCGGCGTGTTCGCCGCGCAGATCGACCGCCGGACCCGTTCCGACGCGATGCGCGAGCTCACCTACATGGCGCTCAACGACGCGCTGACGGGCCTGCCCAACCGCGTCGCCTTCCAGACCGAGCTCGAGCGCCGGATCGAGTCCGCGCGGGGGACGAAGACGCAGGTCGGCCTGTGCGCCATCGATCTCAACCGGTTCAAGGAGATCAACGACCTGCACGGCCACAAGGCCGGCGACGACGTGCTGATGCTCGTCGCGCAGCGCATGCGCGAGGCGCTGGGACCGAACGACTTCGTGGCGCGGCTCGGCGGCGACGAGTTCGTCGCGCTCACCCGCTTCACCGACCGGACGCAGCTCGTCGCCTTCGCCAACCGGATCAATGTCGAGCTCAAGGCGCCGCTGTCGCTCGGTCAGTTCGAGGCGCGCCTGGGCGCCAGCATCGGCGTCGCCGTGTTCCCGCACGACGCCGCCGAGGCGGACGCGCTCGCCAACAACGCCGACCTCGCAATGTACCGCGCCAAGACCGAAGGCGCGCCGGTGCCCTGCTATTATGATTCGCAGCTCGACGAGGCGATCCGCGAGCGCCGCGAGCTCGCGAACGACCTCAGGCTCGCGATCGAGCGCAACGAGCTCGAAGTTCATTATCAGGTGCAGACCAGCACCGCGACCGGCACCGTGACCGGCTATGAGGCGCTGCTGCGCTGGACCCATCCCACGCGCGGCGCGATCGCGCCTTCGGTGTTCATCCCGATCGCCGAGGAGCACGGGCTGATCCTGACGCTGGGCGAATGGGTGCTGCGCCGCGCCTGCTCCGATGCGATGGCGTGGGAGCATGATTCCAAGGTCGCGGTGAACGTCTCGCCGCTGCAGCTCGCGCATGTCGACCTGCCGCACCTTTTCCACCAGGTCATGCTCGAGACCGGCCTGCCGCCGCGGCGGCTCGAGGTCGAGCTCACCGAGAGCGCGCTCATGGCGGATCGCGACCGCGCGCTGTTCGTGCTGCGCCAGATCAAGGCGCTCGGCATCGGCATCGCGCTCGACGATTTCGGCACCGGCTATTCGTCGCTCGAGACGCTGCGCGTCTTCCCGTTCGACAAGATCAAGCTCGATCGCTTCTTCGCGGCCGAGCTGGAGGGGAGCCCGCAGGCGGCCGCCATCATCCGCGCGGTGCTCGCGCTCGGAAAAAGCCTGGCGATCCCGATCCTAGCGGAGGGCGTCGAGACCCATGAGCAGCTCGAGATCCTGCTGCGCGAGGGCTGCGACGAGGTCCAGGGCTTCCTGCTCGGCTATCCCGAAGCCACCGCCACGACCGCGCGGCGCGAAAAGGCGATCCCCCCGCCGCGGCCCGCACGCCCGGCCCCGCAGCCCGGCAAGGCGGCCTGAGAGCCTGATTCCCTCTCCCCTCCGCGGGAGGGGAGAGGAATACCGGCCCTATTTCCTCTCCGCCCAGTCCTCCGCCGCCTTGAGCACGCGGAGCACGTTGCCGCTCCAGATCTTCTCGATATCGGCGTCCGAGAATCCTTCCTTGCGCAGCCGAGCGGTGACCTTGGGAAGCGCGGTGATGTCCTCCATCCCCCGCACGCCGCCGCCGCCGTCCCAGTCGGCGCCGATGCCGACATGGTCGACCCCCATCACGGCGATCGCGTGGAGCAGGCTCTTCATGAACAGCTCGAAATCGGCGCCCTGATAAGGGTTGGTCGCGTCGGCCCTGGCCTTGTCGGCGATCAGCTTGCGCTGCTCGGCGGGCGAGAGCGTCCACCAGGCGTCCTGCCGGTCGGCGATCTTGTTCCGCGCCGCGTCATGGTCGCCCTCGACCAGATAGACGCTGTTGATCTGCAGCACGCCGCCGGCCTTGGCGAGCCGCCGCATCCGATCGTCGTCCAAGTTGCGCGGGTGATCGAAGATCGCCTTGGGCCCCGAATGCGAGGCGATGACCGGCGTCTTCGACAACGCCAGCGCCTGGTCGAACACGTCGTCCGAGGCGTGGCTCACGTCGATCACCATGCCGAGCCGGTTCATCTCGGCGACCCATTGCCTGCCCAACGGGCTCAGCCCGCCCCATTTCGGCTTGTCGGTCGCGCTGTCGCCGAACTGGTTGTTGCGGAAATGGACCGGCCCGGCCATCCGCACGCCCGCGTCGTGGAACCATTGGAGCAGGCTGAGGTCCTCGCCGAGCGGATAGCTGTTCTCGATCGACTGGAAGACGATCCGCTTGCCCGTCCTGGCGATGCGCACCGCGTCCGCGGCGGTGGTCGCCAGCTCCATCTTGTCGGGATGGGCCGCGACCACGCGCTGGATCCACATCGCGCGGGTCAGCGCCGCGTCGCGCGCCTTGGCATAGCCCTCGGGCGTCAGCGGCCCCTGGGGCGTGTAGATCACGAAGAAGCCGCCATCGAGCCCGCCCTGCTCCATTCGCGGCAGGTCGACCTGGCTCTTGTCGAAGTCGCGGTCGTGCCAGCGGTCGAACTCCCAGCCGGGATGCTCGAACAGCTCGGGCGTGTCGAGATGCGTGTCGAGGACCAGCATCTGCTCGTGCGCGAGCCTGTCGGCGGGAGAGGGGTCGTCGGGACCTGCAAGCGCGATCGCCAATGCCAGCAACGAGATCATGGTGCCTCCCAGGCCTGAATGACTGCGTCCCCGGTCGCGGGGCGCAGCGTGAAGATGCCGCTGTCGAAATGTCGCGTCGGATGGACGCGGTTGGTGAGCAGGGTCCAGGCTAGACCGCGCTCGAAGTCGATCCACAGCCCCGTGCCGGTGAAGCCGGTATGGCCGATCGTCTCGACCGAGCAGGCCTGGCCGCCCGACCAGCCGGCGAACTTGCGCTCCCATCCGCAGGTGCGATGCGAATATTGCGGCGTCCGGATCGCCGCGAGCATCGCCTCGGAAAAGGCGCCGGTGAGCACGCCCTCGGCGAAGTCGAGCACGCCCGTGACGGTGCCGAACAGCCCGGCATGACCGGTCTCGCCGCCCATCGCCGAGCAATTCTCGTCATGCACCTCGCCCTTGAGCACGCGGCCTCGCCACATGCAGCGCTCGGTCGCGACCGCCGGCCCCGGCGGCGGGCCGAAGCGCAGGCCTTCGCCCAAAGGCCATGCGCCGAGCGGCGCGCCGGTGATCCGCTCGATCGCGATGCCGAGCAGGATGAAGTTGATGTCCGAATAAACCGGCTCGGGCACGTGTCGCCATTCGCGCTGGAGCACGAAGGCGCGCAGCCGGGCGGGATCGTCGCCATAGGTGTAGATCGGCTCGACCGCCGGGAAGCGGGTGCGATGGGCGAGGCAGTCGCGGAAGGTCAGCGTGCGCTCATAGGCGCCCGCCACGTCATATTGCCTGAGATCGGGGATCGCCGTGGTCAGCGGCGCGTCGAGGTCGAGCCTGCCCTCGTCGGCGAGCCGCAGGACCATCGTGGTCGTCGCGATCACCTTGGAGACCGAGGCGAGGTCGAACCAGTGGTCGAGCGTCAGCGGCTCGGGTTCGGGAACCAGCGCCGCCATGCCCGCATGGCGCGTCCAGCGCCGCCCGTCCGCCGCGACCGCGCCCAGCGTCGCGCCCGGGATGCGCCCGGCCGCGATCGCTTCGGCGGCCGGCGCGAAAGCCGCTTCGATCATGCCGCTGCGGCCTCGCCGTCGGGACGGGGCTTCGCCCGCACGATGAACGGCACGAACACCAGCGCCGCGACGCTCATCGTCCCCGCCATGATGAAGAAGCCGTCATAGCCGATCGCCTTCTGGAATACGCCTGACAGGCCAGCGAGCAGCCTCGGGATCAGGAAGGCGAGGCCCGAGAGCAGCGCATATTGCGTCCCGGGGAA